>NZ_QUAL01000372.1 GCF_003579925.1 Jiangella rhizosphaerae | reverse complement strand
GGCCGGCTACGCGGCGGCGACCGCGGGCCGGCCGGCGCGCTGCCGGCGGGCGAGGTGGCGCGCCACGTACGCCGCGTCCCGTCCGGCGCCGCCGATCAGCATGGAGCTGAACCCGCTCTGGAACGCCAGCCCGGTGAAGTACAGGCCGGGCGCCGACGGCACGACGCCGCGGTCCTCCAGCGGCCAGCCGTCGTCGCCGATGACGGGCAGCCGGATCCAGCCGAAGTCCTGCCGGAACCCGGTGCACCAGACGATCGACGCGACGTCGAGCACCCGCCCGCCGGCCAGCACCGGCTTGCCGTCCCGCACGCCGGTGACCCGCTCGGGGATCCACTCCACGCCGGCCGCGGCGAGGTCGGCCGCCTTCACCCGCAGCAGCGGGCCGCCATGCGTCCTGACCTCCGGGCGCATCTTCCGCCCGATCGGCGTGCGCAGCGTGAACACGTGCCCGGCCAGGAACCAGAGCACGGGCAACGCCGTCCGCGCTCGCCGCGACTCCAGCGGCACCGGGAGCTGGCCCGTCGGCCGGCCGCACAGGATCGTGCGGTGCTCGCGGGCGGCCTCGACCGCGACGTCCGCGCCCGAGTGCGACGCGCCGACGACCAGGACGGGGCCGGGCGGGAGCTGGTCGGGCCGCCGGTACCGGCTGGAGTGCAGCTGGACGATGGCCGGGTCGAGCTCGCCCGCGAAGGGCGGCACGTAGCCGCGGGTGCCGAACGTCCCGGTCGCCACGACGACGTTCTCGGCCGTGAACCGCCGGTCGCCGCAGTCGATGACATAGCCGCCGTCGTCCCTTGCCGCGAGGGTCTCGACGTGGACGCCGTGCTCGACCGGCAGCTCGAACCTGGCGGCGTAGGCCTCCAGGTAGTCGGCGACCTCGTCCTTGGTCGGGAATGCCCCGCCGGGTCCGGGGAAGCGCATCCCCGGCAGCCCGTCGTAGCGCGCCGGGCTGTACAGCCGCAGCGTCTCCCAGTGGCGGCGCCAGTTGTCGCCCGTGCGCCGCTGCTCGTCCAGGATCAGGACCGGCCGCCCCATCCGGGTGAGGTGGTAGCCGACGCTCAACCCCGCCTGACCCCCACCGATCACGATCGTCTCGATGTGCTGCTCCATGACGCCCTCCCGGTCCGTTCCGCCAGGCCAGGCCTCTGACGGTAGGGGTGGCGCCGGTGCGGCCGCGTCGGGCGAACCGTGCATCTTCGCGGCCGGAACGGCATGGGTAGTTCTGCGTACGCCGAGTGGCTCAGCCAGCGACGACGGCGTGCCCGCCAGGCTGCGCGGCCGACGTGACGGTCCGCCGTTGCGATGATCATGAACGATCGCGGACATCACGAGGATTACCCGAGCCTCAACACGCTTACAACCGTGTTGAGGCTCGGGTAATCCTCGTGCGGGCCCCACAATCACGGTGAAATCTCACTACGTGGACACCAAGCGACACCAACGCCACACCGAAACCGGGCCCAACAGCCCCGGCCTCGTCGCCACACTCCCCCCGTCCCCCTGATAGCTGCCCGTTCTTAGGCCGCGTGCGCGCGGGTCAAGCGGTCATCGCCGGCGCGAAGCGCCCAACAGTCCGCTTGAGGCGCGCGTGCGCGGCTTAAGAGAATGGGCACCAGGGGGACGGTGCCCACCTCACACGATGCCGTGCTCGTAGGCGAACGCGGTCGCAGCCGCCCGCGACGAGACGCCGATCTTGGTGAAGATGTTGCTCACGTGCCGCGCGACCGTCTTCTCGCTGAGCACCAGCGCGGCCGCGATCGCCCGGTTGCTCCGGCCGGCCGCCACGAGGCGCAGCACCTCCAGCTCACGCGGCGTCAGCCCGCCGCTCCACTCCCGGCCGCCGTCGGTCAAGAGCCGCAGCCGGTCGAGCTCAGGCCCGGCGGAGAGCCGGCGGAACGTCCGCGCCGCCGCGTCGAACTCCGTCCGGGCGGCGTCGGCGTCGCCCAGGTCGCGGCAGGCCAGGCCGACCAGGACGCGGGCCCGGGCGGCCTCGTACGGCGTCTCGACCTCGCGGAAGGCGGCCCACGATCGCCGGGCGGCGGCCAGGGCGCCGCCGGCGTCGCCCCGCGAGAGCCGCACCGACGCCGTCGCGTAGGCGGACATCGCGGCCAGCATCGGCACCCGGGCGGCACCGGCGATCTCGGCCAGCTCGGCCGCGGCGGCAGCGGCGCCGTCGGTGTCGCCCGCCGCCAGCAGCGCCTCGACCAGTGCCGCGAGCAGATCGGGGCGCTCGATCGGGCTCGGGGTCTCGTCCAGCGCGCGGCGCAGCCCGGCGACGGACGCCGCCACCTGGCCCTGGCCGAGGCGGAGCAGGGCCAGGCCGGGCTGCGGGTCGCGTCCGCTCAGGCCGGCGAGCCGGTAGGCGTCCTCCGCGGCCGCGTCCTCGCCCCGCAGCCGGTGCAGTTCGGCCTCCTCGTAGTGGGCGGCGCCGGCGGCCGACTGGCCCGGCGGGTCGGCCAGACGGCGGCAGGCGCGGCCGGCCTCGCCCAGCGCGTCGTACCACTCGCCCTGCTCGCGCAGGACGTGGACGCGGTGCACCTGGCATTCGCCGCGGAACGGCACGAGGTCGGGCTGCGCGTCGCACCAGCGGCTCAGCGCCGTCGTCCACTCGCGGGCGCGGCGGACGTCGAACGTCGCGCGGCAGGCGTCGAGGACGGTGCAGTAGACGATGCCGGTGAGCAGCGGGCCGACCTCGCCGCCGGTGACGGCGACCATCACCTCGTCGAGCAGCGCGACACCCTCGGTGACCTTGCCCATCCCGACCAGCGACCGGCCGCGGCCCATGCGGCCGAGGACCACCAGGTCGGGATCGTGGTGCCGCTCGCCGGTGGCGGCCGCTTCGGCGAACATCTCCGCGGCCACGGCCGGGTCGCTCTCCGCCGCCTGCCGGGCCCGCGCGGTGAGCAGGTAGCCGGCCTCGGCGCAGTCGCGGCCACACTCGTCCAGCACCCGCTCGGCGCGGGCCAGCCAGCCGCTCGCCCGGGCGAGCTCGCCCTCGTTGGCCAGCACCGTCGCCAGCCAGAACGCGCACCGGACGGCGGGCCGCGGCCGTCCCTCGCGCAGCAACGCGTGGAACGCCCGCTCCAGATCGGTGGTGGACTGCGCATCGTGACCGGCCAGGAACGCCGACATCGCCAGCAGTACGAGGTCGTCCGGCGCCAGCGGCGCCACGGCGTCGGCGGCCGCGAGCTGCGCGTACGCCTCCGCCCAGGCCCGCGTCTCGAATGCGGCCCGGCCTCGTTCCCGCGCTTCGGTTGTGGTCATGCGCGCCCCCCCGAGCGCCCGTGCCCCGTCCTGCCGCCACGGTACTCCTGTCGGCGGGTGACAATCGTGCTGTGGCCGATGCCGCTGCCGACCAGATCCCCACCCGCGCGGGCGTGCTGACGGCGCGCCCGGTCGCCGCGCTGACGTCCGAGCAGGCGGCCGAGGCCATGACGCGCTCGTTCGAGGGCTACGTCGTGCCCGTGGCAGTGGACGGACCGGCGTTCGAGCGGCGGTTCGGCGCCGAGCACTTGGACCGGTACCTCAGCGAGGTCTACAGCGCCGGCGACGACCTCGCGGGCATCTGCCTGGTCACGCGGCGCGGCACGACGGCGCGGATCGGCGGGTTCGGCTGCACGCCGGCCTACCGCGGCCGCGGCGTGGGCCGGGCGCTGATGGAACGCGCGGTCCGGCGATGCTCGGCGGCCGGGGCGACGACGCTGACCCTCGAGGTCATCGTGGGGAACGTGGCGGCACAGCGGCTCTACGAGAGCCTCGGCTTCCGCATCGTCCGGACGCTGGTCGGCTACAGCTGGGAGCGTCCCGGCGCCGTCGGACCGGCCGCGACGAACGGCCTGGCGGACATCGACCCGCTCCGGTTCGCCCGGCGCCTGGCCGCCGGGCTCGCCGGCGCCGACGAGCTGCCCTGGCAGCTCGCGCCCGAGACGCTGGCCGCCGCCGCGCCGCCGCGCCGGGCCTACGTGCTGGGACCGGCCGCGGCGCTGGTGAGCGTCACGGAGGACACCGCGGTGCTGAGCGCCGTGCACACCGAACCGGCGGCCCGCCGGCGGGGTCACGGGCGCGCGTTGCTCGCCGCATTGCGCGACGCGTTCCCCGGACGACGCTGGACGGTGCCGCCCCTGGTGCCCGAGACCGACGGGGCCGAGTTCTTCCGCGCGACCGGCTGGGTTCGCGTCGACCTCGCCCAGTATGAGATGGTGCACGCGAGCGTGTGACCGGCGTCCGGTGCGGGTTTCCCGACCGT
The DNA here is from genome assembly GCF_003579925.1 of Jiangella rhizosphaerae. GTDB lineage: Bacteria > Actinomycetota > Actinomycetes > Jiangellales > Jiangellaceae > Jiangella > Jiangella rhizosphaerae. The sequence goes on along the minus strand of NZ_QUAL01000372.1, from coordinate 3,787 downwards.
TTTGACCATGCGGCGGCCGCACAGGTATTCTGTCGTGTCGTTGTGCGTACCGGAGCGCGGCACGCCAGCCACCGACCAGATCCATCCTCTCGACCAAAGCGAAGGCCTACGACCGTGCGCACGTACAGCCCCAAGCCCGGCGATGTCCAGCGCCAGTGGCACGTCATCGACGCCACCGACATCGTCCTCGGCCGGCTCGCCAGCCAGACCGCGACCCTGCTGCGCGGCAAGCACAAGCCCGTCTACGCGCCGCACGTCGACACCGGCGACTTCGTCATCGTCGTGAACGCCGAGAAGGTGGCGCTCACCGGCAGCAAGCTGGAGCAGAAGCTCGACTACCGGCACTCCGGCCGGCCGGGCGGTCTGCGCTCCACCACCTACCGGGACCTCCTCGAGAAGAACCCGCGACGGGCCATCGAGAAGGCCGTCAAGGGCATGCTCCCCCACAACAGCCTGGGCCGGCAGATGCTGTCCAAGCTGAAGGTGTACGCGGGCCCGGAGCACCCGCACCAGGCCCAGCAGCCCGTGCCGTACGAGATCGGCCAGGTCGCGCAGTGAGTGAGGACATGACTGAGACCACCGTCGACGAGTTCGACACCGACACCGACACCGACGAGGCTCCCATCGAGAGCTACACCTCCGAGTCGGCGCCGTCGCGCTTCTCGAACATCGAGCCCGCGGCGGCCACCGGCCGGCGCAAGCAGGCCATCGCCCGCGTCCGCATCACGCCGGGCACCGGGCAGTGGTCCATCAACGGTCGCACGCTCGACACCTACTTCCCGAACAAGGTGCACCAGCAGCTGGTCAGCTCGCCGCTGGTCGAGCTCGAGCTCACCGACCGCTACGACATCGTCGCCCGCATCGACGGCGGCGGCGTCACCGGTCAGGCCGGCGCGCTCCGGCTGGGCATCGCCCGTGCGCTGAACGCCGCCGACACCGAGAACAACCGCCCGGCGCTGAAGAAGGCCGGCTTCCTCACCCGCGACGCCCGCGTCACGGAGCGGAAGAAGGCCGGCCTCAAGAAGGCCCGCAAGGCTCCGCAGTACAGCAAGCGCTGATTTCGCGCACCTGCGCGAATTCCGCGAACGGCCCCGGGGGGTGCACGAGCTCCGGGGCCGTTCGCGTTTCCATCGTCCGCTGTCCCTCCTAGGAGCACCCTCAGTGGCCCGTCTCTTCGGCACCGACGGCGTTCGCGGCCTGGCGAACTCCGATCTCACGGCCGAGCTCGCGCTCGACCTCTCCGTCGCCGCCGCCCACGTGCTGGGCGAGATCGGCGCGTTCGGCTCCGGGCGCCGCCCGGTCGCCGTCGTCGGCCGCGACCCCCGGGCCTCCGGCGAGTTCCTCGAGGCGGCCGTCGTGGCCGGCCTGGCCAGCGCCGGCGCCGACGTCCTCAAGGTCGGCGTGCTGCCCACGCCCGCCGTCGCGTTCCTCACCGGCATGCTCGACGCCGACCTCGGCGTCATGCTGTCGGCCAGCCACAACCCCATGCCGGACAACGGCATCAAGTTCTTCGCCAAGGGCGGCCAGAAGCTCGACGACGCCATCGAGGACGCCATCGAGGCGCGGCTGCGCGAGCCGTGGAAGCGGCCCACCGGCGCCGAGGTCGGCCGCGTGCACGAGCACCCCGAGGGCCTCGAGACCTACATCTCGCACATCGTCGGCACCGCCCCGGCTCGCCTCGAAGGCCTGCGCGTCGTCGTCGACTGCGCGCACGGCGCCGCCTACCGCGCGGCCCCCGAGGCGCTGCGCCGGCTGGGCGCCGAGGTCATCACCGTCTGCGCCGAGCCCGACGGCCTGAACATCAACCACAACTGCGGCTCGACCCACCTCGACGTCGTCGCTGCCGAGGTGGTCGCGGCCGGCGCCGACCTCGGCATCGCCCACGACGGCGACGCCGACCGGTGCCTGGCGGTCGACGCCACCGGCGAGATCGTCGACGGCGACCAGATCCTGGCCATCCTCGCGCTGGCCATGCGCGCCCAGGGGACGCTGCGCCGCGACTCCGTCGTCGCCACCGTCATGTCCAACGAGGGCTTCCGGCTGGCCATGCGCCAGGCCGGCGTCAACGTCATCGACACCGCGGTCGGCGACCGCTACGTCCTCGAGGCCATGAAGGCCGGCGGCTACAACCTCGGCGGCGAGCAGTCCGGCCACGTGGTCATGCTCGACCACGGCACCACCGGCGACGGCGTGCTCACGGCCGTCCACCTGCTCGCCCAGGTCGCCTCCACCGGCACGTCGCTGACGGAGCTGGCGGGGGTCGTGCAGCGGCTGCCGCAGGTCCTGGTCAACGTCAAGGGCGTCGACAAGAGCCGGGTCTCCGTCGACGAGGGCGTCAAGAGCGCCGTCGCCGCGGCCGAGGCCGAGCTCGGCGACACCGGCCGCGTCCTGCTCCGCCCGTCGGGCACCGAGCCGGTGGTCCGCGTCATGGTCGAGGCCGCCACCTCCGAGCAGGCCGAGACCGTCGCCCGCCGACTGGCCGCCACCGTCCAGGCCGAGCTCGCCCTCTGACGCTCCGCGGGGCCGGTCCGCGGGAAAATCCGTTGCGGCGGCCGGGCGGCGCGAGCCAGGCTCGACGTGTGCAGATCCGACCGATCCACGCCTCCGACGCCGACTTCGCCGCTTGGTACGACGTCCACATCAGCGCGCGCCTGGCCGACCACCCCACCGGCCCGCAGTGGCTCGAACACGAGCTGAAGGTCATCTACGAGGGCACCGAGCACCACGCCGCCCGGCTCTGGCTGGCCGAGGACGGCGGCAAGGCCGTGGGCGCGGCCGTGCTGGGGCTTCCGCTGCGCGACAACCTCACGCTCGCCGAGCCCGAGGTGTTCGTCCGGCCCGAGGAGGCGCGCCGCGGCATCGGCAGCGCCCTGCTGGCCGTCCTCGACGAGGCGTCGAAGGCCGCCGGCCGCAGCAGCCAGCTGCTCTACATCGAGGGTCCCACGGGCACCGGCCACACGTCCGGCACGGCGTTCGCCGAGAAGCACGGCTTCACCCGCCGCATGACCGAGATCGCACGGGTGCAGCGGCCGCCGTTCGACCTCGACGGCATCGCGCGGGCCGAGGAGGCGGCCCGCCCGCACGCCGCCGGCTACCGCATCGTCACCTGGCGCGACCGCGCGCCCGACGAGTTCGTCGACGAGTACGCCCGGCTCGAGGGCCGCATGAGCACCGACGCGCCCCTCGGCGAGGTCGACTACGAGCCCGAGGTGTGGGACGCCGCCCGCATCCGCACCAGCGAGCAGCGCCGCGAGCGGATGCGCCGCGCCACGTGGGTCGCGGCGGCCATGGCGCCCGACGGCAGCATGGCCGGCATCACGGAGATCACCGTGTCGCGCGACAGCGACGTCACCGGCTTCCAGGACGCCACCATCGTCGACCCCCGGCACCGCGGCCACCGGCTCGGCCTGCTGCTCAAGGCGGCCAACCTCCGCCAGCTCCTGGCCGACCGGCCGGGGCTGCAGACGGTGTGGACGTGGAACGCCGACTCCAACGCGCACATGATCGCCATCAACGAGACGCTCGGCTACCAGGTCGCCGGCTGGTCCGCCGCCTACCAGCGCAGCCTCTGAGCGCGACCCGCCAGGCCGGCCGGCCGCCTTGGCAAGCCTCACCGTCGCGCAGCATCGGTCAAATCGGACACATTCGCGACGACCAGCCTTGCCAAGGGCGTTCTCGAGGGCGGCGACACGCCCGCCCTGAGCGCCGCGTCAGATCTTGCGCAGGCGGATCCGCTGGACGGAGTGGTCCGCACCCTTCGTCAGCGTCAGCGTGGCCCGGCCGCGGG
>NZ_QUAL01000369.1 GCF_003579925.1 Jiangella rhizosphaerae | reverse complement strand
CTCCGCCGCCGCCAGTGCCGCCGGCGTGCCGCCGCCGACGCGTGCCGTCCGGGCCGCCTCGCGGGCCGCCGCCGCGGCGATCTGGTTGCCGTGCCAGGTCAGCGTGAACTGCACGATGATGAAGATGATCAAGAACATGATCGGGGTGTACATCGCGAGCTCGATCGCGGTCGCACCCCGCTCCCTTCTCGATCGCAGTCGTGCGATCCGCGCCTGGACGACGTTCATCGGTCCGTCAGAGCCCGCCGCCGGGAGCGTCCGGGATGTCGATGGACTCGGCCTCGTCGGTGACCAGGTTGTAGATGACGACGCCGACGGCCGCGGCCAGCGCCACGAGGATCGCCGTGATGATGACGAACTCGATGGCCGACGCGCCGCGCTCGGGCGCGCGACGGGCCCGTTCGGTGTGCACCTGCAGGCTCAGCAGCAGCCAGCCCAGCGGGGCGGACGGCGAGAAGTTCAGCTTCATGGGGGTGTCTCCTGGTCGTGTCGTGGGTTCGAGCCGTGCTTGCGGGGGTTCGTCAACTCTGGTCCAGCACCCCCATCACCGCCGGGTAGACGAGGAAGAGCAGGAAGCCGCAGCACAGCACCAGCTGAGCGACCAGCATGGACTGCGAACGCTGCCCGGCCTTCCCCTCGATCTCGGCCAGTTCGCGCCGGCGCAGCGAGCCGGCCCGGGCGGCCAGCGACTCGCGCACCTTGGCGCCGTCCTCGGCGACCAGCGCCAGCGCCGCGGCGAGGTCGCGCAGCTCGTCGACGCCGACCTCGTCGCCCAGCTCGCCCAGCGCCGCCCACGGCGTGACGCCGTGCAGCCGGGCGGTGAGCAGGGTGTCGCGGATGCGCACCATGGCCCAGCCGTCGCTGAGCGACGACGCCGCCTGCAGCGCCTCGGGGACGCCGCGGCCACCGGCGAGGTTCATCGCGACGAGGTCGAGGAACGAGCCGACGACGTGGCGGAAGTCGCGGCGGCGGTCGGCCGCGCTCGACCGCGCCGACAACGTCGGGACCAGCCCCAGCACGAGCGCCAGGATCAGGCCGAGCGCCGTCGCCGCCGGGATGCTCAGCCCGATGTGCGCGAAGGACAGGATGGCCGCGATGACCACCGGCATGAGGAAGCCGGCCAGCGCGGACAGCACGCTGGTGGCGAGGTGGCCCTCGATGGACCGGCCGAGCAGCGAGAGGTCGGCTCGCAGCGACCCCATGCGCAGGCCGACGCCCTCGAGCGTCTGACGCAGCTGGCCGCCGAACCGGCGCATCGCGGCGGACTCGCCGCTGCCGCCGGTGACCGTGGCGGCGGTGAGGCGGTCGCGCCGGGCGCGGCTGCGCTCGGCGTCGAGGCGGGCCAGCGCCGCGGCCGGATTGACCCGCGGCACCGAGAGCACGTAGCCGAGCAGCAGCGCCCCCGCGCCGGCGATGGCGCCCGCGACCAGGATCAGCGTCACGCGCGCACCTCCCCCGGCTCGGCGGTGACGAGGAAGCGGGCCGGCGTCTCGAACTTCGCCAGCCGCCGCATCCACAGGAAGCCGATGGCGAAGATCGCGATGACGACGCCCAGGACGATCTGGCCCACCGCGGTGTTGTACGGCTCGACGAAGTCGCGGTTGATGATCGACAGGCCGACCATGAAGGCCAGGCTGACGCCAACGACGATCTGCACCGAGCGGCGGGTGCTGGCGCGGCCGGCCATGACGCGCTGGCGCATGTCGAGCTCGGCGCGGGCGGAGTCGGCCAGCGAGCTGAGCACCTGCCGCAGGCCGGGGCCGCGCAGCCGGGCGTTGAGGATCAGCGCGGACACGACGAGGTCGGCGCTGGCGTCGTCGAGGTCGTCGGCGAAGCGCTCCAGCGCCTCGGGCATCGGCATGCGGATGCGCAGCCGGTCGGCCAGCAGCCGCAGCTGCGGCTGGATGGACGGCGAGGCCGCGTACACGGTGGCCGGGATGGCCTGCTCGAGGCCGACGGCGCCGGCGATGGTGTCGCGCAGCGACTCCGTCCAGGACGCCAGCCCCTCCAGCCGGGCGATGGCCGTGCGCTCCTCCTTCGCCCCGCCGAACAGCGCGGGCCAGAAGGCCACCAGCAGGCCGCCGCCGATGGCCGCGACCGGCCAGCGGGTCACCAGCAGCGTGACCACGCCCGCGGTGATGCCGTACACCGTCTGCCGCCCCAGCCGCTCGACCAGCGAGCGGGACGAGCCCGGCGTCGGCGGCTTCGGCTCGCTGCCGCGGATCGCGATGATCAGCAGCAGGACCGAGGCGCCGATGGCGGCCCCGATGAGGGTGATGAGCAGGATGGTGGGGCTCACGCCACCACCCCGGCGTTGGCGTCGTAGCCCACCGCGATGAGGTCGTCGATGCAGGCGATGGGGGCGGCCGGGACGGCGACGCCGTCGGGCCCCGCGGCGAAGATCTCGCTGGACAGCACCCGGCCGTCGACGCCGTTGATCTCGCGGATGCTGGAGACGAACCGGCGCAGCCGGCCGCCCTCGGCGAACTCGTTGCGCTTCTCGACGAACACGACGAAGTCGATGGCGCCGGCGATGAGCATCATGGTCGCCTCGACCGGCAGCCGCTCGACGGACTGGATGGCATAGGTCGAGATGCGGTTGAACACCTCGATGGAGCTGTTGGCGTGGATGGTCGACAGCGAGCCGTCGTTGCCCTGGCTCATCGCGTTGAGCATGGTGACGATCTCGTCGCCCAGCACCTCGCCCACGATGACCCGGCTGGGGTTCATGCGCAGGCTGCGGCGGACCAGCTCGGCCATGGTGATGGCGCCCTGGCCCTCGGAGTTGGGCAGCCGCTCCTCGAACGCGACGACGTTCGGGTGCAGGTCGGGGAACTCGCCCAGGCCCAGCTCGAGCGCGCGCTCGACGGTGATGAGCCGCTCGGACGGCGGAATCTCGTTGGCCAGCGCGCGCAGCATGGTCGTCTTGCCGGCGTTGGTGGCCCCGGCGATCATGATGTTCTTGCGCGCGGCGACGGCGGCGGACAGGAAGGCGGCCAGCTCCTCCGTCACCGAGCCGTAGCCGACGAGGTCGTCGAGGTGCACCCGCGACAGCCGGGCGCGCCGGATGGAGATGGCCGGACGGGCGCAGACGCCCATGACGGCCGAGAGCCGGCTGCCGTCGGGCAGCCGGAGGTCCAGCTGCGGGTTCGCGGAGTCGAAGGGGCGGCTGGTGAGGCCGGAGTAGGCGCCCAGGATCTGCACCAGCTCGACCAGCTCGTCGTCGCTCTCGGCGACCGGCGCGCCGACCACCTCGCGGCCGTCGGCGTACTGGATGAACACCTGGTCGCAGCCGTTGATGTCGATGTTCTCGACCTCGAGGTCGTCGAGCAGCGGCTGCAGCCGGCCCACGCCGAACAGCGCGGCGTGGATGCCGGAGGAGATCTCCTCCTCTTCCTCCGCCGACGGCGGCGTGCGCCCGGCCGCGATCTCGGCCCGGGCGTGCGCGTCGAGGACCCGGCTGATGACGGCGCGGGCGAATTGCCGCTCGTCCTCGCCGGACATCGGCGGGATGCCGTTGGCGGCGTCGTCGCGGCGCTGCCGGGCGAGGGTGTCGGCGACCTCCTCGCGGAGGGTGCGGACGAGGTTCTGGTCCACGTGGTCAGCTCCTGCTCGGGATACGCGCGTGCGCCTGGGCCAGCGTCCGCACCGACTCGCTGAGCTCGCGCGCCGAGCGCACGAGCAGCGAGCGGTCGATGCGGCGGCTCCACCGGCCGGCCAGGGCGCCGGCGGCCTTGGGGTCGTCGGCGATGCGGCCCAGCACGGTGACCTGGTGGCCGTCGTGCTGCAGCAGACGGTCGAGGTCGCGCGGGCTCGCGGTGTCGCTGCTGTCGGTGACCAGCACGATGCCGACCGGGATGCTGCCGGCCTGGCCGATCTGCAGCGGCTCGGCCAGCCAGCGCAGCCGTTCGCGCAGGTGCGCGTAGTACTCGATGCCCGGCCGGACCACGAACACGACGGCGTCGGCGGCGTTCATGACCGGCAGCAGCGGGGTGCCGGGGACGATGCGGCCGCAGTCGACCAGCACGTCGACCGGCAGCGCCTTGAGCATGGTGGCCATCGACGGCCACACCGAGCCGATGCCGGTGAGCTGCTCGGGCCGGACGACGCCGGCCAGCACGTCGAGGCCGCCGTCGGCGGTCTGCAGGTGCTCGGCCATGTTCGCCTCGGCGACGCCCCGGCGCGCGGCGGCGGCCAGCGACAGCAGGCCGCGCTCGGGGTCGAGCGGCTCGCCCTCGGCGTCGCGGTGACGCAGGGCGAAATCGCCGCCGGCGGGATCGAAGTCGGCGACCACGACGTCGAGCGGCCAGATGGCCCCGAGCGCGTTGACCGTGGTGGTCACGCCCGGCGAGCCCTTGGCGGACGCGAACGCGATGAGCACCGGGTCAGTCCTCCCCGGACTCGAACGGGGTGCCCCGCTCGACCAGCGTGACGACCAGTTGGTTGGTGGCCGCGAGACCGCCGACCGTGGCGGCGTCGCCGCGGTCGACCAGCAGCGTGACCGTGGAACCGGCACCGCCGCCGGCATCGCCGGTGCCCTCGGCCGCGGTGGCGGAGGCCACCCGGGCGCCCTCGACGACGGTTTCGCCCTCGCCGGTGACGATCGAGACGAGGTCGACGATGTCGCCGGGTTTGAGGCCGCCGGCCGGCAGGAAGCCCTGCGCGAGAAACGCCCCGACGGCCACCTGGCCCTCGGTCAGCGGCGAAGAATCCTCCAGCATCGTGGTGTCGAGCAGCTGCCCTTGCGCGAGGGCGACGCGGGCGTATCGTCCGACGACCTGGTCCGCCTGCGACTCCGGAATGAGGCTGTCGAGCTCAGAGGCGACCTGAGTGGTCTCGAGGTCGTCGCTGGTGATCTGCTGGCCAGCGGCGACGTCCCGGGCCAGCACGAGTACCGGCGTGCGCTCGTCGACGCGCATGGCCAGCAGCGCGGCGACGGCGGCGCCGCCGACGATGAGCAGCACCGCGAGCGCGGCCAGCGCCGGGCGGCGCTGCCGCGGCGGCGACGGCAGCCGGGTGTTGTCGGCACGGACCCGCTGGTTGCTGCGGATGCCGCGCTGTTCCCGCGCGCGCTGGCGCTCGTTGGCCGCGTCAGTCGTCTGAGTTGTCCCCGCCATGAGGTGCCTCTACCGCTCCTGCCTCGTCGCCCCCGTCGCTGCCCTCCCGAACCGGCCGGGACGGCCGGGAGCAGCCGGGGGGACTCGTATCGGAGCTCCGGCCGAGGCGACCGGTACGGACGCCGCGTCGCCGGATGCTTCGACGTGCACAAACAACCCCGCTGCCCCCTGGACGTTCGGGGGAACTTTACCTTGGACGCCTGACCGTGGTCATGCCCCCTGCCGGATGCGCATCCGGCACGGTGGACGCTACCGGCGGGCGCTTTCACGACGCTTTCATCGCGCCGCCGCTGGGGACCTCGCGGCCGGTGGTGGACTAGTGTCGGGACATTGCCGATCCACACGACCGCACAGGAGCACCCGTGTCCGAGCGCACGCTCGTCCTGATCAAGCCCGACGCCGTCCGCCGCGGCCTGGTCGGGGAGATTCTGGCCCGTTACGAACGCAAGGGTCTGACCATCGTCGCGATGGACCAGCGCACCATCGACCCCACACTGTCCGACGCGCACTACGCCGAGCACGTCGACAAGCCGTTCTACCCCGCGCTGCGCGAGTTCGTCACCGGCGGCCCGCTGGTCGCGCTGGTGCTCGACGGCGACCAGGCCATCGACGTCGTCCGCGCGATGAACGGCGCCACCGACGGCCGCAAGGCCGCGCCGGGCACCATCCGCGGCGACTTCGCGCTGTCGAACTCCGAGAACCTCGTGCACGCCTCGGACTCCCCCGAGGCCGCCAAGCGCGAGCTCGACCTCTGGTTCCCCGGCCTCTGAGTCAGGTTCCTCCCCGATGGCGGGTGGTTCGGTGGTGCCATAGCGCCACCGAACCACCCGCCATCGTTATCCACAGGCTGAGAATTCGCACTTCCGCCGCCTCGCGCGCTCGCGCAGGATCGCGTCGTGCCCCATGAACATGCTCATGCGCTCGCTCGCGCGCAGGACGGCCTGATCACACGCCGGCAGGCGTTGACGGCCGGCATGACCCGCGATGCGGTGCGTCATGCCACCCGGGCCGGCGGTCCGTGGCAGCGCGTCCTGCCAGGCGTCTATGCGACCTTCAGCGGACCCCTCGCTCCCCAGCACCGCCGGCGGGCGGCGATCCTGCACGGCGGCCCCGGTGCGGCCATCAGCGGCGCGTGGGCCTGCGAGATGAGCGGGCTCGAGTATGGACCACCGGCCGGTGCGGCGATCGACGTGCTGGTGCCGTGGGAGTCGGCCCGCCGGAGCAAGGGCTTCGTCCGGGTCTGCCGGACGACCCGGCCGCCGGAAGCGCGCATGTGGGTCGACGACTCTCAGCCCGACGTGCCGCTCCACGTCCTCCTGGAGCAGGCCGAGCACGCACCGATGCCGGGCGTCGTCCCGGTCGTGGCAACGGCTCGAGCCGTGGTGGAAACAGTCGTCCGCTCGGATCACCTGCCGGCCGACTGGCGGCCGGTCTGCTCGCGTGCTGACGGCTGCCCTGGCTGCTGGCACCAGCCGGAGCAGCACCGCGAGCTCGCGCTGCGCAACGTTCGCGCCCTGCTGTGCGAAGCCGTACAGCGGCGCCGCACCACGCTCACAGCGCTGCGCGCCGAGGTCGCCGCCGCCCCGCGCCGCGGCGGCGCGCTCGCCCGCCTCGCCATGAAGGACATCGAAGCCGGGTGCCGGTCCGCGCCGGAGTGCGAGCTGCGCGATCTCATCCGTACCAGCCGCCTGCTCCCCGAACCACGCTGGAACCGGCCGCTCCCCGGCCACCGCGGCATCTACCCGGACGCCTGCTGGGAGCGCGTCCATCTGGTCGTCGAGGTCGACTCGCGCAGCTTCCACGGCTTCGGCGACGCACCCGCCCGTACGGAACAGCGACGGGCCCGCTACGCCGCACTCGGCTACCGGGTACTGCCGGTGTCGCCGGCCCGGCTCCGCGCGGAACCGGCCGCCGTTCTGCGCGAGATCGAGGCCGCCTACGTCGCCGGCGACGCGTGATGGCGGGTGGTTCGGTGGTGCCAGAGCGCCACCGAACCACCCGTCATTGCTCCGCCTCGCGTGCGGCCGCCTCGCGGGCGGCCTTCTCGCGCTCGACCTGCGGGCCGATGCGAAGCAGCACGAACCACAGCAGCGCGAAGATCCCGCCCAGGATCAGCATCGCCGGCACGACGAAGCCGGCGGCGATGGAGCCCACCTGGGCCGCCGTCCCCAGCACGTAGCCGGGCCGCCCGCGGCGCACCGTCGCCGCACCCAGGACGCACAGCAGGGCGATGCCGCCGCCGGCCAGCCACGCCGCCCCGCGGCCGACGTCGGCGATGTTGATGGCGACCGGGACGGCCAGCAGCACGACGATCGTCTGGATCGACAGGATGGTGGCGGCGATGCGGTTCACGAGCCGGCCCCGAACGCCACCCGCGCGTCGCCGGCCGTCACGACCGAGCCGGTGACCACCACGCCGTAGCCGCCCAGCGACTCCTCGCGCTCGGCCAGCCGCAGCCCGGCGTCGATCGCCTCGGGCAGCGGCACCGCCTGGTGCACGCGGTCCTGGCCGAACACGTCGACGGCGATGTTGGCGAGCTGGTCGACGGGCATGGTGCGCGGCGAGGAGTTCTCCGTGACGACGACGGCCTCGACGACGGGCTCGAGCTCGGTGAGGATGCCCTCGACGTCCTTGTCGGCCATGGCGGCGACGACGGCGACCAGCGCGGTGCCGGCGAACTCCTCGGTGAGGGCCGCCGCCAGTGCCGCCGCGCCCGCCGGGTTGTGCGCGGCGTCGGCCAGCACGACCGGGCCGCGGCGCAGCGCCTCGAGCCGGCCGGGCGAGGTGACGCGCGCGAACGCGGCCCGG
>NZ_QUAL01000368.1 GCF_003579925.1 Jiangella rhizosphaerae | reverse complement strand
GTCGGCACGATGCCGGCTCCATCGCGAACGCCAGCGACCTTCCCACCGGCACGACCAACGTCGGCTCACAGCGTCACGAACCCCGACCCAGGCTCGTGATCTCCTCACAGCGGTCGCTGCCCAGAGCAACACCGAGCCCGGATCGATCCGCTCCGGACCGCGGCAACCAGCCGCCAGAACTTGGGCGCGCATTCGGCGGGAACGGCCGTAGAGAGCCGGCTACAGCCGGGACCGGGCGGACAGACAACAGCGCCCCTCACCTTGCGTTTCCGCAGGTGAGGGGCGCTTCGCTGTAGCCCCGACGGGATTCGAACCCGCGCTACCGCCTTGAGAGGGCGGCGTGCTAGGCCGCTACACAACGGGGCCGTTGCGACCGTGGTCGCGAGGTGAAACTGTACCCGAGCCTCGCTCCGACTCCAAACCGGCTGGAGATCGTCGCCTGGCCGTGCCGGGCGCTGGGGTACCAGGACTCGAACCTAGACTAACTGAACCAGAATCAGTCGTGCTGCCAATTACACCATACCCCACTGGATCGCACGGGTTTCCCCGCGCAACCGCCCGGTAAGGATAGCGGTCGGGCCGCGTCGGAACCAAACCGGCAGCCCGGCCGCCATCCATGATCACGCCAGCCGCAGCAGCAGCCGGTCCAGCCCCACCAGGAACCCCGTGGCCGCGGCGTTGCGGCCGGTCAGCGTGAGCGTCAGCGAGTGTGATCCAGCCGACAGCTCCAGCGACCCGAGCGCCACCGGGTCGGCGACGCGGACGCCGGCGTTGTAGCCGTCGAACGCGGGCCCGACCGGTGCACCGTCGATCGACAGCTGGACGATGCCGTAGTCGACCGCCTGGGTGAGCACCGCCGACAGCGAGTACACGCCGGCCGTCGGGACGTCGAAGCGCAGCGTCGCAACATCGGACGCGGACGTCGCGCGGAACCACAGCTGCGCCCCGCCGGACCACGACACGCCGCAGCAGTTGCCCTGCGGCCCGATCGGCGCGGTGGCGGAGACCTCCGGCAGCAGCGACTCCCCCTCGACGCTCAGGGTCCGGCCGCTCGTCCCCGACGCCACCGAGGAGTACGGCCCCGCGTTGCCCGACGAGTCCAGCGCGCGGACCCGGTAGTGCCAGGTCTCCCCCAGGCCCAGGCCGGAGTGCACGAAACCGGGCGACGTCACCGTCGCGACGAGGGTCGACGGCGACGGCGTGAAGTCCGGCGACCGCGACGCGTGCAGCTCGTAGCGGGCCACCGCTACGTCGTCGACGGCGGGGGCCCAGGTGACGGAGATCGCGTTCACCGCCGATCCGGAGGCGACCAGTCCCGGCACCGGCGACGGCGCGGACCGGTCCGTGAACGGGCGGACGTGCGACAGCACCTCGTAGGACGCCGCGGTCCACGCGGGCGCCCCCGGGACCGGCGTCAGCGTGACCGTCAGCGACGGCTTCCCGCCGGTCAGCGACGGCGGCAGCTCGAACTCGTCGTGCAGCCAGCGCGAGTGCGTATTCCGCAGGGGCTGCCGCCAGACACCGGCGGCGACGCCGTCGACCGACACCGCCACGGCCTGCCCGGCCTGTGCCTGGTCGGACAATCGCCGCAGCCGCACGCCCTCGTTGGCCGGGTCGACGTCCACGTCGAACGACACCGCGGCCGTCGCGTCCGACACCGTCGCCGTCACCGGCACCACGTCGTCGTCGCCCTCGAAGGTGGAGGTCAGCGACCGGCCGCCGGCGCCGGCGTCCACCACGTCGGTCACCCGCAGGCCCACCGCGTCGCGGTGGCCGTACCAGAACGCGGTCGACCCGTAGACCGCCGGCTCGTTCGCCGTCGGGCCGTGCTCGATGCCGAACCGCAGCCCGCTCCGGAACTCGACCGCGTCGCCGATCATCAGCCGGTAGGCGGCGTCGCACTGGTACTCGCAGCCGAACCGGTGGGTCTCCATCTCCGGCGCGCCGTTCATCGGGTTGGAGAACTCGTTGCGGTTGAAGTACCAGCCGCCCTCGTAGAAGTCCTCCGACCCGGTGCCGTTGAGCTGCGGCGTGCGCATGCCGTCGACGTAGACCCGCTCGTCGCCCTCGAGGTAGTTGCGGATGTTGCCGCCGGTGATCCGGCCCTCCATGGTGTGGTTGACGCCGACGAACTTGCCGTGGCCGACCACGTCGAGGAACACCCAGTCGCGGCCGAACTCGGTGTCGCCGCGGCGGCTCTCGGCCTGGAAGTAGCCCAGCGACGGCGACGCACCGCGCAGCCCCCGCGCGACGGACGCGTCGCGGGCATAGGTGATCGACGACGACCCTGCCTCCAGCGCCACGTCGGACTCGTTGACCAGGGTCACCTCCGCCGACCGGCCGTACGGCATCGGCCACCACGCGCGGTACCAGCCGTCGTCGGCGGTGTCCATCGCGTACATCAGCGACCGCACCTCGTTCTCGCCGAGCCCGGAGCCGAAGAACTCGCCGACCGGCGCGTCGACCGTCTGCTCACCGTCGAACGCGATCCGCAGCCGCAGCCCGCTCAGCAGGGCGTCGGACGCCGCGACGACGGGCTCCTGGCCGGGGTCCGGCGGGTAGGTGTAGGTCCGCTCGCCCTGCCAGCGCTGCTCGACGATGGCGTAGTCGTGCGCGACCTCGCTCTCGCGCGCGGCCGCCGACGCGCCGACGTCCACCTCGTCGGTCCGCACCGGCGCGCCGTCGACGACGGAGTCCACCCAGTAGCGGAACTCGTTGTAGTCGATGCCGGCGGACACGAAGGTGTTCGTGACGGTGATCTCGGACTTGCCCGCGGTGGCCGACGCCGGCAGCTCCACCGTCTGGTCGGCCCACTCCCCGCCGGTCCCGGGCAGCGGCTGCCACTCGGCGACCTGGACGCCGTCGACGGAGACCGTGGCGCGCTGCTCGCCGGAGAACGTGTCCAGCCGACGGGTGAGCCGCACGCCGTCGTTGTCCGGGTCGATCGCGACGGTGAACGTGCTGGTCCCGACGTGGGCGCGCCCGTCGTCGGTGACGCTCGGGCCCTCCTCGGGGCCGACCACCTGCGGCAGCTGCAGCGCGAGCTCGGTCAGCAGCCCGGAGCCGCTGAACCGGCCCAGCCGCACGCTCTCCCCCGGCGCCAGCGCGAAGTCGCGCGTGGTCGTCCGGGCGTCCGGCCGCGGGGGCTTCGGATCGCGCGTCCCGTAGCCCGCGAGCACGTCCAGCACGTCCGCGGGCACCTCGTCCGGGTCGAACGTCTCCACGCCCTCGGCGGTGGCGAACGTGCGGTGCGTGACGTGGTGGAACAGCGGGTTGTTCGTGGTCGAGACGCGCATCGACTCGCGATATGGCATGGGCAGCTTGATGGTGACGCCGCCGGAGCTCTGGTCGGCGTTCGCCACCAGCGGGAACACGAACGGCGGGCCGAGCTCGCCGTCCACGACGTCCTGGAGCGGCGCGTCCAGCACCACCGAACCGTCCAGTTCGACGACGATGTTCCCGGTCGCCGAGACGTCGCCGCCGTCGCGGGTGAACCAGATCGAGTCGATCTCGCCGGCGCCGGTGTGCTCGGCGATCACACAGCCGTGATCGCCCTGGTAGAGGCAGGAGTAGGTGCCGACGAACCCGTCGTCGTTGCCGCCGGCGCGGTCGTAGCTGGAGAACTGCTCGGCGCCGACTCCGGTGTGCAGCTCCGGCAGCCGATCCAGCTGCCTGTAGACGTCCCAGCCGACGGCTCCGTTCGGGTTTCCGACGGGGTCAGGCGCGGCGCCCGCGGCCGGTGCGGCCGCCGCCGCGGTGGCGATGAGGGCGGTGGTCAGGATCAGTCGTGCCGGCTTCATGTCACTCCCTACTGGGTCGCGTTGCGGGCGTAGACCTCGGCGGCGTTCTCCTGCGTGATCAGCTCGGTGTCGAGGATCTGCTCCTTCTCGACGTCGGCGCACTCGACGAGGATCTGCTGGGCGGTGGCGATGGCCTCCTTGCCGCCGGTCGGGTAGACGAAGGTGGCCGAGAGCCGGCCCTCCTCGACGGCCTTGATGCCGCCTGACGGGATCGGCAGCGCGTCGATGCCGATGAACCGCATCTCGGTCTCACGGCCGGCAGCCTGGGCGGCGAGGTAGGCGCCCTCGGCCATCGGGTCGTTGTGCGCGTAGACGACGTCGATGTCCTGGTTGGCCTGCAGGATCGCCTCGAACTGGCTCTGCCCCTTCTCGCGCAGCCAGTCGCCGACGCCCTCGGCGACGATCTCGATGCCCGGGTTCGCCGCAATGCCCTCGCGGAAGCCGTCGGCCCGCTCCTGCGCCGGGGTCGACCCGGGCAGGCCCTTCAGCTCGGCGACGGTGCCGCCGTCGGGCAGCAGCTCGGTGGCGACGTACTCGCCGGCGGCCCGGCCGATCTCGGTGTTGTCGGCGCCGATGAACTGCGTGTACGCGTCGCTCTCGATCTTGCGGTCCAGGACGATGACGGGGATGCCCTCGTTGTAGGCCCGCTCGACGACGGCGGTCAGCGGCGCCGCCTCGTTGGGGCTGATGATGAGCAGGTCGATGCCCTGGGTGAGGAAGTTCTCGACGTCTGCGACCTGCTTGGCGTTGTCCTGGGCGGCGTCGGCGAACACCACCTCGAACTGGTCGACCTCGGCGGCCGCGGCCTCGATGTCGTCGTCCATCTGCTGCCGGTACGGCTCGGCGACGTTGGCCTGGCTCATGCCGATGAGGTACTCGCCGTCGGCGCCGGCGCACTCCGCGCCCTCCTCGGGCGTCGCGTCGCCGCCGGCGGACTCGGGCACGTCCGACTCGGTGCCGCACGCGGCGGTGAACAGCAGTGCGGAGCCGCACAGGGCGGCCAGGGTACGAGTGGATCGGGACATGGCGGTTCCTCTCGTGGGAGTCACTTCTGCTGGGATCGGAAGGCCTGGATGCCGGCCGCGGCGACGATGATCACGCCCTTGATCAGGAGCTGGACGTTGGAGTCGATGTTGTTGAGGGCGAGGATGTTGTTGAGGATGCCGAGCAGCAGGGCGCCGGCGAGCGTGCCCGACACGGTGCCGACGCCGCCCATGAGGCTGGTGCCGCCGATCACGACGGCGGCGATGGCGTCCAGCTCGTAGCCCATGCCGTCGTTCGGGCTGCCCTGGTTGAGCTGGCCGGCGTGGATGATCCCGGCGAGGGCGGCCAGCAGCCCGGAGATCGCGAACACCGTCACCTTCACGCGCGTGACGGGGATGCCGGACAGCCGGGCCGCCCGCTCGTTGCCGCCGATCGCGTAGACGTGCCGGGCGAACACGGTCTTGCGGACGACGATGAGCGCGATGACACCGACGCCGGCGAAGATCAGCGCCGGGATCGGCACCGTCCCGTTGAAGGTCCGCGAGTTCAGCAGCGAGAACGCCCGCGGGGCGACGTCGGCGCCGTCGCCGTAGGCCAGCGCGATGCCCTGGCCGCCGGACCAGATGCGAGCCAGCCCGCGGGCCACCTGCAGCCCGGCCAAGGTGACGATGAACGCCTGGATGCCCAGCCGGGCGGACAGGTACCCCTGGGTGGCGCCGAAGGCCAGCCCGATGGTGAGGATGATGAGGATCGTCATGGCGACGCCGAAGTCGTGCACCATGAGCAGACTCGCCGTGCCGGTGGCGGCCAGGCCGAGGATCGCGCCGACCGACAGGTCGATGCCCGCGATGAGGATCACGAACGTCATCCCGATGGCCAGGATCCCGATCTCCGAGACCGCACGGACGATGTTGAGCAGGTTCTCCGAGTTCAGGAAGACGATCTCGCCGCCGCGTCGAGGCGAGAACACGATCGCGGCCAGGAAGACCATGATCAGCGCCACGTAGCTCTGCAGCGTGAAGAACCGCTCCGGGATGACGAACCGGCGCCGCTTCGTCGCGGCCTCGGCCGTCGGTTCGGTGGTGTCGACGCTCATCCTTGCCTCCCTGACGCCTCGCGGCGGGCCGCGGTGGACGCCCCCTCCACGGTCGTGTGCTGTTCGAGGCTCGCCGCGGCGAGGATCGCCTCCTGGGTGGCGCTCCGGCCGTCGAGCACGGTGACGACGCGGCCGCCGCGCAGGACGGCGATGCGGTCGCAGATGCCCAGCAGCTCCGGCAGCTCCGACGACGCGACGAGCACGGCCATGCCGCCCGCCGCCAGCCGGGCGAGCAGCCGGTAGATCTCGGACTTGGCGCCGATGTCGACGCCGCGGGTCGGGTCGTCGAGCAGCAGCAGCCGCGGCTCGCGCAGCAGGTGCCGGGCGAACACGACCTTCTGCTGGTTGCCGCCGGACAGCGTGCCGACGGCGGACTCCGCGCTCGCGGTCTTGATGTGCAGGTCGCGGATCGACGCCGCGACGGCCGACCGCTCCCGCGAGGCGCGCCGCCAGCCGGCCCGGGCCAGCGTCGGCAGCGCCGAGAGCACGATGTTCGCGGCGACCGACTCCATCATCACCAGCCCGCTCACCCGCCGGTCCTCGGGCACGTAGCCGATGCCGGCGGCGATGGCGTCGCGCGGGCTGGCCAGCCGCACCGGTGCGCCGTCCAGCTCGACCGTCCCCGAGAGCCGATGCCCGGCCAGGCCGAACAGCGCGTCCAGCAGCTCGGTGCGGCCGGCGCCCAGCAGCCCCGCGAGGCCGACCACCTCGCCGGCGCGCACCTCGAGGTCGACGTCGCGCGGCTCGGTGCGTCCGCCGCCCGGGTGCTCGGCGACGGTGAGCCCGCGGACGGCGAGCCGGACGGCGTCGCGCGGCGGCTCGCGGTCAGGAAAGAGCTGCTCGATCGGCTGGCCGACCATCATGCGGATGACCTCGGCCGGTGCGGTCTCGGCGACGACGAACGTGCCGGCGTTGCGGCCGTCGCGCATGACCGTGCCGCGGTCGGCGACGACGGCGATCTCGTCCATACGATGGGAGATGAACACGACGCCGACGCCGCGGCGCCGCAGCCGCGGGAGGATCGCGAACAGCCGCTCCACCTCGGAGTCCGACAGCGCCGACGTCGGCTCGTCCATGACGAGGATCCGCGCCTCCAGGCTCAGCGCCTTGGCGATCGCGACCATCTGCTGCTCGCCGACCCGCAGCGAGCTCAGCGTACGCGACGGCGACAGCTCGATGCCGATGTCGTCGAGCAGCTCGCGGGCATGCCGGCGCATCGCCGCACGGTCCAGCGTGCGGAACCGGGTGCGCGGCTCGCGGCCCAGGAAGAGGTTCTCGGTGACCGTCGCCTGCGGCACCAGGTCGAGCTCCTGGTGGATCATCGCGACGCCCGCGGCCTGCGCGTCGGCGGGGGTGGCGAACGCGACCGGCTCGCCGTCGATCTCGATGGCGCCCTCGTCGGGCCGGACCACGCCGGACAGGACGTTCATCAGCGTCGACTTGCCGGCGCCGTTCTCGCCGAGCAGCGCGTGCACCTCACCGGCGCCGACCGTCAGGTCGACACCGCGCAGCGCGTGGACACCTCCGAAGTGCTTCACGATCCCGCGCATCTGGAGCAGCGGTACGAGCAATCGATTTCTCCTCTCGCCGCGACGGGCCTGGCAGTCCTCGCTCGGTGGTTACGCTCGGTGGGCCGCCGGAAGGCGGTGGGTCGGAGCCGGGTAGGACGGCGCGAACGAGGCGGGCGGCCCGGTGGCCGCGGTCGACACCGTGCCCGCGGCGACGTCGGCGGCGGCCACCGCGGCCTCGACCGCCGCGTCCAGCTCGTCCGGGCGGCATGCGATGCGGGCGTTGAGCACCGCGGTCACCGGCGTCCCACCCAGGAGGGGCGCGCTCGCGTCGAGGTCGCGGACCGGCGGGCGGGCCGCGTCGACCAGGCTGAGCTTGGTGATCCCGCCGCCGGCGCCGATGGCCACCTTCGCGTGTCCGACCGTCCAGCCGCGCTGGGCGGCCGCCGCGCCGAGGTGGGCCAGCGCCGCCTCGCCCCAGCGGGCCGGCGGCACGGGC
>NZ_QUAL01000370.1 GCF_003579925.1 Jiangella rhizosphaerae | reverse complement strand
GGCGCTGCCCGTCGGCTTCGGCGTCGGCTTCGGCGCCGGCGTGCCGGTCTCGCCGGGCGGCGGCTTCGGGGTGCCGGTGCCGGGCGGCTGCTCGGGCGGCGTCGTCGGCGTCTCGCTGGACGGCGGCGGCGTCGGCTTGTCGGTCGGCTGCTCCGGCGGCGTGGTGGGCGGCTTCGGCGGCTGCGTGGGCGGCTCGCCGCTGGGCGAGGCGGCGTTGGCCGGCGTCAGCGTGATGGCGGTGACCGTGGGCACCGTCCAGGCCGCCGTTCCGACGGCGACCCCGCGGCGAAGGACCTGCCGGCGGCTCAGCCCGGTGTCATCGTGTGGCATATCGGCCCCATCGAGTCAGATCGCGCACGCCCCCCGTGCGCTGGCATGCATCATAACGGCATAACTGACCATTTGTCGCCCCGAGCCAATGCATGGTGACTCGGCACTGGCTACCCTGAGGGCCGTGTCGAAGGGCCGTGCAAACTGGCGGCGACTGGGGGCCGGAGGCTCCCACGAGTCGTCAGTCCAGGGCCGTGAGACGACCGGAGCGAAGGGGCCGGACTTGCACGGCCCGAGATGTGAGGAGTGTCGATGACGGCGGCCACGCCCTTCTCGCGCGCCGACGGCGTGCGCGAGCTCCATGTCGACGGCGCGATCACGCTCTTCCACGAGCCCACCCAGACCGCGCTGGTGCTGAACGAGACCGCCAGCGACGTCTGGCGGCTGCTCGACGGCCGGCGCACCATCGCCGACATCGTCGACGAGCTCGCCCGGCGCTACGCCGCCGACGCCGCCACCATCCGGTCCGGGGTGCACGCGGCGCTGCGTCAGCTGGCCGAGCACCACGTCATCGACGGCGCGCCGCACGGATGACCGACCCCGTGGTGCTCGACGTCATCGGGGTGCGCGTCGAGGTGCCGGCTGAGGGTCACCGCAGCGTCGAGGACCTCTACGCCGCGGCGGCGCGCCTGGCTGTCGAGCGGTCGCCGCGGCTGCTGTTCCACGCCGGCGCCGTCGAGCGCGACGGTGCCGCCGTCCTGTTCCCGGGTGAGTCGGGCACCGGCAAGAGCACGACGGTGGCGGCCTGCGTGCGGCGCGGCCTCGGCTACCTGACCGACGAGATGGTCGCGCTCGACCTCGACACCGGCGCAGTGCGCGGCTGGCCGCGGCCGATCATGCTGACGCCGTGGGCGCTGGAGGCGGTCGGGCTGCCGGCCGTGGCCGGCGACGCCTCCGGCAAGGTCGCGGTCACCTGTGCGGAGCTCGGCGGGACGGTGGTCGAGGCGGCGCTGCCGGTGGCGCACGTCGTGGCGCTGCGCCGCGGCGCCGCCGCGACGGCGCTCACGCCGATGTCCGCGGGCGACGCACTGACGCTGCTGCTGCAGTCCTCGTTCAACCACTACCGCCACGGCGCGGCGGCCTGGGTGGCGGTCACGGCGCTGGCCGAACGGGTCCAGGGCTGGTGGCTCGACGCCGCCGACGTGGACTCCGCCGCTGCCGCCGTCGCCGGGCTGCCATACTCGCGCTCGTGACCAGCATCGTCGTGCCCGCCCACAACGAGGAGCGGGTGCTCGGCCGGACGCTGTCGGCGCTGCTCGCCGACGCCGCGCCCGGCGAGTTCGACGTCGTGGTGGTGGCCAACGGCTGCACCGACGGCACCGCCGAGGTGGCGCGCGGGTTCGCCGGGGTGCGCGTCGTCGAGACCGACGTGTCGTCGAAGAGCAACGCGCTGCGGCTCGGCGACGAGGCCGCGTCCGGCTTCCCGCGGGTCTACCTGGACGCCGACGTCGTGCTGCCGGCGGCGCAGGTCCGGGCGCTGTGCGGGGCGCTGACCGGCGGCGTGCTCGCGGCCGGCCCGCGGCGGCGGCTGCCGATGGACGGCGTGAGGTGGCCGGTCCGCTGGTACTACGACGTGTGGGAGCGGCTGCCGCACGTCGGCGACGAGTTGTACGGCCGCGGTGTCATCGCGCTGTCCCAGGAGGGGCACGCGCGGCTGGGCCCGTGGGGCGACGTCATGGCCGACGACCTCGCCGTCGCGACGGCGTTCGGTCCGGACGAGCGGGCGATCGTCGCCGGCGCCGTCGTCGAGATCCGCCCGCCGCGCACCTACGCGGACCTGCTGCGGCGCCGCGTCCGGGCGATGACCGGCAACGCCCGGCTGGTCGCGGGGGTGCGCCCGGCCGGTGCCCGCGCACAGCCGCGCACCGGCTGGCGCGACCTGCCCGGTCTGGTCGCCGACGACCCCCGGCTCGCCCCGAAGGTGCTGCTGTTCCTCGGCACCGCCGTCCTGTCGCGGCTGCGCGCCCGCCGCGCCGACGGCACCTGGCTGCGCGACGAGAGCAGCCGCGACTAGCGGCGGGCGCTGGCCGCCCCGGCGCAGGGCCGGGTCGCCCCTCCGCGGAGGCCGGGCGGAGTAGCTGTCCCGATTCGGAGCGAGAAGGACAGATCACGTCACGTTCGGGATCAGCCGGCGCACGAGGTCGTCCAGCTCGTCGACCACCTCGCGCCAGACCGAAGCGCGCTGGCCGTACGGGTCGACGATGTCGTCCTCGGCGCTCTCGCCGGCGACGTCGTCACGGGTGCGGCCGTCGCCGACGTGCTGGAGCCAGTCGGCGAAGCGCTGGTGCCGGCCGCGCACGGCGGACTTCTCCACCCGCTGCACGAAGTCCTTGAGCGTGAACGTCTTCACCCAGGCGTCCGGGTGGGCGTCGACGATGGCCCGGACGTGCTCGCGCTCCATGCCGAGCACCAGGGCCGCGGACGCCACCGACGCCGCGGCGACGGGGAGGCTGCGATGGCCGCCCAGCTCCAGCCCGCGCTCGCGCATCACCGTGATACCGACCGGGGGCACCGACCCGTGCGCGCCGACCAGCGCACCGGACCGGCCGACGAGCGGCGACCCGGCCCGCGGCGCGTAGGCGTCGAGCATGGCGGCGGCGATGGGCGAGCGGCAGCGGCCGGCCGTGCAGACGAACAGGACGTCGATGCCGGCCCCCACCTGAGCTCCGTCGGACACAACGACGCCTCGATTCTACGGTGCCGTCGGGCGCTCCCCACCACGCGGAAAGCCCCGCTGACCCGGGTCAGCGGGGCTTCCGTCGGAGCTGGCGATGCCGATGACTCAGAGCTGCGGAGGGCTGGTGAGCACAAGGAGTATCGGTGGCCTCGTCAGTCCTTCTTCACGTCACCGCAGGAGAAGTCCGACAGGACCAGGCGACCCGGCAGGTTGGTGCTGGCCGACACCAGGGCGCCCTCGGACTCGACGATGAAGTGCTGGGTGTTCTGCAGGACCTTGTCGGCGCCGACGACCCATACCGTGCCGTCGGAGAACGACGCGGTGAGCGTTCCGGCCGCGGCTCCGCCGGTCTGGTTGTTGACGAAGTGGTAGGTGCCGACCGATCCCTCCGGGCACGACTGTCCCGAGCCGTTGGAGAGTTCGGCCGCCACCACCGGTGTCGCGATCGCGACGCTCGCCAGTGTGGTCAGGCACGCGACGGCTACGTACTTGCGCATGGCTACTGCCCCCCTTGCTGCGCCACGGCCCCCCGCCGTGACTGGTGAGCGACATACTGGCACCAACCGGGCCGTCGCACCAGCGTCAATGCGTATTTCCGGCGGCCTCCGCCGTGGGACCGACGGCCGTGACGACCGCGGTGCGGGCGCCGCCGCCGGCCGTCGTGAGCTCCACGTCGACCCAGGTGGTGTTGTTGTCGGTGGTCACCTCGGCGAAGTGGCCGCCCTCGTCGGCTTCGGTCCAGAGCCGGTACGGACCATCGGGGAGGTCGGTCACGTCGATGCTCTGGCCAGGCAGGTTCCACTCGTAGGTGTCGCCCCAGCCGGGTGAGAGGCCCATCGTCAGGCTGAGCGCGTCCTCGGGCTGGCAGCCCTCGCGGCCGAAGACGGCGTCGTCCGGCCCGACGCCGTCGAGCTCGCGGCCGAAGTCGTAGATGCAGAACCCGACCTTGGTGTCGGTGCGGCCGCCGTCGGGCGCGGGCGTGCCGCTGTCGTCGATCGGGACGAGGCGGTAGGTGACCACCCGGCGCACGTGCCAGTGGTCGTGGCCGTCGCCGCCCCACTCGACCTCGGCGCCGCTCGGCACCACCTCGACACCGCCGCCGTCATGGGCGATGCCCTGGGTCGCGACCCAGGGGTCGTCGGCCGTGGGACGGTCGGCGAACAGCAGGAACTCGCCCTCGCCCACGTTGACCAGCACGGAGCTGAACTCGATCTGCCAGCCGTCGCCGTTGTCCTTCGTGTGGACGTCGACGGGCGGCTCCGGCACCAGATCGGGCAGCACCGGCGCGCCGACCGGCGAACCCGTCGGCCGCGGCCGGGCCGTGGCCGTGTCGTCCGAGCCATCGTCCTGACAGCCCGTCACCAGCAGCGGGAAGGTCGCCAGTGCGACGACCACCGCCATCCGCCGAGGTCTCACCGCCCGATCATCGCAGACGCGGACGTGATCGGGTGTCAGTCGACCGTCACGGTCTCCTTCCGGTAGTTCGTGCCGCCACGAAGTGGGTCGTACCGGTTCTCGACGTTGCCCGCGGCGTCGACGGCGAACCAGTGCACTCGCGTCGACCCGGCGCCGACCGGGATCGGGGCCGCGTCCTCGCGCAGCCCCGCCGACTCCACCCGCGGCGAGGAGTACGTCGGCCGGCTGCCGTCCAGCGTGTAGTGGATGGTCACGGGCTCGGTCGCCTCGAACGTGACGCCGCCGTCGGTGAGCTCGAGCGTGGTGCGCGGCGGCCGGACGTCGTGCCCGTAGGCGCGCGCCACCTCCAGCAGCCCGATCAGGCCGTTGGAGAACTCCATGGCCTGCTCGTAGCCCTCGGCGAACGGCGGCTGGAAGCCCTGCGGGTCCCATTCCCGCTCGACCGGGTCCCACAGGTCCGCGCCGACCTCGAAGTCCCAGCCGAAGATGCCGCGGTTGTACCAGTGCTCGTCCGCGGAGTTGCCGGCCGCCGAGTAGAGCACGTCGCTCACCGGACCGGTGCGGCCCGGCCACACCGCCGTGCCGCGCCAGGCCTGGACGGCGGACAGGATGTGGCTGGACGCCGCCCAGAAGTAGTTCTCCTCGCCGAGCGTCGGGCGGGGGAGGGGAACCCGGCCGTCGGCGATGTAGGCGCCGGGCGGCCACATGAAGTACCCGCCGTAGGAGTGCACGTTCATCGCGAACCTGATGTTCGGGTACTGCTGGGTGAGCCACACCTCGTTGCGCGCCTCCGGCTCGGACAGTTCGGCCGGCCCGGAGTACGTGTCGCTGGTGCACGACGCGGACGCGCCGCTGTAGCCGTCGAAGCGCGACCCGACGCTGAAGTTGCGGTTCAGGTCCACACCCCAGCTGGTGGCCGCCCGCCCGGGGTCGGAGTTCTCCGGGCCGCAGTGGTTGGTCATGTTCCGGCGCTGCCCGGCGCGGTCGTAGAAGGAGAAGTGGCTGCCGTCCGGGTTCACCGACGGGACGATGAAGATGTCGAGGTCGTCGACCAGCTGCTTGGTGTAGGCATCGGTGGCGTAGTTGCGCAGCAGCCGCTCGGCCGTCTCGAGGGCCACCAGGGGCGTCACCCACTCGCGGGCGTGCTCCTGGCTGTAGGCGAACACGCCGGTCTTGCTCCCGTCGCGGTCGCGGCCGATGCGGATGGCCCGGACGGTGAACGGCTCGCGCGAGATGTGGGCGGGGGCGTCCAGCCCGTCGGTGAGGTCCTGTGCGCCGGCGACGGCGACACCGGTGCCGCCCGTGGTGCGGTAGGTCGACGCCGTCACCAGGGCCGAGGCCGCGGGCGAGGCGTTGACGGCCGCGACGACCTGCGCTGCGGTGCTGTTCGGGGCGCCGGACCCGTCGGTGCCGAGCGACACCCGGATCGTGCCGCCGCTGACGCCCACCGAGAGCGGGCTGTTCGCCGTGCCGGGGTTCACCGTCTCCAGCCGCAGCTCGTTGCCGCCCTCGTGGCCCCAGGCGTGCGACGTCACGTAGAGCGCGGCGGCGTCGCTGCCGATCATCGCCTGCGCCTTCCGGCGGTACCCGTTGGTCTCGTACGGCAGGTCGATGATCTCCGCGAGGTCGGGGAACTCGGCGGCCAGTGCCTCGATCCGGTCGTACAGCTCGGTCGGGTCCATGTAGTGGTCGACGAAGCCGGTCGCGTAGTGCGGGCCGGGCTCCGGCCGCGGGTCGCCGAGCCACTCCACGACGGGGACGGTGAGCGAGGCGCCGCCGGTGCTGGTGACGGTGACCTCGGCGGGCACGTCGTCGACCGCCACCGGCTCGAAGAACGTGTGGTAGATGTACTGGCCGGCGTCGACGAAGCGGTCCATGGTGACGCTCCGGCCGTCGAAGCTCACCGTCAGGACGGTGCCGCTGTCGGCGCCGAGCGAGCTCTTCACCTCGACGCCGAGGTAGGTCTGGCCGCCCACGCTCTCGAACCACTCCGCGCGCAGCGGGGTCAGCGTCTCGGCCGTCCGGGCGAGGGTCTGGTTCACCCGGCGGACGGCCGCCTCGCGCTCGGCGACGACGGCCTCGGTCTCGGCGGCGCTGACGACGACGTCGCCGACGGCGTAGCCGAGGTCGCGCAGCGCGGCTTGCTGGTCCGGCGTCGCGACGACGTGGACGAGCAGGCCGCCGTCGACCTGCCGGGTGTACTCGGTGACGTCCGCACCGGCCTCGATGAGGCCGGCGACGGCATCTTGGTCGGCGACGGTGACCTCGACGATGTCGCCGGCGTGGCCCGCCGCCGCGGCGTCGGCGAGCGACGTCGCGGCGGCGTCGGGGTCGGGTTCTGCGCCTGCGGCCAGCGGCAGCCCGGCGAGGAGCAGGGGCAGGACTGCCAGCGCGGCCAAACGGCGGCGAGGGCGGGGGCGGGACGTTTGCGGAGCCATGGGCACTCCCGGAGGTGCGGGCTATATGACGTTGTATGCCATATAGTGGCCGCGCCGTGTCACACTCCGCTACCCTTTGTCACGGTTCATCTCACGCAGTGTCACCGGCTCAGCCGCTGGAACCGGCGGACCGCCAGCGGCACGAAGACGACGGTGATGACCAGCGGCCACACGATCGCCGCCAGCATCGCGTGCTGTTCGATCCAGCTGTCGCCCAGTGCCGCCGGGTTGCCGAACAGCTCGCGCGCCGCCGTCACCGTCGACGACACCGGGTTCCATGCCGCGACGGCGCCCAGCCAGTCGGGCATCTGCGACGGCGCCACGAACACGCTGGAGATCATCGCGAACGGGAACGCGACGGCGAACAGGTTGCCGGCCGCCTCCTCGTTCGGCGTCATCAGGCCGATCCAGATGCCGATCCAGATCAGCGCGAACCGCAGCCACAGCAGCAGCCCGAACGCCGCCAGCGTCGCCCAGAACCCGCCGTCGGAGCGCCAGCCGATCACCAGCGCCGTCGCCGCCAGTACCAGCAGGTCGAGCCCGGCGCTGACGATGTCGGCCAGGCCGCGGCCGGTGACCGGCGCGGACGGCGCCATCGGCATCGAGCGGAACCGGTCGGTGACGCCCTTCGTGGTGTCGAGCACGACGGCGTAGGCGGTGTTCATGAAGCCCATCGCCATGGTCATGCCGAACATGCCGGGCATCAGGTACTCCCGGTAGTCGCCGCCGCCCGGCACGCTCATCGCGCTGCCGAACACGTACCCGAACAGCAGCACCGAGACGATCGGGAAGCCCAGTTGCCAGGCGATGTTCGCCGGCTGCCTGATCAGGTGGGTCAGCGTGCGCCGGGCGACCGTCCAGCCGTCGGCCAGCGCCCAGTACAGCCGCCGCTCAGGTGCGGCGAGGCCGTCGTCGAGGGTGGTCGTGCTCACTGGTGCACCATCCTTTGGTCGGCGTTCTCCGATTGGGCGTCGATGCACCCCGGGTGCCACCAGGTCACTGCCCTGCT
>NZ_QUAL01000365.1 GCF_003579925.1 Jiangella rhizosphaerae | reverse complement strand
GCACGACGGCGAACCAGGCACCCGTGCCGTCGGCGTAGCGGCCGGGGTCGGCGGCGGCCGCGATGCGGGCGCCGCCGGCGAACGCGCCGGCCGCGGAGTCGACCCGCTCGACGCCGTCCAGCTCCGACAGCGCCGCCGCGTACGGCGCGATCTCGGCGTCCGGCAGCGACGGCGCCACCACCTGGACGGCGTCGGCGTCCTCCGTCGCGAACTCGGCTCGGACGGTGTCGTACAGGTCGCGGACCGGCTGGCCCGCGGGCAGCACGCGGTCGTCGGGGGAGCCGAAGTCGACGCCGGCGGCCGGTGCGCCGAGGCCCAGCAGCACGACGAGCGCCGCGGCCCCGCTGACCACGGGCCGTCGCATCACCGCCGTCGAGACCCGGAACCAGAAGCCGGTCTCGCGCTCGGCCCGGCCGCGGCCGGCCCGGCGGGCGGCGCGGTGGCCGAGCAGCATCAGCGCCGCCGGCAGGATCACCGTCGCCCCGACGACCGCGGTCAGCACGACGGCGATGCCCGCGTAGGCGAACGACGACAGGAACGGGAACGGGAAGACGAACAGCACGGCCAGCGACGCCGCCACCGTCGCGCCGCTGAACAGCACGGTCCGGCCGGCCCCGGCGACCGCCACCCGGACCGCGTCGGGGACGGGGAGGCCGCGGGCGAGCTCCTCCCGGAACCGGTAGGTCACGAACAGGCCGTAGTCCACGCCCAGCCCGATGCCCATGACCAGCGCGATGTTCGACGCGAACGTGGACACCTCGGTGAACAGCGTGACGACGCGCAGGATCGCCAGCGTCCCGACGACGGAGAACAGCCCGATGCCGAGCGTGACCAGCGCCGGGCCCAGCCGCCGGTAGACCAGCCAGAGCAGGGCGCCCACCAGCGGCAGGATGACGATCTCCGCGCGCAGGAAGTCGGCCCGGGCCTGCTCGGCGACCACCCGGAACACCTCGTCGCCGCCGCCGATCGCGACCTCGACCGGGCCGTCGGTCCCGGCGAACCGCTCGGTCAGGGCGGGCAGCACGTCGCCGCGGACGTGGTCGGCGTCGCCCGGGACCCAGGCCAGCACCAGCGCGTGCCGGCCGTCCTCGCTGCGCAGCGTCGCGGCGCCGTCGCTCCAGTACGACCACGCGTCGCCGACGCCGGGCTCGGCGGCCAGCCGATCGGTCAGCGCGGCGCCCGCGGCGGCGACGTCGGCGTCGTCCACGCTGCCGCCGTCCGTCGCGGTCACCAGGAGCGCGACGTTCGACGTGCTGGTGCCGAACTGCTCGGCGAGGGCGGCGCGCGCCCGGAGCGACTCCGACCCGGGCGCCTCGTACCGGTTCAGCGCGAGCGCCTCGATGACGGTCGCGGCCAGCACCCCGGCGAGCAGGAACAGCAGGACGGACCCGGCGAGGATCCGGCGCGGGGCGCGGGTGACGTATCGGCCGAGCATGATCGGCGGCTCCCTCGTGGTAGCGTCGATGAAAAGACGAGTCGAAGCTCGTGTTTCGCAGAATACGAGCGTCCGCTCGTATTTGTCGAGTCGACGCTGGAGTGGGTGGTGTGACGAAACGGCAGGCTCGAGGGCAGGCACGCATCGAGCAGATCCTCATGGCCGCGGCGGAGGCGTTCGCCGAGTCGGGCTACGAGGCGACCAGCACCAACACGATCGCCGCGAAGGCCGGCATCTCACCCGGCTCGCTCTACCAGTTCTTCGCCAACAAGGACGACATCGCCCATGCGCTGGCCGAGCGGTACGCCGCGCAGCTGGCCGAGCTGCGCACGGCGGCCTTCGAGGGCGCCGACCTCGCCGCGCTCCCGCTGGACCAGCTGATCGGCGCGATCACCGGCCCGCTGGTCGAGTTCAACCTGGCCAACCGCGGCTTCAAGGCGCTGTTCGCGCGGCCGGACCTGCCGCCGTCGCTCACCGCCGCGGTCGCGCCGCTGCACGCCGCGCTGCTCGGACGGGTGACGGCGCTGCTGTCGGCGCGTGCGCCGGGCCTCCCGCCGGACGTCGTCCAGCGGACGGCGACGGTGGCCATCCAGCTGGTCCGGGCGATGATGCCGCTCATCGTGGCCGCCGGCGGCGACGAGCGGGCCGCCCTGGAGGGCGAGCTGCGCGCCGTCCTGCACGGATACCTCGAGCCGGTGGTCGGGTGAGCCGCCGGCGCTGGGTCGCGCTGGCCGCCGCTGCCGCCGTCCTCGCCCTCGCCGTGCCGACGCTGTGGGCGTACGGGGCGAGCAAGGGGCGCATCCTGTCCGACCCGGCCGACGCTCCGTCGACGGACGTGACGATGGTGATGGGCGCCGGCGTGCGCGCTGACGGGCGCCCGTCGCGGCTGCTGGCCGGGCGGCTGGACGTCGCGGCCGCGCTGTACCACCTCGGGCGGACGCGGACGCTGCTGGTCAGCGGCGGGACGGCGCCGGGCGGCTACGACGAGCCGGCGGCGATGCGGCGCTACCTCGAGGACGCCGGAGTGCCGGGCACGGCGATCATCGAGGACCCGCTGGGCGTCGACAGCTGGGCGTCCTGCGTGCGGGCCCGCGACGAGTTCGGGCTGTCGCGGCTGCTGGTGGTCAGCCAGCGGTTCCACCTGCCGCGGACGGTCGCGCTGTGCCGCTCCCTCGGCCTCGACGCGGTCGGCGTCGCGCACGACTCGATGGACTCCAACCCGCCCGGGACGCGGCAGGGGTACCTGCGCGAGGTGGCGGCCTCGGTGCCGGCGATGGTGCGGGCGATCTTCGGCTAGCCCTCGAGCCTGGCCTCGCATCTTGCGATGCGGGCAATGCGTCCGAGGGGTGAACCGCGCACATAGACTCGGGTGAGTGATACGCCGCATCGACCTGCGGGGGAGGCTCGCCGCCGGCGAGAGCCTCGACTACCGCACGCTCGTCCCACGCGCCCCGATCGACGTCGAGGCAGCGCTCGACGCCGTCCGGCCCATCTGCGACGACGTGCGGCATCGTGGGCTGGCGGCGGTCAAGGAGCTCACGGCCCGGTTCGACGGCGTCGAGCTGACGGACGTGCGCGTCCCGCAGGACGCCATCGACAGCGCCAGTGAGCGGCTCGATCCGCGCGTCAGGTCCGCGCTCGAGGAGTCCATCCGCCGCGCCCGCCTCGTCCACGGTGACCAGCGCCGCACCGACGTCACCACCACGGTGGTCCCCGGCGGCACCGTCACCGAGCGGTGGATCCCGGTCGAGCGCGTCGGCCTGTACGTGCCCGGCGGCCTCGCGGTCTACCCGAGCAGCGTCGTCATGAACGTCGTCCCGGCGCAGGTGGCCGGCGTCGGCAGCCTGGCGGTGGCGAGCCCGCCGCAGCGGGACACCGGCCTGCCGCACCCGACCATCCTGGCCGCGTGCGCGCTGCTCGGGGTCACGGAGGTGTACGCGGTCGGCGGTGCCCAGGCGCTGGCGATGTTCGCCTACGGCATCCAGGGAACCGTCGAGCCCGTCGACCTCGTCACCGGGCCCGGCAACGTCTACGTCGCGGCGGCGAAGCGGCTGCTGCGCGGCGTCGTCGGCATCGACGCCGAGGCTGGGCCGACGGAGATCGCGGTGCTCGCCGACGACACCGCGGACCCCCGGCACGTCGCGGCCGACCTCATCAGCCAGGCCGAGCACGACCCGCTCGCCGCCTCCGTCCTCGTCACCGACAGCGAAGCCCTCGCCGACGCCGTCACCGCCGAGCTCGACCTGCGCACGAAGGCGACCAAGCACGACGAGCGGGTCCGGACGGCCCTGAGCGGCGAGCAGTCGGGCATCGTCCTGGTCGACGACCTGGAGCAGGGACTGGCCGTGGTCGACGCCTACGCGGCGGAGCACCTGGAGATCCAGACCCGCGACGCCGCGGCCGTCGCCGCCAAGGTCAAGCACGCGGGCGCCGTCTTCGTCGGCCCGTGGTCCCCGGTCAGCCTCGGCGACTACGCCGCCGGCTCCAACCACGTCCTGCCCACCGGCGGCAGCGCGCGGCACTCGTCGGGCCTGTCGGTGCAGACGTTCCTGCGCGGCGTCCACGTCGTGCACTACGACGAGGCCGCCCTGCGCGACATCGCCGACGACGTCCGCGCCCTCGCGAACGCGGAGGACCTGCCCGCCCACGGCGAGGCGATCGCGGCGAGGTTCGGCGATGAGTGAGCTGCCCATCCGCGACGAGCTGCGCGGCGTCGAGCCGTACGGCGCGCCGCAGCTCGACGTGCCGGTCTGCTTGAACGTCAACGAGAACCCGTTCCCGCCGTCGGAGCAGCTGGTCGCCGACGCCGCGCGGGCCGTCGCGCACGCCGTCCGCGACCTCAACCGCTACCCCGACCGCGAGGCGACGACGCTGCGCGAGCGGCTCGCGGCCTACCTCGAGCGCGAGTCCGGCGTCACGCTCGAGACCGGCGAGGTGTGGGCGGCCAACGGCTCCAACGAGGTGATGCTGCAGATCCTGCAGGCCTTCGGCGGGCCGGGACGAACGGCGCTCAGCTTCGCGCCGACCTACTCGATGTACCCCGAGTACGCCCGCGACACCTCGACGACGTGGGTGACGGCCCAGCGCGAGGACGACTTCAGCATCGACCCCGATGCCGCACTGAAGGCGATCGCCGAGCACCAGCCGACCGTCGTCTTCGTCGCCTCGCCCAACAACCCCACCGGCACCGCCGTCCCGCTCGACCTGGTCAGCACGCTGCACGAGGCCGGCGACGGCATCGTCGTGGTCGACGAGGCGTACGCGGAGTTCCGCCGCGACGGCGTCCCCAGCGCGCTCAGCCTGCTCGCCACCCACCCGCGGCTGATCGTCACGCGGACGATGAGCAAGGCGTTCGCGTTCGCCGGCGCCCGCCTCGGCTACGCGGCGGCGAGCCGGCAGATCGTCGACGTCCTGCGGGTCGTCCGGCTGCCGTACCACCTGTCCGCCGTCACGCAGGCGGTCGCCGTCGTCGCGCTCGAGCACGCCGCCGAGCTGCAGGCCCGGGTCGCCCAGCTGCGCGACGAGCGCGACGCGCTGGCGGCGTGGCTGCGCGAGCAGGGCCTCGAGGCTGCCGAGTCCGACGCGAACTTCGTGCTGTTCGGCCGGTTCGCCGACCGCCACGCCGTCTGGCAGGGTCTGCTGGACCACGGCGTCCTCATCCGCGAGACCGGCCCGGACGGCTGGCTGCGGGTGTCGGTGGGCACCCCGGAGGAGACGACGGCGTTCAAGGTCGCCCTCACCGACGTACTGAAGGAGCAGTCATGAGCCGCACCGCCAAGGTCGAGCGCGCGACCAGCGAGAGCAAGGTCAGCGTCGAGCTGGACCTCGACGGCGAGGGCCGCCACGACATCGCCACCACGGTGCCGTTCTACGACCACATGCTCACGGCGCTGGCGCGGCACTCGCTCATCGACCTCACCGTCCGGTCCGAGGGCGACACCCACATCGACGTCCACCACACCGTCGAGGACACCGCCATCGTCATCGGCCAGGCGCTGCGCGAGGCGCTCGGTGACAAGGTCGGCATCGTCCGCTACGGCGAGGCCACCGTGCCGCTGGACGAGGCGCTGGCGCACGCCGTCGTCGACGTGTCCGGGCGGCCGTACTTCGTGCACTCCGGCGAGCCGGCCGGGCAGGAGTACGTGCTGATCGGCGGCCACTTCACCGGCTCGCTGACGGCGCACGTGCTGGAGAGCCTCGCCCACCACGGCGGCCTGACCATGCACGTGCGCGTGCTCGGCGGCCGCGACCCCCACCACATCGCCGAGGCGCAGTTCAAGGCCGTCGCACGGGCGCTGCGCACCGCCGTCGCCATCGACCCGCGCGAGCGCGGCGTGCCGTCGACGAAGGGCGCGTTGTGACGACGCTAGACCTGAACGGCCGCGCCGTCGTCGGCGCCGAGCGCGGGCAGCGAGGTCAGGAACGCCGCCACCGCCGCCTCGTAGCCGGCCGGGTCGAGGTTCCAGTTGCGGACGTGCTCGGCTTGCGTGCGCAGGTACGTGACGAGGTCGGGCCGGGCCGCGGCGAACCGGTCCGACGACGTCACCGGGACGGTGGTGTCGCCCGACCCGTGGATCAGCAGCACCGGGACGTCCAGCCGGTCGGCGTGCGCCACCTGGTCCATGGCCCAGACGTTGATGCCGGTGCGCGCCCGCACGACCGACGCCGCGACGGTGGCGCCGAACGCCGGCACCCCGCGCAGCCGCGCCTGGTAGGCCAGGATGTCCAGCCACGACAGCACCGGCGAGTCGTACACGACACCGACGACGTCGTCCGATCCCGCGACGCGCAGGTGGTTGCCCACGATGGCGCCGCCCATCGAGTAACCGGTCAGGACGAACTCGCGGGCGCCCTGCTCACGGGCCCAGTCGAGGGCCGCGGCGAGGTCCTCGGACTCCGTCCAGCCCAGGCCGTACTCGCGGTGCGGACCCTCGGGCGCGCCGTCGTCGTTGCGGTAGGCGATGGACAGCTGCGGCAGCCCCAGACGGTGCACCGTGGGGACCAGCCGGTACGCCTGACCCCTGGTGGCGCCGCGGCCGTGCACGTGGACCAGCCAGCGGTCGCCGTCGGCCGGGACGTACGTGGCGGGGTAGCGGCCGAGCGGGCCGTCGAAGTCGACCCGCCGCGCCGCGACGCCGGCGACGCGCGACAGGTCGCGCAGGGCGTTGGGCGCGGCGTAGTAGGCCACCCGCACCTGAGTGCCGACGGCGGGCAGCTGCGGGTAGGGCTCGATGCTGCGCAGGACGTACTCGCCGGCGACGTCGATGTCAGGGCCGACGCGCGCGAAGCCGCCGGGCCACTCCAGGCCGACGACGCCGGGCTCCTGGGCGCCCGGGCCGGACAGCGTGACCGTGCTGCCCACGACCGCCACGACCTCGATGGGGTAGTCGGGCGGCTCGGGCCGCACCTGCAGCAGCTCGTCGGCGTAGTACCAGCCGCCCGCGCCGGTGGTCGCCAGACCAGCCACCGCGACCGCCGCGGAGCCCACGGCGACCCGCAGCGGCCAGCGTCGTGCCGCCCCGGGTACTGCGGCGCCGGCGCGATCGTCGAGGGTCACGCTGGCAGTGTGACACGCCGAGGTGGACGATGAGTGACGTGCAACCCAAACGAGACGTGGTCGTGCTCGACTACGGATCCGGCAACGTCCGGTCCGCGACGCGCGCGCTGGAGAAGGTCGGCGCGAACGTCACGCTGACCGCGGACCGCGAGGCCGCCGCCGAGGCGGACGGTCTCGTCGTCCCCGGCGTCGGCGCGTTCGCCGCCTGCATGGCCGGCCTGCGCGCCGTCCGCGGGCACGAGGTCGTCGGGCGCCGGCTGGCCGGCGGCCGGCCGGTGCTGGGCATCTGCGTCGGCATGCAGATCCTGTTCGAACGCGGTGTCGAGCACGGCGTCGAGTCCGAGGGCATGGGCGAGTGGCCCGGCACCGTCGAGCAGCTGCAGGCCCACCCGCTGCCGCACATGGGCTGGAACACCGTCGACGTACCGGCCGGCTCGGTGCTGTTCGACGGCGTGGAGAAGGATCGGTTCTACTTCGTGCACTCGTACGGTGTCCGCCGGTGGGTCATGCCGCCGCCCGAGCGGCTGAAGGCACCGCTGGTGACCACCTGCACGCACGACGGCGACAGCTTCGTCGCCGCCGTCGAGAACGGGCCGCTGAGCGCGACGCAGTTCCACCCCGAGAAGTCGGGCGACGCGGGACTGCACCTCCTGGAGAACTGGGTGAGGAGTCTGTGACCGTGACCAACTGGGACGCACGGGCCTACGACCGCGACTTCGCGTTCGTGGCCGCCTACGGTGCGGAGCTGCTCGACTGGCTCAAACCGCAGCCCGGCGAGTCCATCCTCGATCTCGGCTGCGGCACCGGCGAGCTGACGCAGCGGCTGATCGACGCCGGCGCCCGCGTCATCGGCCTGGACGCCGACCCCGCGATGA
>NZ_QUAL01000367.1 GCF_003579925.1 Jiangella rhizosphaerae | reverse complement strand
GCTCCCGGCCGAGCCGCTCCCGGCCGGGCCGCTCCCGGCCGGTCCCGCGCCGGCGACCGCCGGGAGCGTCAGCGCCGCGCGGTCACTCGCAGGCCGGCGCCGTATCCAGGACAGCACGCGCATCGTCGTAGGCGCCGATGTTGACCGGCGCGGCCTCCCAGGCGGCGACCCACAGGTCCTGGGCGGCGGCCGCGGTCATCTCGCCGTCGGCGTGCGCCGCCATCGCGTTGAGGTGGTTGGCCCAGTCCTGCAGCCCGGCGGTCGAGGCCGCGACGGCGGCCGTCATCGCGGTCTCCCGCTCGAGACAGGCGGCGGCCTGCTCGACGACGTTGTCCGGCGCGCCCTCCAGGGACGTGAGGCCCTCGCAGGCAGGCAGCGCCTCGTACGCCTGCAGGGCGGCGGTGGCCTGGGCGACGTCGTCGGGGCCGGCGAGGCGCGTGCGCTTCCAGATGGCCCGCATCTCCTCCTGGGCGACCGTGCCGTTCAGCATGTCGGTGCGGGCCTGGACGTGTTCGGCCCAGTGCCCGATGCCGACGCCGGCGCTCCGGACGTAGGCGTCACCGGCGGCGAGGCGGTCGGCGCAGGCGCCGACGGCGTCGCGGGCGGCCTGGGCGAGCTCGAACGAGCCGGGTGTCTCGGCGCCCCGGGACGTCTCGGCGGCGGCGTCCGTTCGCACGCCGCCGTCGGTGGCGCCGGAGTCATCGCCGGTGTCGCCTCCGGTCAGCGCATTCACTCCCGCCCAGCCGAGCAGTGGCAGGCCGACCACCACCAGCGCGACGATGAGGATCCCAGCTGCACTACGTCGTTGGCGTTTTCGTTGCCGTGGCAAAGTGCCCCCCTTCAATCCTCGGGGCATTTTTCCATATAAGAGTGATCAAATACATAGTCGGCCATATCGGCGGAGAATACGGACATATCGATCTTGTGAGCTGGGGATTCTCTGGCGTGACGCCGCCGGCGCCAGAGGTTTTCCTGACCGCGCCGAGGCGTGAGGGCTGCCATCGTCCCCATTGGCGCAATCCGTGAATGTAGGCATGACGAATCGTGAAGACGGGGCGAAAGCGGACGCCGGAATTCACCGGATGGACACGTCGGCGTCGCCTCGGGGCCGATCCGGACGGCCAGAGTGACGGCCGTGCGCATCCTTCAGGCCGCCAATTTCGTCGCGCCGCACTCCGGCGGGATCCGCACGATGATGCGGCACCTCGCCGACGGATACGCCGCCGCTGGGCACGAGGTGGTGGCGCTGGTGCCGGGGGAGCGCAACGCGACCCGGGCCACGTCGTACGGACGCCTCATCGAGATCGCCGCGCCGACCATCCCGGCCACCGGCGGTTACCGGATGATCACCAAGTGGCGCGTCGTCGAGGACCTGCTCGCCGTCATCGCGCCGGACCGCGTCGAGGTGTCCGACCGCCTGACCCTCGTGCGCATCGGGCCCTGGGCGGCGCGGCGCGAGGTGCCGTCGGCGGTGTTCTCGCACGAGCGGCTCGACGCGCTGCTGCAGTTCCATCTGGGCCGTGCGCTGCCGACCCGGCAGATCGCCGACCGCTGGAACCGCAAGCTGGCCGCGTCGTTCGGCACCGTCGTGTGCACCACGCAGTGGGCCGCCGAGGAGTTCGTCCGGCTGGGCGTCGACAATCTCGCACACGTGCCGCTGGGCATCGACCTGGAGACGTTCCACCCGCGCCGCCGCGACCCGCGGCTGCGCGCGGAGCTGGCCCGCGGCGCCGACGTGCTGATCGTCACCGCCGTGCGGCTGTCGCCGGAGAAGCGTCCCGACCTGCTGGTGCCGATGGTCGACGAGCTGGTGAAGCGGGGCGCCAGCGTGCGGATGGTCGTGTGCGGCGACGGCTCGGTCCGCGACATGGTCGCCGAGCAGGCCGAGGGCAAGCCGGTCACCATGGCCGGCTTCGTCACCGACCGCGCGCAGCTGGCCGCGGTGCTGGCCAGCGCCGACGTCGTCGTGGCGCCGGGACCCTACGAGACGTTCGGGCTGGCCGCCCTGGAGGCGATGGCCAGCGGGACGCCGGTGGTCGCGAGCGCGCGCGGCGCGCTGCCGGAGCTGGTGGTCGGCGGGTCCGGGCGGACGGCGCCGCCGGATCCCGGCGCCATGGCCGAGGCGGTCCTGGAGGTGATCGCCGACGGCCCCGCGGCGAGGCGGGCGGCGCGCCGTCGTGCCCAGGATTTCTCCTGGTCGGATACGGTTGAGGGGATGCTCGCGGTGCACGGGCTGGAATCCCGTGTGCCGCGGAGACTGTCGCTGGAAGCTACCAGGTCGTAACCTTCCTCCACCTGGCCGCTTCCGGCCGGTCCCGTCAAGGGCGATTGGGAGGAGACGCATGAGCCTCGGCACCACTGACAAGGCGGACCTCGTCGCGGTGCGGCCGGCCTCGGTCGGCAGGATGTTCCTTGACCGTGTCGAGGCCACACCGAGCAGGGAGGCCTACCGCTACCCGAGCGGGTCCGGCTGGTCGTCGCTCACCTGGGACGAGACGAAGGACCGCGTCTGGGTCATCGCGGCGGGCCTGCTCGACCTCGGCGTCGAGCACGAGCAGCGAGTGGCCATCGCGTCGTCCACCCGCATCGAGTGGATCCTCGCCGACCTCGCCATCAACGTCATCGGCGCGGCCACGACCACCGTCTACCCCACCACCACGCCCGAGGACGTCTCGTACATCCTGAGCGACTCCGACACCCGCGTGGTGTTCGCCGAGAACGCCGAGCAGGTGGCCAAGGTGCTCGACCACCGCGCCGAGCTGCCGTCGCTGACCCGCGTCGTCGTGTTCGACGACGCCGGCGTCGACCGCCAGGACGGCTTCGTCCTGAGCCTCGCCGAGCTCGAGGAGCGCGGCCGCACCCTGCTGGGCGAGCGGCCCGACGCCGTCGACGACGCGCTCGCCGCCGTCGGTCCCGAGACGCTGGCCACGCTCATCTACACCTCCGGCACCACGGGACGGCCCAAGGGCGTCCGGCTGGTCAACGACAACTGGGTCTACGAGGGCGTCGCCGTCGACGCGTTCAAGATCCTCTCCGTCGACGACGTCCAGTACCTCTGGCTGCCGCTGTCGCACTCGTTCGGCAAGGCGCTCGAGGCCATCCAGCTGCGCATCGGCTTCGCGACCGCGGTCGACGGCAACCTCGACCACATCGTGGAGAACCTCGGCGTCGTGAAGCCGACGTTCATGGCCGGTGCGCCGCGCATCTTCGAGAAGGTGCGGGCCCGGGTCATCACCGGCGTCGAGAACGAGGGCGGCCCGAAGGCCAAGATCTTCGCCTGGGCGTTCGGCGTCGGCGCGAAGGTGTCGGCGCTGCGCCAGAAGGGCCACGAGCCCACCGGCCTGCTGAAGTTCCAGTACGGGCTTGCCGACAGGCTGGTGTTCAGCAAGATCAAGGCCCGTCTCGGCGGCAACATCCGGTTCTTCGTCAGCGGCGCGGCGGCGCTGTCGCGCGACGTCGCCGAATGGTTCCACGCCGCCGGCATGCTCATCCTCGAGGGCTACGGGCTGACCGAGACCAGCGCGGCGTCGTTCGTCAACATGCCCTACGACTGCCGCTTCGGCACCGTCGGCCCGCCGGCGCCGGGCACCGAGGTGAAGATCGCCGACGACGGCGAGATCCTGCTGCGCGGCCCCGGCGTCATGCGCGGCTACCACAAGCTGCCCGACGTCACCGCCGAGGTGCTCGACGCCGACGGCTGGTTCCGCACCGGCGACATCGGCGAGGTGGCCGACGGCTACCTGCGCGTCACCGACCGCAAGAAGGACCTCATCAAGACCTCCGGCGGCAAGTACGTCGCGCCGCAGGAGATCGAGATCATCTTCAAGGCGGTCAGCCCGCACGCCAGCCAGATCGTCGTCCACGGCGACACCCGCAACTATTGCGTCGCGCTCATCACGCTCGACCCCGAGGCCATCGCCGACTGGGCCGAGCACCACGAGCTCGGCGGCCGCTCCTACGAGGAACTCACCCGGGCGCCGGAGGTCCGGGCGCTCGTCCAGAGCCAGGTCGACCAGCTCAACGCGCGGCTGGAGCGCTGGGAGACGATCAAGAAGTTCGAGATCCTCCCGCGCGACCTCACCGTCGAGAGCGGCGACCTCACGCCCAGCCTCAAGGTGAAGCGCAAGGCGGTCGAGAAGAAGTACATGGACATCCTCGACGGGATGTACGCCTGACGGTCTCGCTCAGCCGTCGCCGGCGCTGTCCACCCACCGGCGCGGCCGCGCGCGGATGCCTTCACCGGCCAGCCACGCGCGGGCGCGCCCGGCGCGGCGTTCGGCGGAGAAGCCGTACCACTGCTCCGCGACGCCGGCCTGGTGGACCGCGTCCTTGAACCGGCGGAACGCGCCACGCCCATGGATCGCCTCGTCCAGCCGTCCGCGCAGGCGGTCGTCGGTGACGCCCGCCGCGAAATGGGCCATGTCCTCCCAGCCGTCATGTGACCCCAGCGGGTGGACGCGCAGCCATCGGTCCGGCTCGTCGTCGAGATCGACGCCGACGTCGGCGAGGTAGCCGTCGTCGCCGTCGACGAGCGGCCACGTGTCGCCGGTCTGCAGGTCGAGGTAGCCGCCGCCGTCGTTGAGGTCACCTTCGAGGAGGTCGGCGACGTCGTCGAGCTCCACCGTGAGGATCTCGCCGAGCCTCGCACGCCCGTCCGACACCGCGACGAGCTCCTCGGCGAGTTCGAGGTCGCCGTCCCAAACCCGCTCGCGAAGTGTGGCCACGACGGTGCCGGCGACGTTGTCCGCACCGGTCGCGCCGGCTTCGAGGGCGACCAGCACGGCGTCACCGGCGAGTTGCAGTGCCGGGCGAACGTCGTGGCCGGCGACGACGGCGACGATGGCGGCCGGATCACCGGAATGCAGGACCTGACGCAGGGTGGTCCGGTCGACCACCGTCGGGGGATCCTCGCGCATGCGACCACTCTGCCCCATGGCCTTGCGCCTCGGGTAGGGGACAATGGGACGTGCCCTCCACCCTGCCCGACGGCTCGCCCGCGCCCGCTGACGGTGCGCTGCCGGCCACGGCGCTCGACGGCGTCGGCCGCCGGCCGTTCGGCGTGTACCTGCACGTGCCGTTCTGCACCACCCGGTGCGGCTACTGCGACTTCAACACCTACACCGCCGACGAGCTGGGTTCCGCCCCCGGCGCCTCGCGCACGTCCTGGGCCGACGGCGCCGTCGCGGAGCTGCGGCTGGCCCGGCGGGTGCTCGGCGACGCCGACGTCCCGGTGTCGACGGTGTTCGTCGGCGGCGGCACGCCGACGCTGCTGCCGCCGGCCGACCTCGGCAGGGTGCTGCGGTTCATCGACGACGAGTTCGGCCTGGCGCCCAGGGCCGAGGTCACCACCGAGGCCAACCCCGAGTCCGTCGACGCCGGGTCGCTGGCGCAGCTGCGGGCGGCCGGCTTCACCCGGGTGTCCATAGGCATGCAGAGCGCGCGGCCGCACGTGCTCGCCGTCCTCGACCGCGTGCACACGCCCGGCCGGCCGGCGCAGGTCGTGGCCGAGGCCCAGCGCGCCGGGTTCGAGCACGTCAGCGTCGACCTCATCTACGGCACGCCGGGCGAGTCCGTCGACGACTGGCGGGCCAGCGTCGCCGCCGCCGTCGAGGCCGGGCCCGATCACGTCAGCGCCTACGCGCTCATCGTCGAGCCGGGGACCAGGCTGGCCGCCCGCATGGCCCGCGGTGAGCTGCCGCTGCCGGACGACGACGACCAGGCCGACAAGTACGTGCTGGCCGACGAGCTGCTGTCATCGGCGGGGTTCGAGTGGTACGAGCTGTCCAACTGGGCCACGTCGCCGAGCGCGCGCTGTGCTCACAACGAGCTGTACTGGACCGGCGCCGACTGGTGGGGCGCCGGGCCGGGCGCCCACAGCCACGTCGGCGGGACCCGCTGGTGGAACGTCAAGCACCCGGCCGCCTGGGCGGCCCGGCTGGCGGCGGGGGAGAGCCCGGCGCATGCCCGTGAGGTCCTCGACGCCGAGACCCGGCGGGTCGAACGGGTGCTGCTGGAGGTCCGGCTCGCGGCCGGCCTCGACCTCGCCGTCCTCGACGACGCCGGTCGGAAGGCAGCGGCCGCCGTGGTGGAGGACGGGCTGGCCGACGCCGCGGCCTTCGACGCGGGCCGCCTCGTGCTCACCCGCCGCGGCCGCCTCCTCGCCGACGCCGTCGTCCGCGACCTCCTGCCCTAGGTCTGGGTGCGGGCTGGGCGGCCGCCCCTGCTCGGACACTTCGGACCGTATTCGCCGAACAGCTCCACGATCAACCTGGCGGGTCGGTCACGAAGTCGATGAGCTCCTCGACGCGGCCGAGGAAGGCCGGCTCGAGGTCGGTGTAGGTCGTGACGCGGCCCAGGATGCGCTGCCACGCCTCCCACGACTCCAGCTTCCAGCCGAGCCGGGCGATGACGCCCTCCTTCCAGGGCTCGCCCTTCGGCACGTCCGGCCAGGACTTGAGGCCGAGCACGGATGGCCGGACCGCCTGCCAGACGTCGATGTAGGGGTGGCCGACGATGAGGACGTCTCCGGCGTACGGGCCTCCGCGCACGGCGTCGGCGAGGCGGGTCTCCTTGCTCCCGGCCACCAGGTGGTCGAGCATGACGCCGAGCCGCCGGCCGGGGCCCGGCTGGAACTCGGCGACGACGGCGGCGAGGTCGTCGGCACCGCCCAGCTCCTCGACGACGACACCCTCGACGCGCAGGTCGTGGCCCCACACCTTCTCGACCAGCTCGGCGTCGTGTTTGCCCTCGACGTAGATGCGGCTGGCCCGGGCGGTGCGCGCCTTGTGGTCGAGCACGGCGACGGAGCCGGACGCGGACACCATGCGGCCGGTCTTCGCCGGCCCGGCCGGGCGCACCAGCTCGACGGGCTTGCCGTCGATCCAGAACCCCGGCCCGAGCGGGA
This sequence comes from Jiangella rhizosphaerae, assembly GCF_003579925.1. Classification (GTDB taxonomy): domain Bacteria; phylum Actinomycetota; class Actinomycetes; order Jiangellales; family Jiangellaceae; genus Jiangella; species Jiangella rhizosphaerae. The sequence goes on along the minus strand of NZ_QUAL01000367.1, from coordinate 954 downwards.
ACGCGCGCCGCTTGCCGTGCCGGTCCTCGAGGATCACGCCGTGCTTGTCGACCTCGACGACGGCGCCGACGTACCCCGTCTGCACGTCCTCGACGACGAGCCCCGGCACGGCGGCCTCCTTCGTGCTGACCGGGTGCTTCGGGTGCGGGGAGTTCGTGAGGACGTCGCGGCCGTAGCGGTCGTTGAAGGGGCTCACGACTCGTGACGGTAGCCGCTCGCCGGTCGCGCGGACGGCAGCGACACGTGTCCGATATGGCCCGGGTATGGCAGGGGCCCCGTCGCCGTACGACGGGGCCCCAGTCTCAGGTCGGCGTGGCTGCGCCGGTCAGTGGATCATGACCGGGGCGGCCTCGCCCTCGCCGTCGAGCTCGTCGAAGGCGGCCTCCTCGGTCTCCGGGGTCGCGTTCACGAGGAAGAACGCGATGGCCGCGGAGACGACCAGGATGCCCACGGCCCACCAGATGGCGGTGGTGTAGCCGTCGACCATGCCCTGCAGCTGCACCAGCTCGGGCGGGGTCGAGCCGCCGATGTGCGCGCTGATGTAGGACGTGGTCGCCGTGGCGGCGATGGTGTTCAGCAGCGCCGTGCCGATGGCGCCGCCGACCTGCTGCGACGTGTTGATCATCGCCGAGGCGATGCCGGAGTCGCGCGGCTCGACGCCGTAGGTGGCCAGGCTCATGGCCGGCATGAACGTCGTGCCCAGGCCGAGGCCGAGCAGGATCTGCGCCGGCAGCAGCAGCGTGACGTACGAGCTGTCGACGCTCATCTGCGTGAGCAGCAGCATGCCGACCGCGGCGACCAGCAGGCCCGGCGTCATGAGGTAGCGCGCGGGGACGCGGGTCATCAGCCGGGCGCCCAGCTGGGTCGACCCGATGACCATGCCGGCGACCATCGGCAGGAACGCCACGCCGGAGCGGATCGGGCTGTAGCCCTTGACCACCTGCAGGTAGTAGG
>NZ_QUAL01000364.1 GCF_003579925.1 Jiangella rhizosphaerae | reverse complement strand
CGCGCGAGGCGGCGGCCGCGGGGCCGGTCGTGCTGGTCTCGCTGGCCGACGACGCAGCCTGCCGGGCCGCCTACGAGGGGGCCGACGGCGTCGCCGCGGGCGCCGCGCCCGGCACCGTCGTCGCCGACACCAGCACCGTCGCACCGCAGACGTCCGTCGAGCTGGCCGAGCTGGTCGCCGCGCGTGGCGGGGCGATGCTGGACACCCCCGTGTCCGGCAGCGTGCCGGTCGTCGAGCGCGGCGAGCTGACCGTCATGGTCGGCGGTGCGGACGACGACCTCGCGCGCGCCCGGCCGGTGCTCGACGTCCTGGCCCGGCAGATCTTCCACGTGGGCGGCCACGGCGCCGGCTCGACCATGAAGCTGGCGGTCAACGCGCTGGTCCACGCGCTCAACCAGGCGCTGTCCGAGGCGCTGGTGCTGGCCGAGCGGTCCGGCGTGTCGCGCGAGACCGCCTACGAGGTGTTCGCGGGCAGCGTCGCCGCGGGCCCGTTCGTCCAGTACAAGCGGGCGGCGTTCGAGCGGCCCGATGACGCTCCGGCCGCCTTCCGGCTCGAGCTCGTCGGCAAGGACCTCGACCTCATCCTCGACCTCGCCGCACGCGTCGGCGCGCCGATGCCGCAGGCCGTCACCAACCGCCGCGCCGTCGCCGACGCCGTCGCCGCAGGCCTGGGCGACGAGGACATGAGCGTCATCGCCCGGCACCTGCGCGGCCGCGCCTGACCGTCCGCTACCGTGCCCGGGTGGAGTTCTTCACCCGGTCGTGGACGGCGATGCGGGCCGCCGTCGCCGCCCTTCCGGACGACGCCTTCGCGCTGCCCTCCGGCTGCACCGGCTGGCTCGTCCGCGACCTCGTGTGCCATCTGGTCATCGACGCGCAGGACGTGCTCATCACGCTGGTCACGCCGTCCGACGCGGAGCCGACCGTCGATGCGGACGGCTACTGGACGCTCGTCGACCCGCCGACCGGCGACGACCCGCTCGACGCGCTGATCCCCCGGCTGGCCGCCGCCTACGGCGACCCCGCGCTGCTGAAGTTCCACCTCGACGACGTCGGCTCGGCCGCGGGCCGCGCCGCCTCGCTGGCCGACCCCGCCGCCCGGGTCGCGACGCAGGACATGGTGCTGACGGCGGGCGACTTCCTGTCCGCGTACGTGCTGGAGTGGACGCTGCACCACCTGGACCTGGTCGCGCATCTGCCGGCGGGGTCCGCCGGGCCGCCCGCCGATGCGTTGGCTGCATGCCGGGCGGCGCTGCAGCGGATCGCCGGGGTCACCTTCCCGGACTCCTTCTCCGACACCGACGCCCTGCTCGTCGGCACCGGCCGCCGACCGCCGACGGACGCCGAGACGGCCGCGCTCGGCGCCGTCGCCGATCGGCTGCCGTTCGCCGTCGGCTGAGGCCGCAGCACGCTCGGTGTCGTCAGGAACCAGCTGTGCGCGGGGTCGGCGCGATGATTTCGACGTCGTGGTCGAAGGGCCTGAAGTCGTCGGTGTTCGCCGTCATGACCGCGGCGCCGTGCCGGTGAGCCTGTGCGGCGATGAGGGCGTCCTTGCTGCCGATCTTGGCGCCGCTCGCTCGTGCGCCGGCAGCGATCATGCCGTAGGAACGGGTCGACTCGATGTCGAAGCCGACCCAGTCGAACCGCTGGTCGAGCTCGTTGAGGCGCCGGGTGCGCTCGGCGGCGTCGCGCGGGTTCTTGGCCGCGCGGATCCCGAACTCCAGCTCGGCTCGGGACAAGATGCTCGCGCCGTACTCCTCGGCCGGATCGAAGGCGTACAGATGCAGGTCGATGAGGATGTTCGTGTCGAGCAGTATCACGCCTGCTCCCAGGGGTCGGCGACCTCGTCGGCCATGGCCTGCTCGATGTCGCCGCGCCAGGCGGTGGCGTTCCGCGGGCTCATCGGCGTCACGTCCGCGAGGCTGGCGCCGCTCACCCAGCGACGCGGGCCGGGACGGTCCGGAACGATCCGAACTCCGGTGGGGCGCCCGTAAGCGGTGATCTCGTACTCGTCGCCGGTCTCCCGCACACGCTCGATCACCGTGTGCGGGTTCTGCTTCAGTTCGCGAGTGCCGACGGTCTTCATGGATCCATCTTAGCGGCCCGTGTAGACGCGCGTCTACACGCTGGCGGCCCGCGCGCTGGGCGTCGTCCGGCCGACGATGGCCGGCGCCTCGCGTACCAGCGAGTCGTCCGTCAGCGCCTCGATCATGAACAGCGCGAAGTCGGTCCGCCTGGTCAGGTTGCTCGCCAGGACCGGGTCACCGACGTGCCGGCTCCACACCGGCAGGCCCTGGCTCTCGCCCTCCTCGAGATCGCTGCCCCGGACGACGGTCCAGCGGCGGTCGCTGGCGAAGATGCGCCGACACGCCTCCTCCTGGTCGTCGATCTCGACCGCGCGCAACAGCTTCCCCACGCGGGCGGCGACCCGCAGCGCCGTCCGGAACCGCCACGAGTACCGGTCCTGGCCGTCGCGGCTGATGTGCCAGCCGCAGGAGAAGATCAGCCGCGCATCGGGTTCGGCGAGGTCGAGCACCGCCTGCGCCGTGCCCGACGAGTACTGCTGGACGCCCCAAGGGACGAGCACGCTGAGCACGCCGTCGCACCCGGCGACCGCCGCGCCGATGACCTCGCGGTCGTTCGTGGGGCCCGGGACGATCGCGATGCGGTCGGCGACCGCGTCGAGCTTCGGCACACTCTTCTCGCGGCACACCCCGACCACCTCGTAGCCGCGGTCCAGCGCGTGGCGCACGAGGTACTGCCCCAGTTTCCCCGACGCCCCGACGATGCACACCTTCATGTCCGCTCCCCGGCCGTTCGTACTTACGGTGTAAGTAGACGGTAGACTTACACCGTAAGTACGTCAAGGCGAGGAGGAGATCGTGCGGGCGCCGCTCACCCGCGACCGCATCGTCGCGGCGGCCGTCGCGCTGGCCGACGAGAAGGGCCAGGCCGGCGCGAGCATGCGGGCCATCGCCGCCCGCCTCGGGGTCGAGGCGATGTCGCTCTACAACCACGTCGCCGGGCGCGACGACATCCTCGACGGCATGGTCGACGCGGTGTTCGCGGAGATCTCGCTGCCCGACGACGGCACCGAGTGGCGCGCCGCCATGCGCGACCGCGCCGGCTCAGCGCGCGCGGCCCTCAAGCGGCACCCGTGGGCGGTGGGCCTGATGGACTCGCGTGGCCGCCCCGGGCCGGCCACGCTGCGGCATCACGACGCCGTGCTCGGCGCGCTACGGGCCGGCGGGTTCTCCGTCGTGATGGCCGCGCACGCCATCTCCCTGATCGACAGCTATCTCTACGGGTTCGTGCTGCAGGAGCTGAGCCTGCCGTTCACCGGCGACGGAGACCTCGGCGAGGTGGCCGACGGCATCAGGGCCGGCCTGCCGGAGGGCGCGTATCCGCACCTCATGGAGCTGATGACGACGCGCGTGCTGGTGCCCGGCTACGACTACGGCGACGAGTTCGAGTTCGGGCTCGCCCTGATCCTCGACGGGTTGCGGCCCGACGAGGACCAGGGCGGGTCTCGCGAGAGCTAGTCGCAGACGGCGCCGTTGGCCGCCGAGCCGACCAGCTTGGCGTACTTCGCCAGCACGCCGCGCTCATGCTTCGGCGCCGGCGGCGTCCAGGCCGCGCGGCGGCGGGCCAGCTCGTCGTCGTCGACCAGCAGCTCGAGCGTGCGGGCGGCGAGGTCGAGCCGGATGCGGTCGCCGTCCTGCACGAACGCGATGGGACCGCCGTCGACCGCCTCGGGCGCGACGTGGCCGATGCACGGCCCCGTCGTGCCACCGGAGAACCGGCCGTCGGTGACCAGCAGCACGTCCTTGCCCAGGCCGGCGCCCTTGATGGCGCCGGTGACGGCGAGCATCTCGCGCATACCGGGGCCGCCCTTCGGGCCCTCGTAGCGGATGACGATGACGTCGTTCTTCTGCAGCGTCCCCTGCTCGACGGCGTCCATGGCGCCGCGCTCGCCGTCGAACACCTTGGCGGTGCCCTCGAAGACGGCGGTGTCGAAGCCGGCCGACTTGACCACGGCACCCTCGGGCGCGAGCGAGCCGTGCAGCACGGTGATGCCGCCGGTCTTGTGGATCGGGTTGCTCATCGCATGGATGATCTTGCCGTCGATGTCCGGCGGGGCGATGTCGGCGAGGTTCTCGGCCAGCGTCTTGCCGGTGACGGTGAGCGCGTCGCCGTGCATGAGCCCGGCGTCGAGCAGCGCCTTCATGATGACCGGGACGCCGCCGACGCGGTCGACGTCGGTCATGACGTACTGGCCGAACGGCTTGACGTCGGCGAGGTGCGGCACCTTGTCGCCGATGCGGTTGAAGTCGTCGAGCTCCAGCTTCACGCCGGCCTCGTGCGCGATGGCCATGAGGTGCAGGACGGCGTTCGTCGAGCCGCCGACCGCCATGACGACGGCGATGGCGTTCTCGAACGCCTCCTTCGTCAGGATGTCGCGGGTGGTGATGCCCAGGCGGAGCAGGTTGACGACCGCCTCGCCGGACTTACGGGCGTAGCCGTCGCGGCGGCGGTCGACGGCGGGCGGCGCGGCGCTGCCCGGCAGCGACATGCCGAGCGCCTCGGCGGCGCTGGCCATGGTGTTCGCGGTGTACATGCCGCCGCAGGCGCCCTCGCCCGGGCAGATGGCCCGCTCGATCTCGTCGACCTCCTCGCGGGTGATCAGCCCGCGGGCGCAGGCGCCGACCGCCTCGAACGCGTCGATGATGGTGACGTCGCGGTCGCCCACCCGGCCGGGCAGGATCGACCCCGCGTACAGGAAGGTCGCGGCGACGTCGAGCCGCGCGGCCGCCATCAGCATGGCCGGCGCGGACTTGTCGCAGCCGGCCAGGAGCACCGCGCCGTCCAGCCGCTCGGCGCCGAACACCGTCTCGACGGAGTCGGCGATGACCTCGCGCGACACCAGCGAGTAGTGCATGCCCTCGTGGCCCATGGAGATGCCGTCGGACACCGAGATGGTGCCGAACTCCATGGGGAACCCGCCGCCGGCGTGTACGCCTTCCTTGGACGCCTTGGCCAGGCGGTCGAGCGACAGGTTGCAGGGGGTGATCTCGTTCCAGGACGAGGCGACCCCGATCTGCGGCTTCTCCCAGTCGTCGTCGGTCATGCCGACGGCGCGCAGCATCCCGCGGGCGGCGGCACGTTCGAGACCGTCGGTGACCGCCCGGGAGTGTGGCTTCAGGTCGGGCTTCGAGGGTGTCACGGTCATGCACACACGCTAGTCCCGCCGTCCGGCAGGAAAGCGCCGAGGTCCGAAATCCGGACGCGGCGTCCGGTGGGCGGGCCGCCGGCCGCACGGGCGAAGCCGGCGATGTGCCGGGCGAGGACGGCGGGCTGGTCCAGCGGGACCAGCGTGTAGCTGTCGGCGACGGTGACGTAGCGGCCGTCGGCGAAGCAGGCGGCCAGCCGGCGCGCATGCGCCGGCGGCATCACCCGGTCGTCGCCGGCCCAGACCACCAGCGCCGGCCCCCGGAACGCGGCGAGGTGCGCGGCGGCGGCCGTGAGGTCCGCGTCCGGGATCGCCCGGACGAACGCGGCGAGGTCGCGGCGGACGCCGCGGCTGGAGCGCAGCGGACGGAACCAGTCGTCGAGCAGATCGCGCGGGACCGGGCGCCGGGCCATCCAGCCCCACGTGATCGGGAGCCGGGCGGCCAGCGGCAGCCGCATCGACTGCGCCGCCAGCGCGAGCCCGCCGGGCAGTCGCGCCGCGGCCGCCGACACCCGGCCCGGCAGGCCGGGCGGGAAGTTCCCGAACGCCTCGCAGGAGACGAGGACCAGCCGGCCGACGCGCCCGGCGCCGGGCGTCGCCGGGTGGGCGGCCGCCTCGGCGAGCAGCAGCTGGGCCAGCGCGCCGCCGGTGTCGGACCCGACGAGCGTGACGTCGTCGAGGCCGAGCCGATCGAGGAACTCGCCGACGAGCCGCGCGACACCGCGCGGGGTGAGGTCGGCGCCGTCGCCCATCGGCGTCCGGTGCGCGCCGAGCGGCAGCGTCGGGACCAGGCGGCGATGGCCCTCCAGGCGCGGCACGACGCGCCGCCACAGTCCGCCGTCCATGTGCAGGCCGTGCAGCAGGACCACGGGCGGGCCGTCGCCGTGGTCGTCGTACTCGACGGGCCCGGCCGAGAGCTGGATGGTCGCCATGGTGGGTCTCCTCCCCCAGCGATGTAATCACTTGATTATGCGGTACTGTAATCATGTGATTACGGCGGAGGCAAGCACGAAGGACCGGCTACTCGCGGAGGGCATGCGGCTGTTCGCCCTGCAGGGGTTCCGGGCCACGACGGTCGGGCAGATCGAGGCGGCCGCCGGGCTGCAGCCGCGGCGCGGCGCGCTCTACCGGCACTTCCCCAGCAAGGAGGCGCTGCTCGACGAGGCCGTCCGGCGCCACCTCGACTCCGTCCGGGCCCGGCGCACGGAGGTCGTCGGCGGCGAGGCCGGCGACGTCGGTGACGTCGGCGACGAGGCGCTCGCGCTGGGCCGGTACGTCCTCGACGAGCTCGCGTCGCAGCGGGCCGTCGTCGACGTCTTCGAGCGGGAGGGTGAGCGGGTCGCCGAGCAGCGCGACGCCTTCCGCGAACAGGTCTCCGACGCCGGGTACCGCGTCATGGCCGAGGCGCTGCGGCGCTGGATCGGCACCGAGCCGGCGCCCGGCTTCGACGTCGACGCCGCGGCGGTCCTGCTGCTCGGCGCGCTGATCAACGTGCACCGGTCGACCTGGACCTTCGCCGGCCCGCCGCTGGAGCTGGACGAGGCACGGATACTGGCGGCATGGTCCCTGCAGTGCGCGACGGTGGTGGCGGCGGCCCGGCGATGACACGCGCCCGCCGGTCGGAGCTGCGCTGGCCGGGGCTGCGGTCGGTGTACTGCTGGAGCCCGCCCGCCGGCGGCGTCACCGTCAGCGGCGCGCAGCAGATCGGCGTCTCGTTCGCCGAGCACCACGGCGTCGTCACCGAGTCCGGCGGCCGGCGGCACCGGTTCGACATCCGGCCGGGCGACGTGTTCGCGAACGGGTGGTCGCCGGTGTACTGGAGCGAGGTCGTCCGGCCTGACGAGCTGGTCGAGATCTACCCCGCCGACGAGCTGCTGCGGGCGGCCGCCGGATCGGCGCGGACGCCGGAGATCGAGCCGCTGCGCGGCGTGCGCGACGCCGTCGTGCTCGGGACCGCGTCGGTGCTCAAGCGCGCCCACCTCGGCCTGGTGCACGTCGACACCGTCCGGGCCAGCATGCTGGCCCACCGGCTGGCCGAGCACGTCGTGGGGCACTACGCCGGCATCGCGCCGCGGCGCCGGGCGCCCGCCGGGCGGCTGCACCGCGTCCTGCTCGACCGCGTCGCCGACGTCGTCGAGGCGCGGCTGGGCGACCCGCTCACCGTCGACGACCTCGCCGCCGCCGCGGCGCTGAGCCCGTTCCACTTCGCCCGCGCCTTCAAGGCCTCGACCGGCCTGGCGCCGCACGAGTACGTCACGTCGCGGCGGATGGAGCGAGCCAAGTCGCTGCTGCTCACCAGCCGGTTGAGCGTGCCGGAGGTCGCCTACGCCGTCGGCCTGTCCAACGTCAGCCACTTCCGCCGGATGTTCCGCCGGCATACCGGCTTCCTGCCGTCCGACCTGCGCCCGCGCGAGGACCGCAGGATCGGACTCCCCGCGCCGGCGCAGGCCCTGTGATGCTGGGCGCATGAGAAGCCCTATGTCAAGCCGGCTCCGGTTGATCTTGGTTGAGGAGTTGTTGGAGGGCGCGGTGGCGGGTGGGG
>NZ_QUAL01000366.1 GCF_003579925.1 Jiangella rhizosphaerae | reverse complement strand
GCCCTGGCCGGCGGGCTGCTCTGGTGGCGACGCGGCGCGGGCCGGCGCACCGCCGCGGAGCCGGCCGCCGGCGACGTCCCCGCTGCCGCGCACACCGTCGAGGCGGCCCGGTGAACTGGCTCTACGAACTCGACAACCGACTGATCGCGCTGTTCGACAATCCCGGCGTCTGGTGGGCCGGACTCGTGGTCGCGGTCGTCGTGGGCTGCGCGCACGCCGTCGCTCCCGGGCACGGCAAGACCATCGCGGCCGCCTACCTGGTCGGCGCGCACGCCCGCTACCGGGACGCCGTCGTGCTGGGCGCGATCGTCGCCGGCATGCATACGTTCTCGGTGCTCGTGCTGGCGCTGGGCTGGGTCGGCCTGACGGCGTCCGGCGGCACCGACACCCGGCTGCTCACGTCCTGGCTGCAGGTGATCTCGGCGGTGATCGTCGTCGCCGTGGGCGCCGGGCTGCTGCGGCGGTACGTGCGCAGCGTGCGGTCCGAGCCGGCCCTGGCCACCGCCGGGCACGGCCACGGCCACGGCCACGGCCATGGCCATGGACACGGCCACGGGCATGGTCACGGGCACGGACACGGGCCGCCGCCCGGAGTGGCGCCGTGGTCGCGACGGGGCCTGGTCGCGCTCGGGCTGTCCGGCGGGCTGCTGCCGTCGCCGTCGGCGTTCCTCATCCTGGTCAGCGGCATCCTCACCGGCCGGACGGCGTACGCGCTGATCCTCGTGGTCTGCTTCGCCGTCGGGCTGGCCGGGACGCTGACCGCCGTCGGCCTGCTGGTGATCAAGGGCAGTTCGCTGCTGACGGACTCCGCGTACCGCTCCTCGCGGCTGGCCCGCATCACCCGCGGCGTGCCGCTCCTCGCCGCCGTCGGCGTCACGCTCGGCGGGCTGATCTACCTCGTCGTCGGCGTCACCGCCGTCGCCGGCGCCTCCTAACGGTTATCGCGCGAACTCCAGGAAGCCGTCCTGGACGAGCTCCCGCATCCGCGGCAGGAGGTCGGCCCGTAGCTCCGCCGCGTCCACCGACAGCACCGTCGCCAGCGCGTCGATGATCGTCCCGGCCGGCAGGGTCCCATCGCAGGCGCCGACGAAGCCGGCCTCGGCCGTTCCGGCGGTGACGGCGCGCAGCAGGCCGCGCCGCTGCCGCAGCACGATGTGCTCGGGATCCTCGTCGCCGGGCCGCCCCACCTGCTCCTGCACGACGTCGGCGGCTTGGACGAGCCGGGCGGCCAGCAGCTCGTCGTCGCCGACCCGCAGCTCGGACACGCGGTCGAACCACGCGCCGACCGTCGGCCCGAGGGGCTGCTCGACGGCGTGCGGCCACTCCTCGATGCGGACCGACGGATCGGCCGCCCCGGACCGCCGCAACGCGATCCAGCCGAACCCGATGCCCTCGACGGCCTGCTCGTCGAACCAGCGCAGCCAGTCGGCGTACCGCTGGGCGTAGCCGGCGTCGCCGACTTCGCCGGAGTCGCGCAGCCACAGCTCGACGTACTCGGCGGGGTCCTCCACCTCGCGCTGGATCACCCAAGCGTCGCAGCCGGTCGACGCGACCCAGGCACCGAGACGGTCCCGCCAGTCCGAGCCGCGCACGTGCGTCCAGTTCGCCAGCGACTGCAGCAGCCCGCCCTCGGCCAGGTGCCGGGCGCCGTCGACGACGACGCGGCGGGAGATCTCGTCGCCGGGCAGGCCGCCGTCGCGGTAGACGTGCGTGCCGCCGGGCGAGACGACGAACGGCGGGTTGGTCGCGATCAGGTCGAACGTCTCGCCCGCGACCGGCTCGAACAGGCTGCCGCGGCGCAGGTCGACGTCCAGGCCGTTCAGGCGCGCGGTCAGTGCCGCCAGCGCCAGTGCTCGCGGGTTCACGTCCGTCGCGACCACGTGCGCGCTGTGCCGGGCGAGGTGCAGCGACTGCACGCCGCACCCGGTGCCGAGGTCGAGCGCCCGCGAGACCGGCCGGCGGACGGTCAGCTGCGCGAGCGTGCTGGAGGCGGCGTTGAGGCCGAGGACGTGGTCGTCGGGGATGGGTGCCCGCTGGCCGTCCATGCCGGGCGTGAGGTCGGCGGCCACCCACCAGTCGCCGGCGTCATCGGCGTACGGCCGGATGTCGACCACGGCCCGGACGGTGTCGCCGTCGGCGCTCGCCTCGAGGATGCCGCCGGCCAGCAGCGGCTCGACCGGCAGCACCCGCTCGAGCAGCCGCCGCTCGACCGGCGCCTGCAGCGACCACAGCCGCGCCAGCAGCGCCGGCGGGTCGTCCCGCCCGGCGAGGGCGAGCCGGCCCGGCGTGGTCTCGTTGCGGTCCAGCGCCGCGGCCGCCCGCGCACCGAGCAGGTCGCGGACGCCGTCGACGGTGTATCCGGCCGTCGCCAGGGCGTCGCGCACGCGGGCGACGTCGTCGTCGGACAGGCCCGGATGAGGTGTCGTCACGTGGGTATTCTCACCCGGTGACTGAGAACGCCTTCGGCCCGGATGTGGTCACCGCCGTCGCCGCGCACATGAACGAGGACCACACCGAGGACTCGTTGATGATCGTCAGGACGCTCGGCGACACGCCGGAGGCCACCGCTGCGGAGCTGTTCCACGTCGACGCAACCGGCGTCGACTTCAAGGTGACCGTCGGCGACGACGAACGGGCCGTCCGCGTGCCCTTCAGCCGCCCGCTCACCGAGCGGGGTGACATCCGCCAGGAGCTGACGCGGATGTCCGCCGAGGCCGCCGCCGCACTGAGCGGCCCGGCACGCACCGAGGACTGACGCTGGCGCGCGCGGCCGGCGTCCGGATCCGGTACGCCGACGTGCCGGCGGCGGTGCGCGACTGGGCCGAGGCGACGCTCGGCTCGACCGTCGTGGCGACGCGCGAGCAGTCCGGCGGGATGTCGCCCGGGTGCGCGACCCGTCTGGTGACCGCCGGCGGACGGACGGCGTTCGTCAAGGCGTGCGGCGCGGCGCTCAACGAGCGGACGCTGCTGCTGTTCCGGCGCGAGGTCGAGGTGCTGCGGGCGCTGCCGCCGGCGCCGTACCGGCCGGCTCTGCGCGCTGCGTACGACGACGGCGACTGGGTGGCGCTGCTGCTGGAGGACGTCGACGGCCGTCCGCCGGACCTGGCCGATCCGCACGGCGCCGACGCGTCCGTCGTCCGGGACCTGGTCGAGCGGCAGGCGCGCGAGCTGACGCCGTCGCCGATGGGTGCGACCCTGCGCCGGATGCCGGAGATGGCCGCGATCTGGCGCGGCCGCTGGGCGGAGCTCGCCGGCGCACCGGACGGGGTCCTGCCGCCGTGGACGGCCGGGCGAATCCGCGACCTGTACCGGCGCGTCGCGACGCTGCCGGAGCGACTGACCACCGAGTCGCTGTGCCACTGGGACGTGCGCGAGGACAACCTGCTGATCCGGCCCGACGGCGCCGCCGTCATCGTCGACTGGGGGATGTCCTGCCTCGGCCCTTCCTGGGCCGACGCGTTCATGCTGGCTCTGACCTGGGTGGAGACGCCGGCGTTCGACGAGCTGCTGGCGGCGCACCCGGTCGATGACGACCTGGTGACCGACCTGCTGATCACCGTCGCCGGATCGCAGGCCTGGCGCGGTGCCCAGCCCGCGCCGCCCGGGCTGCCGACGTTCGCCGCCTACTGCCGCGCCGAGGCCGAACGCGCGTTCGCCGGCGTCCATCGGCGGCTCGGCGCCGGTGGGCGCTAGGTCGCGGCGGCCACCGGCTTGGACCGGTCGGTGAGCATCCGCACGGCGAGCCCGGCCAGCACCGACCCCATCACCCAGCGCTGCGCCCGCAGCCACGCCGGCCGCGAGCCGAGGAACGACGCCAGTGAACCGGCCGTCAGCACGATGAGCGCGTTCACCGTCAGTGCCACCGCGATCTGGGTCAGCCCGAGCAGCACGCTCTGCGTCGCGACACTGCCGCGCGCGGGGTCGACGAACTGCGGCAGCAGTGACACGTAGAGGATCGCGATCTTCGGGTTGAGCAGGTTGGTCAGCAGGCCCATGGCGAACAGCCGGTGCGGCGGGTCGGCCGGCAGCGGCTTCGGCGCGAACACCGACTCGCCGCCCGGGCGGATGGCCTTCCACGCCAACCACAGCAGGTACGCCGCGCCGGCGATCTTCAGCGCCGTGTAGAGCGCCGGGACCAGCGTGAACACAGCCGCGATGCCGGCGGCCGCGGCGAGCAGGTAGACGAAGAACCCCGCCGCGACGCCGGTCAGCGAGATGAGTCCAGCCCGGCGTCCCTGCGTGACCGACCGCGACACCAGGTAGATCATGTTCGGCCCCGGCGTGAGCACGAGGCCCAGCGCGACGGCCGCGATTCCAAGCAGCGCTCCGGTGGTCACCATGCTCGAACCAACCCGCCGCCCGCCGTCCCGATTCCACGCCACACAAGTTGATCTTGGAGTTGTTCGGCAATTGGCGTGCGATATGTCCGATAGATGGCCGAACAACTCCAAGATCAACGGGGTCGTGGGGGGGCCGGGCCGTCCACGACGAACGGCCCGGCACCCGGCCGGCGTCAGGCCCGCCGGCGGCGGTCGTACAGGGCGACGGCGATGCCCCCGGCCAGCAGCGCCAGCCCGGCGATCAGGATCGCCACCGGGTCGGTCCCGGTGTCGGGCAGGCCGCCGTCCCCGTCGTCGCCGGTCCCGCCCGCCGAACCGCCGTCCTCGGCCCCGCCGGACTCCTCCCCGCCGGACTCCTCCCCGCCGGACTCGTCCCCGCCGGACTCGTCCCCGCCGGTGTCGTCGCCGTCGTCCCCGCCCGTGGCGGCGGCGGTGACGGTGAACGGCGCCGACGCGGTCAGCGCGGAGTCCGCGCCGGTCAGGGTGACGGTCGCCGGGCCGACCGGCGAGTCCGCCGGGACGGTCCAGTCCAGCGCGACCCAGCCGTCGGCCGACGTGGTGCCGCTGACGGTGACCGGCTCGGCCTGTGCCGCCTCGGCCAGTTCGTCGGCGCTGACGAACTCCAGCGGGACCCGCAGGTCGAACGCCCGGTTGGCCGCCGACCGGTGATCGGTGCGCAGGTAGAGCACGCACCCGGCGTCGCAGTCGGCGTACTCGTCGGCCGCGACCAGCGAGAGCGACGTCTCGGCGACGCCGTCGGCGATCGGCACCACGACGTCCTCGCTCCCCAGGTACGGGAAGTTGGTGATCCACCGCGAGGTGCCGGACTCGCCGGTCGTGTCGGCGCCGCCGATGGCCGGCGTCGCGACCTCGCCGGGGCCGTTGTCGACCGCCGTCAACAGGTAGAACCCGGCCGGCGCGTCCGGCGTGTTCTCCTCGCTGGCCGGTTCCAGCCCGGTCAGCGTGACGTCCAGCTCGCCGCCGTCGACCACCAGGAGCCTGCCGTCGCGCTGGACCAGCGGGTTCCCGTCCGCCGACCGGACCGTGACGGCCTGGCCGTGGTCGTTGTCGAAGGTGAGCTCCTCGGTCGCGGCGTCGACGACGATGGTCGCCTCGACCGTCTCCTCGGCGCCGAAGCCGGTGCCGGTGAACGTCACCGTCTCGCCCTGCGCGACCGTCTCCGGGTCCACACTGACCGCGGGGTCGGGCTCGGGTTCCTCGTCCGCCTCCTCGACGGTGAACGCGGTGCTCGCCAGCGACTCGTCCGCGACGACGAGGTCGACGGTGTGCCCGCCGGCCGCGAGGCCCGCCGGGACCGTCCAGCCGATCTCGACCGTGCCGTCGTCACCGACGGTGCCGGTGCCGGCCTCGAGCGAGGCGGCCCGGGCGCCGGTCGCCGCGGCCGCCGACCCGTCGGCCGGGACGGCGAACGTCACGGGGTCCAGCTCCGTGCCCGCGGGGTAGAAGTCCGCGAACGCCGCGACGCCGTCCTCGGTCAGCGTCGCCGGCACCGCGGACGCCGCCACGACGCCGTCGATCTCCGTCACCGGGTGGTCGGTGAAGTCCAGCGCCGCCAGCTCGACGTCGTCGTAGGTCACCAGCTCGCCCGACGACAGCGACCGGCTCACGACGTCGGCCACCAGCACGCCGTCCGTCGCCGACGACACCGTGACCCGTGGATCGGTGACGGTCAGCTCCAGCAGCGGGCCGGACCCGGAGTCGTGCCCGGAGAAGTACACCTCACCGCCGAACGACATCGCCGTGGCATCACCCGTGCCGGAACCGAACCGGAACGTGCCGTCCGCGTTCTCCGTCGCCGGCTCGCGCACCTCGATCGTGCCGTGCGCGATCGGACCGGTGATGTAGTTCCGGAACGACGCCTTCACGCCCCAATCCAGCGTGCCGGTGCCACCCGGCGGCGGCGCGTCGCGGTCGACGACCGCCGTCACCGTCGCGCCGGGCTCGAACCCGGTGCCGGTGAAGGTGACCGGCTCGCCCTGGACGGCCGGGTCGGGGTCGACGGTGACGGCCGGCGGCTCCGGCTCGGGGCCGGGGTCGGTCGCGAACGTCACCGGGACCAGCACGTCCTGGCTGCGGTCGGCGCGGTAGTCGACCGGCGTGGCGTCCGACGCCTGCGCCGAGCTGAAGCTCGCCACGAAGCAGGCGGTCGTCACGCAGTCCGCGCCGCTGCCGGTGACGGTGCCGGCCAGCGTCAGCGTCCGCGACAGCGCGCCGGACGCGTCGGCCTGCACGACCTCGTGCTGCAGCCAGCCGGTCGGCCAGCCGAACTCGGGGTCCTGCTCGGCGTTGGCGGTGATCGCCAGCGAGATGCGCCGGTTCGGCGCGAACCCGGTTCCCTCGATGGTCACCTCGCTGCCGACCGCGAGCCCCTCCGCCGGGGTGACGGTGAGCTGCGGGGTGCGGGCGCCGGCGAACGCGATCGGGGTCTGCGTCGTGTACGCCGGGTCCGCCTCCGGGTCGACCGGCGACGTGTACACCGCCAGCGTCGTGCCCGGCTCGACGGTGCCCGTCGTCAAGGTGACCTCGAACGTGCCGAGCGCCGCCCGGGCGAACGAGAGCGGCCCGCCGACCGGCTCGAACGTGACGGTCTCGACGGGGTCCAGCTCGGGCACGCTGCCGTCGCCGGTGACCACGCCGACGCCGACCCGCAGCCCGCCGGCCAGGTCGGCCGGGGCGAACCCGGACCCGCTGACGGTGATCTGGTCGGCGTACGGGTCGAGGTCCGCGACTTCGGACACGACGACCGTCGGCGTCGGCGCCGGCGGCTCGTCCTCCAGCGTGACGGTGAACGTGACGGGGTCCAGCTCGGTGCCCGCGGCATAGAAGCCGGCGAACGCCTCGGCCCCGGCCTCGGTCAGCGCGGCGGGCACGCCGGACGCCGCCGCGACACCGTCGGTGACCGTCACCGGGTGGTCGGTGAAGTCGAGCGTGGCGAACTCGACGTCGTCATAGGTCACGAGCTCGCCGGAGTCCAGCGACCTGCTCACGACGTCGGCCACCAGCACGCCGTCCGTCGCCGACGACACCATGATCCGCGGGTCGGTGACGGTCAGCTCCAGCAGCGGGCCGGACCCGGAGTCGTGCCCGGAGAAGTACACCTCGCCGCCGAACGACAGCGACGCCTCCTCGGCCAACCCGGACCCGATGCCGTCGCCGAACCGGAACGTGCCGTCCGCGTTCTCCGTGGCCGGGTCGCGCACCTCGATGGCGCCATGCGCGATCGGACCGGTGATGTAGTTCCGGAACGACGCCTTCACGCCCCAGTCGAGGTAGTTGTCGCCGGCCGGCGGCTCCTCGTCGTCGGTGACGGTGAGCGGGACGGACAGCTCCTGATCGGCGTTGACGGTGCCGCCCGCGGCGTACGTGTAGATGCCGAGCG
>NZ_QUAL01000363.1 GCF_003579925.1 Jiangella rhizosphaerae | reverse complement strand
TCGCGCCGCTGGTCCGCTCCGCCGTGCCGGACACACTGGCCGGCTGCCGCGCGGCCATCGACGCCGTCGACGCCGCCCTGGCCACGCTGCTGGAGCACCGGGTCGCGCTGGCCGGGCGGGTGCAGCGGCTCAAGCCGGTGGGCGGCCACGCCGGCCGCGACGCGCGGCGTGAGGCGGCCATCGTGGCCGCCATGGCCGAGCGGGCGCCGTCCCTCCCGCCGGAGTCGCTGGCCCGCATCGTGACCGCGATCATCGAGGCCGGGCTGGACGCCGCCGAGCGGGACATGTCGGACGAACCGCCCGTGTGGCGGCTGTGACCGGAGTCTCCCCGGAGCGCCTCACCCCGGTTGTCGGAGCCGCGGCATAGGCTGTCTCCAGTCCCCGGCGCGCACCCCCTCTGACGCCGGTGGAGTGTCTGCGTGAGGAGGCGTCTGAACGTCGTGTCGAGTGCTGCCAGTTCCTCCGGATCGTCGAGCTTCGTGCACCTGCACGTGCACACCGAATACTCCATGCTCGACGGCGCCGCCCGTCTGGACGACCTCTTCAGCGAGGCCGCCGAACAGGGCATGCCGGCGCTGGCCACCACCGACCACGGCAACGTGTTCGGCGCCTACGAGTTCTACAAGAAGGCGCAGAAGTACGGCGTCAAGCCGATCATCGGCACCGAGGCGTACCTGACGCCGCGCACCAGCCGGTTCGACAAGACCCGCGTGCGGTGGGGCGACGGCGGCGGCGACGACGTCTCCGGCAGCGGCGCCTACACGCACATGACGATGTTCGCCGAGAACACCGGCGGCATGCACAACCTGTTCCGGCTGTCGTCGCTGGCCTCCATCGAGGGCTTCTACTTCAAGCCGCGCATGGACCGCGAGCTGCTGCAGAAGTACTCCGCCGGCATCATCGCCACCACCGGCTGCCCCAGCGGCGAGGTGCAGACGTTCCTGCGGCTGGGCAAGTACGACGAGGCCATCAAGGCCGCCGCGGAGTTCCGCGACATCTTCGGCAAGGACAACTTCTTCCTCGAGCTGATGGACCACGGGCTCGACATCGAGACCCGCATCCGCGAGGACCTGCTGCGGCTGGGCAAGGAACTCAACCTTCCGCTGCTGGCCACCAACGACCTCCACTACACCCACAAGGCCGACCACGAGGCGCACGCCGTCCTGCTGTGCGTGCAGTCCGGCTCCACGCTGGCCGACCCCAAGCGGTTCAAGTTCGACGCCGAGGACTTCTACCTCAAGACCGCGGCCGAGATGCGCGAGAAGTGGGCCGACCTCCCCGAGGCCTGCGACAACACCCTGCTCGTCGCCGAGCGCTGCGACGTCAAGTTCGTCGAAGAGGCCGGCAAGTACATGCCGCGCTACCCGGTGCCGCCGGGCGAGGACGAGGTCTCCTGGTTCATCAAGGAGGTCGAGCGCGGCCTGCACAAGCGGTTCCCCAACGGCATCTCCGACGAGGTGCGGGCGCGGGCGAACTACGAGACCGAGGTCGTCACCACCAAGGGCTACGCCGGCTACTACCTCGTCGTCGCCGACTTCATCAACTGGGCCAAGAACAACGGCATCCGCGTCGGCCCGGGTCGAGGCTCCGGCGCGGGGTCCATCGCGGCGTACGCCATGGGCATCACCGACCTCGACCCCATCCCGCACGGCCTGATCTTCGAGCGCTTCCTCAACCCCGAGCGCAAGTCCATGCCCGACTTCGACATCGACTTCGACGAGCGCCGGCGCGGTGAGGTCATCCGGTACGTCACCGAGAAGTACGGCACCGACCACGTCGCGCAGATCGTCACCTACGGCACCATCAAGGCCAAGCAGGCCATCAAGGACGCCAGCCGCGTCCTCGGCAACCCGTTCGCGGTCGGCGAGCGCATCACCAAGGCCATGCCGCCGGCCGTCATGGGCAAGGACATCCCGCTCTCGGGCATCTTCGACCCCGAGCACAAGCGGTACGCCGAGGCGGGGGAGTTCCGGTCGCTGTACGAGTCCGACGCCGAGGTGCGCCGGGTCGTCGACACCGCCAAGGGCCTGGAGAACCTGAAGCGCCAGTGGGGCGTGCACGCGGCCGGCGTCATCATGTCGTCGGCGCCGCTGCTCGACACCATCCCCGTCATGAAGCGCGAGCAGGACGGCGCCATCATCACCCAGTTCGACTACCCGACCTGCGAAGAGCTCGGGCTGGTCAAGATGGACTTCCTGGGCCTGCGCAACCTCACCATCCTCGACGACGCGCTGAAGAACATCGTCCGCAACGGCAAGGACGCCATCGTCCTCGAGGAACTGCCGCTGGACGACCGCGCCACCTACGAGCTGCTCGGCCGCGGCGACTCCCTCGGCGTCTTCCAGCTCGACGGCGGGCCCATGCGCTCGCTGCTGCGGCAGATGAAGCCCGACAACTTCGAGGACATCTCCGCCCTCATCGCGCTGTACCGCCCCGGCCCGATGGGTGCGAACAGCCACATCAACTACGCGCTGCGCAAGAACAACCAGCAGCCCATCACGCCCATCCACCCCGAGCTGGCCGAGGCGCTCGAACCGATCCTCGGCACCACCTACGGCCTGATCATCTACCAGGAGCAGGTCATGGCCATCGCCCAGCAGCTGGCTGGGTACACGCTCGGAAAAGCCGACCTGCTCCGGCGGGCCATGGGCAAGAAGAAGCGCGAGGTGCTCGACGCCGAGTACGTGCCCTTCTCCGAGGGCATGAAGGCCAACGGGTTCTCCGACGCCGCCATCAAGACGCTCTGGGACATCCTGGTCCCGTTCTCCGACTACGCGTTCAACAAGGCGCACAGCGCCGCCTACGGCGTCATCGCGTACTGGACGGCCTACCTCAAGGCGCACTACCCGGCCGAGTACATGGCCGCCGTGCTCACGTCGGTCCGCGACGACAAGGACAAGACGGCGCTGTACCTGTCCGAGTGCCGCCGCATGGGCATCAAGGTGCTGCCGCCCGACGTCAACGAGTCCGCCGGCGACTTCACCCCGGTCGGCACCGACATCCGCTTCGGCCTCACCGCCATCCGCAACGTCGGCGCCAACGTCGTCGACGGCATCGTCGCGGCCCGGCAGGAGAAGGGCCGGTTCGAGACGTTCCCCGACTTCATGGACAAGGTCCCGGTCCACGTGTGCAACAAGCGGGTGGTCGAGTCGCTGGTCCGGGCCGGTGCGTTCGACTCCCTCGGCTACGCCCGCCGCGCGCTGGCCGCCGTCGTCGACGACGCCGTCGACACCGTCATCTCGCTCAAGCGCAACGAGGCCATCGGCCAGTTCGACCTGTTCGGCGGTGCGGGCGACGACGCCGGCGGCGGCTTCGAGGTCGCGGTGCCCGAGCTGACCGAGTGGGACAAGAAGCAGAAGCTGGCCTTCGAGCGCGAGATGCTCGGCCTCTACGTGTCCGACCACCCGCTGCTCGGGCTCGAGCACGTCCTCGCCAACGCGTCGGACAAGCCGATCTCCGCGCTCAGCGACGAGAGCGAGGTGCCCAACGGCGCCACCATCAGCGTCGGCGGGCTCATCACGTCGCTGCAGCGCAAGGTCAGCAAGCGCGGCGACACCTGGGCCATCGTCACCATCGAGGACCTCGAGGGCTCCATCGAGGCGATGTTCTTCCCGGCCACCTACCAGCTGTACGCGCTGCAGCTGGCCGAGGACGAGATCGTCGTGGTCAAGGGCCGGCTCGACCGCCGAGAGGAGTCGCCGCAGCTCATCGCCGCCGAGCTGAGCCTGCCCGACCTCTCCGACGGCCCGTCCGGCCCGGTCGTGGTCACCATGCCGATGACCCGCTGCACGCCGCCGGTGGTCGAGCGGCTCAAGGACGTCCTGGTCACGCACCCCGGCGTCACGCCGGTGCACCTGCGGCTCACCGGGTCCAGCCGGACGACCGTCATGAAGCTCGACGACCGCCTACGGGTCACCCCGTCGACGGCGCTCATGGGCGACCTCAAGCAGCTGCTGGGGCCGACGTGTCTGGCGTCGTAGTGACCCGGGCCGAACGGCTGGGTCACGCCGCGCCGAGCACCGTCCGGGTCGTCACGCAGATCGTCGTCGCGTCCGTCGTCGCCGGTGTCCTCATGGGGGTGCTGTGGTGGCTGCTGGCGCCCGACGTCCAGGGTGTCGTGGTCGACGGCGGGCTGGGCGTCGACGCCCACGAGGGCCGGCACCTGTTCACCCGCGACGCCGTGTTCACGCTGATCGGCGCCGGCGCCGGACTGCTGCTCTCGGCCGTGTTCGCCGTCTGGCACCGGCGCAACCCGGTGGCCGTCCTGGTGTCGCTGGCCGCCATGGGCGTCGTCGGGTCGCTGATCGCCCGGTTCGTGGGCGGGTTCCTGGGCCCCGACGGCGACGTGTCCGGGCTGGCCGACGGCGCCGACGTGCTGTTCCCGCTGCGGCTGGAGACGGACGCGGCGCTGCTGGTGTGGTCGATGGTCGCCGTCGTGGTGGCCGCCGTCATCGCGCTGTTCCGCGAGGACCGGACGCCGTGGGCGGTGCCGGGCGCTGGCACCGGCCACGGCGCGGGCGCCGGCGGCTTCGGCGACTAGCTGGTGCGGCCGATGGTGGCGGTCTTGGCCCCCGTCAGCCTGATGAGGTCGGCCGGGGTGATCTCGACGTCGAGACCGCGGCGGCCGGCCGAGACGAACACCGTCGGGTAGCCGTAGGCCGACTCGTCGACGATGGTGGGCAGCCGGCGCCGCTGCCCGAACGGACTGATTCCCCCGACCACGTAGCCGGTGGCCCGCTCCGCCTTGGACGTGGCGGCCATGACCGCCCGCTTCCCGGAGGCGGCACGAGCCAGCGACTTGAGGTCCAACGACCCCGACACCGGCACCACGGCGACGACGAGCTCGTCGTCGACCTCGGCCAGGAGGGTCTTGAAGACGCGCGTCGGCACGACACCGAGGGCGCGGGCCGCCTCCAGGCCGAACGACGGCGCGGAGGAGTCGTGGTGGTACGGGTGCACGCTGAACGGCACTCCGGCTCGCTCCAGCGCCAGCGTGGCCGGTGTACCTGTGCGCTGGCGTGTTGTTGTCCCCATTAGGGCAATCTAGACCCAACCGGTGGCATTCGTCATCGCACGCGCCGAGGGTCGGTGGCCTCCGGGCCTCCGTTAGAGTGCACCCTACTGGTCAGACCACATCAACGACGCCCGCGGAGGACGCCCGCCATGCCGTTGTTCGACAAGCCTCTCTCGGAACTGCGCGAGTACCGCCCCGAACGCGACGAGCAGCCCGACTTCGACGAGTTCTGGTCCCGGACGCTGGCCGAGGCCGCACAGTTCCCGCTCGACCCGCAGTTCACCCCGTATGACGCCGCGCTCAGCCTCGTCGACGTGTACGACGTGCGGTTCTCCGGCTGGGGCGGGCACCGCATCGCCGGCTGGCTGATCGTCCCGGCCGGCGCCGCCGAGCCGTTGCCGGCCGTCGTGCAGTACATCGGCTACGGCGGCGGCCGCGGTTTCCCGCACGACTGGCTGGCCGCGGCGGTCGCCGGGTTCGCGACGTTCGTCATGGACACCCGCGGGCAGGGGTCGGCCGGGTCGCCGGGCGACACCCCCGACCCCACCGGCGGACAGAACGCCCAGACCCCGGGCTTCATGACCCGCGGCGTGCTCGACCCCGACGACTACTACTACCGCCGTGTCTTCACCGACGCCGTCCGGGCCGTCGACGTCGCGGCGTCGCACCCTCTGGTCGACGGGTCCCGCATCGTGATCGGCGGCGGCAGCCAGGGCGGCGGCATCGCGACGGCGGTGGCCGGGCTGCGGTCCGGGCTGATCGGCGCCATGATCGACGTGCCGTTCCTGACCGGCTTCCGGCGGGCGACGGAGATCGTCGAGACCCAGCCGTACTACGAGATCGCGCGGTACCTGTCCATCCACCGCGACCACGAGGAGCAGGTGTTCCGCACGCTGTCCTACTTCGACGGCATGAACTTCGCCGCCCGTGCGACGACGCCGGCCCTCTACAGCGTCGCCCTCATGGACACCACCTGCCCGCCGTCGACGGTGTTCGCCTCGTACAACCACTACGCCGGGCCGAAGGAGATCAAGGTCTGGCCGTACAACAAGCACGAGGGCGGGCAGACGTTCCAGACGCGCGAGCAGCTGCGCTGGCTGCGCGACATCGCCAAGGGTGGCTGAGCCGGCGCGCTCCGCGACGCCCGCTATGATGGGCTCATCTACACAATGCCGTTGTGCATAGCGCAACAGGGGTGAGCCGGTGGAGCGGAACAACTCGTCGTCGCTGCGACGAGGGATCGCCCTGCTCGACGCCGTGGCGGAGGCCACGGCGTCGGGCGGCGCGACGCTGACCGAGCTCGCCGCCGCGATCGGCGTGCACAAGAGCTCGGCGCTGCGGCTGCTCGCGCCGCTGGCCGAGGCCGGCCTGGTCCGGGTCGAGGGCGGCCGGCACCTGCTCGGGCCGCGAACCGCGCAGCTGGGCCGCGGCTACCTCGACTCCGTCGACCTGCGGGCGCTGGCCCAGCCGGCGCTGCGCCGGCTGGTCGAGGAGTCCGGCGAGTCGGTGCACCTCGTGCTGCCGGATCTGCCCGACATGGTCTACATCGACAAGATCGACGGGCCGGGGCGGGTGCGGATGAACTCCTACGTCGGCTCCCGCCAGCCGGCCCACTCGACCGGCGTCGGCCGCGCCTACCTCGCCTTCGCGCCGCCGGAGGCCGTCGACGCCGTCGTCGCGCACGGACTGACTCCGCGGACGGAGCGGACGGTCACCGAGCCGGCGGCGTTCCGGGCCGGGCTGGCCGCGATCCGCGAGCGCGGGTACGCCGTCGACGACGTCGAGAACGAGGCGGACATCCGCTGCGTCGCCGCCCCGGTGTTCGACCACGACGGCGCCGCCGTCGCCGCCGTCTCCGTCGCCGGGCTGGCCACGCGCATCACCCCGGACCGGTTCGAGCGGCTCGGCGAGCTCGTCGTCGCCGCCGGCCGCGCGATCTCGCACCAGCTCGGCGCACCACAGTGAGAGAGGAACCACGATGACCGACCGCATCCCCCCGAGCGCCCAGCTGCGCGAGACGGGTGTCATGGCGATCCTCCGGGCCCGCTCGGCCGACCGGTTCGGCGAGATCAGCCGGACGCTCGTCGACGCCGGTATCACCTGCCTGGAGATCACGCTGACGTCGCCGGGCGCGCTCGAGGCGATCAAGGCCATCCGGGCGGACCTGCCCGACTCCGTCGACGTCGGCGCGGGGACGGTCGTCGACGCCGACCAGGCGCGGGCGGTCGTCGAGGCGGGCGCGGGGTTCGTCGTGTCGCCGTCGATGGAGGCCGACGTCGTCGCCGTCGCCCGCGAGGCCGGCATCCCGGCGTACCCGGGCGCGTTGACGCCGACTGAGGTGCTGGCGGCGTGGCGCGCCGGCGCGACGGTGGTCAAGCTGTTCCCGGGCTCGGCGGTCGGGCCGTCCTACATCACGGCGCTGCGCGGGCCGTTCCCGGAGATCGCGATCATGCCGACCGGCGGCGTCAGCCTCGACAACATCGGCGACTGGATCCGGGCCGGCGCGGCCGGCGTCGGGCTCGGCGGGCCGCTGCTGGGCGACGCCGCCGACGGGGGAGACCTCGGTGCGCTGGCCGACCGGGCGGCGCGGGCGCTGGCGG
>NZ_QUAL01000362.1 GCF_003579925.1 Jiangella rhizosphaerae | reverse complement strand
GGAGAAGCCCGCCCCGGCATGCGGGCCGGGGCGGCCCCGGGGAGGGAAGCGGCCGGCCCGCCGCCGGGACGGGGGACCGGCGGCGGGCGCTGGCGCGCGGTCCTCGCGCCGGTGCTCATCGGGCTCGGTTGCCTGCTGGCCGTTCCCGCGACCGCGGCCGTGTGGCTGGACTCCGTCGTCACCGACACCGACCGCTACGTGCAGACCGTCGGCCCGCTGGCGCGTGACCCGGATGTCGAACGGGCCGTCACCAACCGCGTCACCGCCCGGCTGATGCAGGAGATCGACGTGCCGGCAGTGGTGAACGAGGCGGCGGACCTGCTGGCGGCGCAGGGTGCCCGCCCGCGGGTGACGGGGACGCTCAGTGACCTTGCCGGGCCGATCGACGGCGCCGTCGAGGGGTGGGTGCACGACCAGGTGGGTTCCGTCGTCGCCAGCGACCGGTTCGCCGACGCGTGGACCCAGACGAACCGGGCGGCGCACCAGGCATTGGTGGCGGCGCTGACCGGCGAGAACGAGAACGGCGCCGTCCAGGTCGAGGGCGACACCGTCAGCATCCAGCTGGCGCCGGTCGTGGAGGACGCCAAGCAGCGGCTGGTCGATGCGGGGTTCCAGCGGGCCGGCGCGATCCCGCCGGTGGACATGACGCTGACGTTGTTCCAGTCAGACCAGGTCGAGAAGGCACAGGCCGGATTCCGGCTGATCGACGGGCTGGGCACGTGGCTGCCGGTCGTCGCGCTGGCGTTGATCGCCGCCGGGGTGATCGTCGCCCGCGGCCGGCGGCGGGCGCTGATCGGCGCCGGGATCGCGCTGTCCGTGGCGATGCTGCTGCTCGGCGCGGCCCTGACGATCGCCCGGCCGGTGTACCTGGGCGCGCTGCCGCCCGAGGTGGACGACGCCGCGGCAGGTGCGGTGTTCGACCAGGTGGTGTCGCTGCTGCGGACGACGCTGCGCATGGTCCTGGCGGTCGGGCTGGTGGTGGCTCTGGTGGCCTGGCTGACCGGTCCGTCGCCGCAGGCGGTGTCGGTGCGCCGGGGCGTCGCGCGGCTGGGTTCGGTCGGATCCGGATGGGGCTGGCGCGACTCGGCGGCGGTCGGCTGGCTGCGTGCCCACAAGCGGCCGGTTCAGGTCGCCGTCCTGGCGGTCGCGGTGCTGGTGTTCGTGTTCTGGAACTACCCGAACGCAGGCGTGGTGCTGGGAATCCTGCTGGTCGCTGGGGTGCTGCTGGCGGTCCTGGAGCTGGCGACGGGTCAGCTGGCGGCGCCGTCCGGGCCTCCCGCGACCAGGTCCTCGTAGGCGGCGACGGCCCCGGCCACGACGCCGGAGCGTGGTGGCCGGTGGAGTGCCCGCTGGTCCGCGCCGCGGTCGGTGCCGCAGGACAAGGTGCTGCCGGCGTTCGAGGAGTCGGGGCTGAAGCCGGAGCCGGTCCAGTCGAACCTGTCGACGGAGCAGGAGGAGAAGCTCCGCGAGGCCTTCGCCCAGTGACCCGTCGCCGGGCGGGACGTCACCTCGAGCTCATGATGCCCGAGCGCGTGATGGACCAGATGACGAAGACGTTGATGGCGATGATCAGCAGCGACCAGAACGGGTAGTACGGGATGAAGAAGAAGTTCGTGATCGCGCTGACCGAGGCGAGCGCTATGGCGACCGCGCCCGCGATGGCGCTGCCGGTGAACAGGTAGAACCCCGCGACGGCGATGAGGATGCCGACGATCAGGTGCACCCAGCCCCACGCGGTGGTGTCGAGGTCGAAGGTGTAGTTGGGCAGCACGACGAAGAACTCGTCGTCGATGATCGCCGCCAGACCCTCCAGCGCCTGGAAGATGCCGATGAGAATCATCATCGTCGCCGCGAAGATGACCCCGCCGGCCGCCCAGCCCGACGGCTCGGTCCTGGTCGCCTCGGTCGGCGAGGTGCGGAAATCGGTCATGACTCCTCCTGCCAGCTGACGCGGGGAGTTACCCGGCACCTCACCCTCCCGGCCGGGCGATGGCGGGACATCACCCACGAGGGGTGATCCCGCCGCTACTCGCGGATGGTCAGCTCGAGGGTGACGGTGTCGCCGTCGTCGACCCGCTCGGCGGTGCGCACCGCCTTCTTGACGGGAAGCACGTAGCAGCCGCTCTTGGCGTCGGGGAAGATGGAGGTGGACCACGACGTGCCACCGAGGCGCACCCCCACCTTCAGCGAGCCGAACCCGGGGCGCGGCGGACGGGGACGGGCACGGATGTCGGCCGAGACGTCGGACGGCACCGTGACGAACACCCACGACGCCTCGCCGCCGTACTCCCACAGCCGCGCGTCGAACTCGTACTGCTGCACCGCCGTAGGCTCGCAGCCACCACTGACAACGGGCGCCCGGACTCGGGGCCGGCACCCCCATACCGGCCCCGAGCCATCCCCCCGGCGGTGCGGGTCCTGTGATCCCCCGCCTCCAGTGGAGCGCGCCGGGCCGGGCCGGGGAACCGGACGAAGGTCGGCCTCCCTCGGGACCAAGGTCCTCGGCCCGCCGGGACCTCGGACCGGTCTTCTCGACATCGTCGCTGGTCGATGGGAAACTGACCCGGGTGGCAGGGGGTTGAAGGGTGTACGAGTCCGAGCAGCTACTCCCGAAGGTGCCGCTCGATCGGCTACTCGCGGAGGTGCAGTCGCGGCTGCAGGCGGTCGTCGCGGCGCGCGACAGCGTGCACGCGCTGCTCGAGGCCGTGGTGTCCATCGGCCGGGAGCTGGAGCTCGAGACCGCGCTGCGGCGCATCGTCGAGGCCGCCATCGACCTCGTCGACTGCCGGTACGGCGCGCTCGGCGTGATCGGCGACGACGGCCGGCTGGCGCAGTTCATCCCCATCGGGGTCACCGAGCAGGAGATCGCCCACATCGCGGAGTGGCCGCATGGGCGTGGGCTGCTCGGCCTGCTGATCAAGGAGCCGCGGCCGCTGCGGCTGGGGGAGATCTCCGAGCACCCGGAGTCGTACGGGTTCCCGGAGGGACACCCGCCGATGCGCAGCTTCCTCGGTGTGCCGATCCGGGTCCGCGACGCCGTGTTCGGCAACCTGTACCTGACGGAGAAGAACGGCGGCCGCGACTTCGACGAGCAGGACGAGACCATCGTGACGGCCCTGGCCACCGCCGCGGGCATCGCCATCGAGAACGCCCGCCTCTACGACGCCAGCCGCCGGCGCGAGACCTGGCTGGACGCGTCGGCCGAGGTCACGCAGGCGCTGCTGTCCGGGTCCGAGCTCGACGACGCACTGGCGCTGATCGCCGCGCACGCGCGGACCATGTCGTCGGCGCGCGCCGCGGTCGTCGTCGCGCCGGACGACGAGGCGGCCGAACTCCTGCGGGTACTGACGGCCGACGGCGACGGCTCCGACGCGCTGGGCAGGCTGCGGTTCACCGCCAGCGGCACGCTGTCCGAGGCTGTGTTGCACTCCGGCGAGCCGCGGGTCCTCACCGAGATGCGCCGCGGCGTCGAACCGGCGCCGCTGCTGGACCGGCTCCCGAACGGGCCGGCGCTGCTGGTGCCGCTGGGCACGCCACCGCGGGTCCGCGGCGTGCTGGTGCTGGTCAGGCAGCGGGGCGCGCAGCCGTTCGCCGGGCCGACGGTCCGCATGTTGCAGGCGTTCGCCGACCAGGCCGCCGTCGGGCTGGAGCTGGCCGACCGGCGGAAGGACGCCGAACGGCACGGGCTGGTCGACGATCGCGAGCGCATCGCCCGCGACCTGCACGACGTCGTCGTCCAGCGGCTGTTCGCAAGCGCGATGAGCCTCACCGCGGCCGCCCGGCTGATCGACCGGCCGGACGTCGCGTCACGCGTGGAACGCACCGTCGACGACCTCGACGCCACGATCCGGCAGATCCGGTCGACCATCTTCGCGCTGCAGTCCTCCCGCGACGACGTCACCGACACCCTGCGCGGCCGGCTGGTCGCCGTCGTGCAGTCGGCGGGGGAGCAGCTCGGGTTCGCGCCCGGCCTGCAGCTCCTCGGGGAACTGGACAACGCCGTGTCCGACGAGATCGCCGACCAGCTGGTGCCCGTCCTGCAGGAGTCGCTGTCCAACGTCGTCCGCCACGCCAAGGCGTCCCGGGTGAGCGCCGTCGTCGAGCTGTCCGGCGGCCGCCTGCGGCTGACCGTCACCGACGACGGCGTCGGGCTGCCGCCGCGGCACCACAGCAGCGGGCTGGCGAACCTCGCCGAGCGGGCCGAGCGGCTCGGCGGGACGTTCACGGCCGGGCCGGGGCCCGAGGGCGGGACCGAGGTGCGCTGGGAGGTCCCCGCCGGCCGCGGCGCCGCTCAGTCCGAGCCGGCCTGACGGTCGCGCCCGCTCCACGCCCAGATCAGCTCGACGAGGACGACGCCCGCCGCGGCGCAGCTCAGGCCGATGACGGTGAAGCCGGTGTTGCCGGGGTCGAGCAGGAACAGCTCCTGGGTCAGCGGCAGCAGGAACATCAGCGCCGACGACGCCGCCATGACGACCACCAGCGCGATCTTCCACGGCGCGTACGGGCGGGCCACGATGGCCAGCACCCACAGCGCGATGATCGTCAGCGTGATCAGCGCCGTCGTCGACGCCTGCGTGCGGGCGGCCCCGGACCCCTCGCCGTCGTAGGTGAGGACGTAGGCGACGAAGCAGGCCACGCCGATGACGATGCCGGCCGGTACCGACGTGCGCATCACCCGGCTCACGAAGCCGGGCCGGGCCCGCTCGGCGTTCGGCGCGAGCGAGAGGACGAACGCCGGCACGCCGATGGTGAACCAGCCGGTGATCGTGACGTGCCGCGGGAAGAACGGGTACGGCAGCGGGTCGAAGCCGATCAGGCCGGGCACGCCGACCATGAACGCCAGCAGCACCGAGTACACCGTCTTGGTGAGGAACAGCGTGGCGACCCGCTCGATGTTGCCGATGACGCGGCGCCCCTCGGCCACGACGTGCGGCAGCGTGGCGAACTTGTTGTCGAGCAGCACGATCTGCGCGACCGACCGGGTGGCCGGGCTGCCGGCGCCCATGGCCACGCCGATGTCGGCGTCCTTGAGCGCGAGCACGTCGTTGACGCCGTCGCCGGTCATCGCGACGGTGTGCCCGCGCGACTGCAGCGCACCGACCATGGCCCGCTTCTGGTCCGGCGTGACCCGGCCGAAGACGGCGTTCTCGTCCAGCACGCCGGCCAGTGCGTCGCGCTCCTCGGGCAGCGTCCGGGCGTCGACGGTGCGCGTGGCGCCGGGCAGCCCGAGCGACGCCGCGACGGCGCCCACGGAGGCGGCGTTGTCGCCGGAGATCACCTTGACCGTGACGTCCTGCTCGGCGAAGTAGGCGAGGGTGTCCTTGGCGTCCGGGCGGACCTTCTGATCGAGCACGAGCAGCGCCGACGGCGTCACGGCGCCGGGCGCGCCGGCGGCGTCGACCGGCTGATCGGAGCGGCCGAGCAGCAGCACCCGCAGCCCCTGGGCGGCGGTCCGCTCGGCGTCGTCGCGGGTGGCGTCGCCGGCCGGCAGCAGGACGTCCGGCGCGCCGAGGACCCAGTGTCCGTGGCCGTCGAAGCTCGCGCCGCTCCACTTGCGGGCCGAGGAGAACGGCGCCACCCCCGTGACCGGCCAGCCGGGGCCGTCCGGGTGCGCCTCGGCGATGGCCCGCAGGCTGGCGTTCGGCCGCGGGTCGGCGGCGGCCAGCGCGCCGAGCGCCGTCCGCACCCCCGCCGGGTCGCCGTCGAGGTCGCGCACCTCGGCCAGCCGCATCGCGTTCTCCGTGAGCGTGCCGGTCTTGTCAGCGCAGACGACGTCGACCCGGGCCAGCCCCTCGATCGCCGGCAGCTCGTTGACCAGGCACTGCCGGCGCCCGAGCCGGACCACACCGACGGCGAACGCGATGGACAGCATGAGCACCAGACCCTCGGGCACCATCGGCACCAGCGCCGCCACCATGCCGCGCAACGCCTCGGGAAGGTCCTGGTTCCCCGACAGCTGGTTGTAGATCGACAGCGCGCCGGCCGGGATCAGCAGGTAGGTGATGAAGCGCAGGATGGTGTTGACGCCGTTGCGCAGGTCGGAGTTGACCAGCGTGAACCGGCTGGCCTCCTCGGCCAGGCGCGCCGCGTACGCCTCGCGGCCCACCTTCGTGGCCCGGTAGGCGCCGTTGCCGGCCACCACGAAGCTGCCCGACATCACGGGGTCGCCCGTGTGCTTCACCACTGGGTCGGACTCGCCGGTGAGCAGCGACTCGTCGACCTCCAGCGCGTCGGCCACGACGACCTCGCCGTCGACCACGACCTGGTCGCCCGCGCTCATCTCGATGACGTCGTCGGCGACCACCTCGTTCGGGGCCAGCTCGACGACGGCGCCGTCG
The DNA here is from genome assembly GCF_003579925.1 of Jiangella rhizosphaerae. Classification (GTDB taxonomy): domain Bacteria; phylum Actinomycetota; class Actinomycetes; order Jiangellales; family Jiangellaceae; genus Jiangella; species Jiangella rhizosphaerae. The sequence goes on along the minus strand of NZ_QUAL01000362.1, from coordinate 1,239 downwards.
CGGCGCACCCGCGGCCGGGCCTGGCCGACGATGGTGAGGCGGTCGAGGGTGCGCTTGGCCCGCAGCTCCTGGACTAGGCCGACGACGCTGTTCGCGACGATCATCGTGCCGAACAGGCCGTCCAGGATGGAGCCCGTGCTCAGCACGAGCACGAACAGCACCGCGAGGATCGCGTTGATGCGGGTGAAGACGTTGCCGCGGACGATCTCCCACACGCCGCGGCTGGCCCGCGCCGGCACGTCGTTGGTCTGCCCGGCGGCGACCCGGGCCGCGACCTCGGCCGCCGTCAGCCCGCGCCCGGAATCGGCCGGCGCCGTCACCCGGTCGGAGGTCATGCGACGACCATAGCGGGCGCGCCTAGCTGCCCGGATGGTCTTTGGCGGCCGCCTTGAGCTGGGCCGACAGCGCCGCGGCCTGGGTCCGGCGGTTCATGTCGAGCTTCGCCAGCAGGTTGGACACGTAGTTCTTGATGGTCTTCTCCGCGAGGAACATGCGCTCGCCGATCTGGCGGTTGGTGAGACCCTCGCCGATGAGGTCGAGGATGCGGCGCTCCTGGTCGGTGAGCGCGGCCAGCGGATCGGTTCGCGTGGCGCGGTCGCGCAGGCGCGCCAGCATGCGGGCGGTGCTGTCGGGGTCGAGCAGCGACTTGCCCTCGGCCAGCGCCCGGACCGCGCCGATGAGGTCGGTGCCGTGGACCTGCTTGAGCACGTAACCGGCGGCGCCGGCCATGACGGCGTCGAAGAGCGCGTCGTCGTCGGCGAAGGAGGTGAACATGAGGCACTGCAGAGCGGGCAGTCGCGACCGCATCTCGCGGCAGACGCTGACGCCGTCGCCGTCGGGCAGGCGGACGTCGAGGATCGCGACGTCGGGCCGGAGCGCGGGGATGCGGGCCACGGCCTGCTCCGCGGTGCCGGCCTCGCCGACGACCTCGATGTCGGGCTCGGTCTCGAGCAGGGCGGCGACGCCGCGCCGGACCACCTCGTGGTCGTCGAGCAGGAAGACCTTGATCACACGGCCGCTGTCCACGATCACGACGCTACTCCGGTGGGCGGGCGTCGTCAGGGGACGTTGGTCCTTCCGGCCCGGGCCGGTCGCCGGTTGTGGCCGCGTTTGGCCGTCCCCCTGCTGCGTTGGCCCCGTCCCCCTGCTGCGGCTGAGAACGGGCAGCTGATATGAAACTGGCCGTGAGTGGGCAGGGGGTTGCTGCCGACGGAGCTTGCGGAGTCGGCTGGGGTGTTG
>NZ_QUAL01000360.1 GCF_003579925.1 Jiangella rhizosphaerae | reverse complement strand
CGCCGTCGGCGTCGTCGAGCCGCAGCTCGAACTGGGCTCCGGCCAGTGGGGCGTCGTCGCCGTCGTCGACCTTCAGGACGGTGAGGCTGCCGGGGCGCCGCGGGTCGTAGAACGGCAGCGGCGCGATCTCGGTGCCGGCGTTCTCGGCGGTGACGTTGACGAAGGCGCTGTACGGGTCGTCCGGCAGGTCGTACCCGGGCGGCGGGACGGTCTCGAGCCAGTAGTACGCACCGAAGCCCAGGTCGGTCACGGTGCAGACGCCGTCGTCGCCGGTGGTGCACTCGCCGACGAGCGTGTCGCCGCCGGGCGCGTCCTTGACGCCGTCGGCGGGGTCGTCGAGGTAGAGCTCGAACGTCGCGCCGGCCAGCGGAGCGTCGCCCTGCGAGCCGCCGTCGAGCTTGCGCACCGACAGGTCCGTCGGCGTCTGCTCGTCCTCGAACGTGACGGTGACGGTCTCGCCGGCGTTGTCGGGGCCGAACGTGAACGGACCCTGGTGGGCCGGATCGGGCAGCTCGTATCCCGTCGGCGCCGCCGTCTCCTCGACCCAGTACGTGCCGAACAGCAGGCCCTCGACGCCGACCGTGCCGTCGGCGTCCGTGGTGACCTCGCCCGGCGGGTCGACGACGGTGTCGTCGCCGGTCTCGAAGACGCCGTCGCCGTCGTCGAGACGGACGACGAACGTGGCTCCGGCCAACGGGTCCTGCGTGACGGCGTCGAGCTTGACGATCTCGAGGGCCGAGCGGACCTGCGGGTCGGTGAACGTCGACGGGGTGAGGTCGCCGCCGGCGTCGTCGCGGTCGATGGTGATCATGCCGCTGTAGCGGTCGGCCGGCAGGTCGTAGCCCGCCGGCGCCTCGGCCTCGTACCAGTAGTACGTGCCCCAGGCGAGGTCGCCGACGGCGCAGGTGCCGTCGTCGCCGGTGGTGCAGTCGCCGATGAGGGTGTCGCCGTCGGGCGCCTCGTGGACGCCGTCGCCGTCGTCGAGGTACAGCTCGAACGTGGCGCCGGCCAGCGGCTCCCGGGTGTCGGCGTCGAGCTTGAGCACGGTCAGCTCCGAGAGCAGCCGCGGGTCCTCGAACGCGTCCTCGATGACGACGTCCGGGTTCTGCTGGTCGATGACGATGTCCTCGCGGACCGGGTTCTCGGGCAGGCCGTAGCCGGTCGGCGGGACCGTCTCGGTGACGATGTACGTGCCGGTCGGCAGGTTCTCGACCAGGACGGCGCCCTCGGCCGGGTCGACGTCGTTCTGGCCGTTGTCGACGACGGTGACCGAGACGCCCTCGGCGGGTCCGTCGGTGCCCTCGACGGTGAACGTGGCACAGCAGACCGGCTCGCGGGACTCCTCGTCCAGCTTGCCCCAGGCCAGCGAGCCGAGGCCGTTCTCGAACGTCACGGTGACCGAGCCGAACTCTTCGACGGTGACGTCCTGCGGCTGGTCGTCCTGGATGTAGCCGGGCGGCGGCGTGGCCTCGGTGATGGTGTAGTCGCCGGGCTCGGCGGGGTCGATGACGATGACGCCGTCGGCGGGGTCGGCGTCGTTCTCGTCGTCGTCGGCGATGGTGAGGCTGCCGGGGTCGGCGGCGCCCGGGATCGGGTTCGGCTCGACGGTGAACGACGCGCCGCCGAGCAGCTCGCCGTCGGGGTCGCGCTTCTGGATGGTCAGCTCTCCGCAGCGCGACGCGATGTCGATCGGGCCGGTGGCGTAGTCCTTCAGCTCGGCGTTGCTCTGGGCCCGTCCTGCCTTGGATCGCAGGTTCAGCGTGGTGAACCCGGTCGACGGACAGTCCAGGTCCAGCCCGAGCGCGGACAGGTTGAAGCCGAACTCCCCGAACTCCTCGGCCTGTCGCGTGCCGCCCGGGAGCTCGATGGCGGAGTCGTTGAACGCCGCCGCCTCGACGTCGGCGTCGGCGTCGCGCCAGCGCCGCCCGTCCCAGCGGTCGACCCGGATCACCTCGAAGGCGCCGGCGCCGCGGTTCTCGATGGTCAGGCGGAGGTCATCGACGGACCGGTCGGGCACGGGGACGCCGTTGCCGTTGGTGGCGTTCGGCAGCTGGTCGAGCTCGAGGTAGTACGTCACCGTTCCGTTGTCGGTCGCCCGCTCGAAGGCCAGGAAGACCCACTGCTCGCCATCGACCACGCGGTCGTGCACGAACACGTCGCCGATGTCGCCCTTGTTCGGGGGCTGCGCAGACCCGGCGTCCTGCCATTCGTCCGGCCGCTCCTCCTGCGAACCCTGGTCGTAGATCGACGGGTCGTCCTCGAACAGCGGGTCGTCGACGACGTCGACGTCCGCGGGGAAGATGTCGCCGCTGCCCCAGTCGACCGGATCGCCGGCCGGGCCGGTCTCGGTCGTGTCGTTGTCGAAGCCCTCGTAGAAGTTGCCGTCGATCTCGAAGCCACCGGCGACGACATTCCCGTTCTCGTTGGCCATGGCGCCGGCGCTCGCCGCCGAAACCGATGCCGTGACGAGAAGGAGAACCGCTGCACTATGCGCGATGCTGCGCCGCGAACCCGGCACGTTCGTCCGCCCCCACAACATGCCCGGCGCTGGGCGCCGAGGGATGAAATCCACCTGAACGGTTAATCGCCCTTCGGTGCCGAATACTCGCGACACATCGCGGTTCCGGCACCGAAGGGCGAGTGCCCCCCGGCCTTTGTACCTTGCTCAGTACTGCGAAGTGTGACTGCCGCCGGCCGGCGCCCCAAGCCGCCGACCTCGGCCAACGCAGAGCATGCACCCAACCGGGCACGCCTGTCAACGCGAACACCGGAACGTTCGAGAAGCATTCCACCGTGACGACTGACGTGACAAATAATCACTCAGGGCGACATGCAATGTATGCGCATACGCGTGGGCCATGCATTCACATGATGCGTAGCAACGCACCCGGGCCGAATACCGGTCCGGTCACGTAGATGTCGCCGTGTCGCCCGACGTCGACGCCCCCGGGCAGGACCAGCTGACCGGCCGCCAGTTCCGTGCGCGACCCGCCGGGACGCACCTTGAACAACGCGCCCTCGTTCAGGCTCGGGTCGAGCTCCCACTGCAACCAGCTGTGCCGGGCCAGCTCGACGGCGTAGATGCTGCCGCCCTTCCCGGGAGCGAGGTCGACGACCGAGGTGAGGCCGTCGGCGAAGCGCCGGCAGTCACCGGTGTTCGGCTGCTCCGGATCGCACACCGCGCCGACCGCACCGGGCTTGATCCGCCAGATCTGCGACGTGCCGGGCGTCGCCGGGAAGCCGCGCAGCTCACCGACGTACCAGTAACCGTCGGAGCCGACGGTCACCGAGGTCGCGACGCCCTCGGCCGGGATCGGCGTACCGGCCGGAGGCAGCGGCTCGCCGTCGAACTCGTCGGGCAGCTCGTCCGGCACCGGGACGACGCGCGGCTTCAGCCGGGCGACCGTGACGATGTCGCCGTCCGGATACACGCGGAGCAGGTCGTTGCCCGCGGCGTCGGCCACCAGCACGCTGCCGTCCCTCAGTGCGGCGACCCCGTACGGGTTCGACTCCTCCGGCACGCCCTCGATGTTGTAGGGGTCGACGTCGGTCTGCTGGTAGGCCGCGATGTCCGCGATCGGCTGCGCGGGCTTGCCGTGCCGGAGCAGGTAGAGCGTGGCCGCGCCGGTGCCGGGCTCGCCGCCGGGCGTCAGCGCGTACACCCGGCCGGGCCGGCCGACGGCCACCGCCGGCGCGAGGAAGCCCGCCGGCACGGAGCCGATCTCGTGCACCTTCGGGTGCCGGCCGCGATCGGTGACGAGGCTGACCGTGCCGTCGGCCTCGCTCACCACGATGCGGCCGGCCTGGTCGACGTCCACTCCGCGCGGACCGTCGAGCTCCACCACCGGCGACGGCTCGGACGAGCCGTTCGCGATCGCGGCCGGGGCGGTCAGCACCGCCGACACGGCCATGACCCCGGCGGCGAGGACTGCTGTTGTTCGCGCACGCGACGTACGCACCATGAGAACCCCCCGATTCCCCGTGCAAGCGCCCCCCGTGAGGCTGATCCTCTGGCGCAGGCCCGCTCAGGGTTACAGTCCGGTCACGATGCGTCAAGAGGTTTCGGTGCCCGACTCGAACGCCTCCGCCATCGCCTGCTGGTCCAGGGCCTTGTCGTTGAGCTCGTTCAGGCTGTACCAGTTGCCGAAATCGTCGCGGAACACCGCCTCGACGCCGTACGGGCGATCGGCCGGCTCCTGGATGAACTCCACCCCGCGCGCGGAGTACTCCGCGTACGTCGCGCGGCAGTCGTCGGTGTTCCACGCGCCGGCGCTGAGCACGCCCTTCGCCATCAGCTCGCGCAGCATCGCCGCGGTCTGCTCGTCGTGCGCCGGCGGCCCGGGCACGGTGAGGTTGAGCTGGAACTCCGGGCTGGCCGGCGGGCCCACCGTCAGCCAGCGGTAGCCGTTCTCCATGGTGACGTCGGTGCGCAGCTCGAAGCCGAGCTTGCCGATGAAGAAGTCCAGCGCCTGGTCGTAGTCGGTCACGTACGCGGTCGCGACGCCCAGCTTGGTGATCACGATGGGTCCCTTCCCTTCGTCGGTGCGAACGGCTTCGACGTTAGGAGGTGCGTGCCGCCGCCGGCTTCTCCGTCGTTGCTGTCTTCGGCCGCGGCCGTCCCCACATGAGGATGTAGCAACCGGGGATCAGCCGCGGACCGGACGCGTGCGCCTCGCGCTGGAACTGCGACGGGGACACCCCGACCAGCTCGGAGAACAGGCTGCTGAACGAGCCGAGGCTGGTGAAGCCGACGAGGTGGCAGATCTCGGTGACGTTCAGGTCGGCGACGCGGAGCAGCTCCTGGGCCCGCTCGACCCGGCGGCGCTGCAGATAGCGCCCGGGCGTCTCGCCGTAGGCGGCCTTGAACGCGCGGACCAGGTGGTAGCGGGAGTAGCCGGCGGCGCCCGCGATGTCGGCCAGATCGAGCGGGTCGGCGTAGTTCCGGTCGATGAAATCGCGGGCCCGGCGCACCGCGACCAGGGTCTCGACGGCGGCCGACCCGGCCGGCCGCCGCGCCGCACCGTCCAGCGTCGTCGGGCCGGCGGCGCCGGTCATCGCTCCGGCGGCTCCTGGTGCCCGTGCATGCGCTCGGCATCGGTGGCACCCTCGGGGTCGAAGTCGACCTTGCGGATCTGCTTGCGCATGCTGCGGTAGAGCAGGACCAGCGCGACGATCAGGAAGACGACAACCAGGAAGCCGTACAGGCCAGGGCCGATCTCGGAGTTCTCCGCCTCCGACTCCGCCGCGGTGAGCGCCACCGCCCGCAGAACGCCCATCAGTACCCGTCGTCTCCTCGAGTCGTCCCCCGTCCCTCCATTGTGGCACCGCGAGCGCGGGTGGCGTTCACCGCAGTCCCGCGAACAGGTCGTCCTCGGGGGTCTGGGTGGGCACGTGCGACGTCACCAGTTCGTAGTCCTCGGTGGGCCAGGCCTGCTGGTGCACCTCGAGCGGGACGGCGAACCACGGGCCGTCGGGGTCGATCTGGGTGGCGTGCGCCAGCAGCGCGCGGTCGCGCACCGGGAAGTACTCGGCGCACTCGACCCGCGTGGTGATGCGGTCGTCCCAGCTCTTGTCGCCGTCCCACTCGGCCAGCCACTCGCGGTAGGGCGACTCGAGGCCGCGCGCCTCCATGGCCTCGTGCAGGGCCAGCATGCGCATGCGGCTGAAGGAGTGGTGGTAGTAGAGCTTCAGCGGCTGCCAGGGCTCGCCGCTGCCCACGTACCGGGTGGCGTCGGCGGCCGCCTCGAACGCCGCGACGGTGATCTTGTGACACATGATGTGGTCGGGATGGGGGTAGCCGCCGTTCTCGTCGTACGTGGTGACGACGTGCGGGCGGAACCGGCGCATGATCTCGACCAGCGGCTCGGCGGCCTTCTCGACCGGCATGAGCCCGAAGCAGCCCTCGGGCAGCGGCGGCAGCGGATCGCCCTCGGGCAGGCCGGAGTCGACGAAGCCCAGCCACTCCTGCTCGATGCCCAGGATCTCGCGGGCGGCGTCCATCTCCTGCCGGCGGATCTCGCTGATGTTGGCCAGCACGTCGGGGCGGTCCATCTTCGGGTTGAGGATGGAACCGCGCTCGCCGCCGGTGCAGGTGACGACGAGGACCTCGACCCCCTCGGCGACGTACCGGGCCGTCGACGCCGCGCCCTTGCTGGACTCGTCGTCGGGATGAGCGTGGACATGCATCAGCCGCAGCTGCTCGGACACCGGATACCCCATCGGTCGAACGGAAACTTCACGCGCGACGGCGCCCACCGGCCGGTTCGCCCCCGCTGCCCGAGGCGGCACCCGCCCGTGGGGCGGACGCACCGCGACCGCCGCCTCCGGGGATAATGGTGCCGCACGCCACTGACAACAACGCCCGCAGCCCCTGGGGACATCCCGCATGAGCCGACCCATAGGCGACCACGCCGCCCAGCGCGATCTGCTCGCCGAACGGTACGGCCGGGTCCCGGGTCGCGGCGGGCGCGGCGTCCTCGTCGCGGTCGTGTCCGGCGTGCTGCTGGTGGCCGTCGTGGTCGGCTGGCTCATCGTGCGCTCGGCCGGCGGTCCCGGCGTCGACGCCGAGCTGCACTCCTGGGACGAGCCGCGCGACGGCGTCCTCACCGCCCGGGTCGAGCTCCGTCGCGACGCCGACCTTGCCGTCACCTGCGACCTCGTCGCCGTCGACCTGCGGCGCATCATCGTCGGCCAGCTGGACCTCGAGGTCCCCGCCGGCCCCGACGAGCATCTGGTCGTGTCGGCCGACATCCCGCTCGAGGGCGACGGCGTCGTCCCTGAGCTGCGCGGCTGCCGGCCGGCGTCGGAGTAGCGGCCGCGAGCGGCCCGCCGTCCGTCGGACGCATCGCCGCTGACCTGCGACAATCGTCGGCTTGGCACAATGCTTGTATTCTTGTTCTTTCCCCGTCAGCACTTGGACCGGGCGAACCGCCCGGCGGCGAAGCACACCCATGCGGCGTGCGGAGCGACCGATAGACAACCCGAGGAGCAGTTGCCGTGACCGCTACCAGCGACAACGTTGCTTGGCTCACCCAGGAGGCCTACGACCGCCTCAAGCAGGAGCTCGAGCACCTGATGGGGCCGGCCCGGCTCGAGATCGCGAAGCGGATCGAGGAGGCCCGCTCCGAGGGCGACCTCTCCGAGAACGGCGGATACCACGCGGCCAAGGAGGAGCAGGGCAAGCAGGAGGCCCGCATCCACCAGCTGCAGCAGCTGCTCCAGCGCGCCCAGGTCGGCGACCCGCCGGACGACGGCGTCGTCGAGCCCGGCATGATCGTCGAGATCAAGTTCGAGGGCGACGACGACGTCGAGCGGTTCCTGCTCGGCTCCCGCGAGCTGGCCTCCCTCGACGACTCCGTCGACATCGACGTCTACTCGCTGAAGTCGCCGCTCGGCGCCGCCATCAGCGGCAAGAAGGTCGGCGACAAGGCCTCCTACCAGGCCCCCAACGGCAGCACCATCACCGTCGAGGTCGTGAGCGCCAAGCCGTACGGCGCCTGACCCCGGCGCCCTTCAGACACCGACGCCGCCCGCCCGGTCACCACGACCGGGCGG
>NZ_QUAL01000358.1 GCF_003579925.1 Jiangella rhizosphaerae | reverse complement strand
CAGCCGACTCCGCAAGCTCCGTCGGCAGCAACCCCCTGCCCACTCACGGCCAGTTTCATATCAGCTGCCCGTTCTTGGCCGCGGAATCGCGGGTCAAGCGGATCCTCGTCGGCGCGAAGCGCCCTAATAGGTCCGCTTTGAGGCGCGGTTGCGCGGCGAAGAGAATGGGCAGCAGGGGGACGGGGAGCCCCACAACCCCGCTCACGAAACGGTCGCGACGGTTCATTTCCGGCGCCTGCGCGAGGCGTGGGCGGCGAGGCGCTTGACGGGCCGGACGCGAGCCGTCAGCGTCGTCGTGTGAGAGGCGAACGAACCTGCCCGCGGTGCGGCGCGCCCGCACGTCCGCCCGGCGCCTGGACGAGCCGGTGGAGGTGCGACCTGCACGGCGAGGTGTACCCGCTGGCGCCCGTGTCGACGCCGAGCGCGTCGCTGGTGCACCAGCTTGCCCGCGACTCGCACGTGCCGCTGTGGCTGCCGTGGCCGCTGCCGCGCGGCTGGGTCGTCGGAGCGGTCATCCACGCCGGCGACGACGCCGGCGGTGTGCGGGCCGCCGGCGTCGGGATCACCGGGCCGAACCCGCTGGGCGGCCCGGGCGACTTCCTGCTCGTCGCCGAGGAGCAGGGCGTCGGGCTCGGCGCCGGGCTCGCAGGGCTGGAGGGCACCGACCCGGGCAAGGCGGTCGAGGGCGAGCCGCAGGCCAAGGTGCAGGTGCAGGGCCGCTCGGTGCCGCTGTGGTTCGTGGAGGGGCCGGCCGACCGCGCCGTCTACGCCGGTCACTGGGGCGGCAGCTGGCTGTGGGCGATCCTGTACCCGCAGTCGGCCGGCGTGCTGCTGCTCGAGGACGTCGAGGTGGTCGATCTGCGTGATCTCGGCCACGAGGCGGACCTGTTGCCGTACGGAACGCCTCCGCCGTGGCTGGCGCGGGGCTACGATCAGTGAGGTCATCGGACGTCCAGCGATCACATCGAGGGTGCCCCGGTTGCGCATCGATCTGCACACCCACAGCAGCGTCTCCGACGGCACCGACCGGCCGGAGAACGTCGTCCGGCGAGCCAAGGAGGTCGGTCTCGACGTCGTCGCGCTGACCGACCACGACACCTTCGACGGCTGGGCCGCCGCGCTCGCGGCCGGTGACGAGACCGGCGTCGAGGTGGTGCCGGGCGCGGAGATCTCGACGGACCTGCGCGGCCACGGCGTGCACCTGCTGGCCTACCTGGTCGATCCCGCGTACGAGCCGCTGGCCGCCGAGCTGGGCCGGGTCCGGCACGACCGCCGCACGCGGCTGGCCCGCATCGCCGCCGCGCTGACGACGGCCGGGCTGCCGATGGACGTCGCCGACATCCTGGCCCACTCGCCCGACGCCAGCACCGTCGGCCGGCCGCACGTCGCCGACGCGATGATCGCCAAGGGGTACGTGCGCGACCGCGAGGAGGCGTTCGCCTGGTGGCTCGGCCAGGGCCGGCCGGGCTGGGCGGCGAAGTACGCGCCCGACATCGAGGACGCGATCCACCTGGTGCACGCGGCCGGCGGCGTGTGCGTGCTCGCGCACCCGTGGGGTCGCGAGGGCGCCCGCCGCGCGCTGACGCCGTCGGCCGTCGAGGCATTGCGCGAGGCCGGCCTCGACGGCATCGAGGTCGACCACCAGGACCACGACGACGCCAGCCGGCGCACCCTGCGCCGCATCGCGCGCGACCTCGACCTCGTCGTCACTGGGTCCAGCGACTACCACGGCACCGGCAAGCTCGACCACGAGCTGGGCGTCAACACCACCGCGCCGGAGGAGTGGGAGCGGCTACGATCGCTGGCCGGCGGGCGCTGACCCCGCCGACCGGCGACCACACGAGCCCCCATGGAGTCCCCAGGTGAACTGGCAGCTGTTCGGCGAGGTCGTCGTCACGCTGTTCGTGATCATGGACCCGCCGGGCACCGTACCGGTGTTCCTGGCCCTGACGGGCAACCGGCGGCCGGCTGAGCGCAAGCGGGCGGCCTGGGAGGCCGTCGCCGTCGCCGCCGGTGTCATCGCGGTGTTCGCACTGTTCGGGCAGACGATCCTCGACTACATGCACATCAGCCTGCCCGCGTTGCAGGGCGCCGGCGGACTGCTGTTGCTGCTGGTGGCGCTGGAGCTGCTGACCGGCAAGGCCGACCAGCCGGAGACCGCGGCCGGCGGGAACGTCGCGATGGTGCCGCTCGGGACGCCGCTGCTGGCCGGGCCGGGCGCCATCGTCGCGACGATGGTGTTCGTGCAGGACTCCGACGGCGGCTGGGACTTCCTCGCGCTGGTGCTGGGCATCGCGGTGGTCCTGGTGTGCATCTGGGCGTCGATGCGGTTCAGCGTGGTGCTGCTGCGGGTGCTGAAGGAGTCGGGCATCCTGCTGGTCACCCGCATCGCCGGCCTGCTGCTGTCCGCCATCGCCGTGCAGCTGGTGGCCGACTCCGTCCGGGCCTTCGCCGAGGGTGCGGGGTGACGCGACCCTGTCGGTGGCGGGCGGAAGAATGACGACATGAGCCAGCCCATCCTCGACGGCATGCCGCGGCGCCTCTACAGCGCCACGCCCACGCGGCTGAACACCTGGCTCGACTGCCCCCGCCGCTACCGCTTCACCTACCTCGACCGCCCGCCGCCGCCCAAGGGGCCGCCGTGGGCGCACAACACGCTGGGCGCCGTCGTGCACAACGCGCTCGCCGGGTGGTGGCGGCTGCCGCGCGACGCCCGCACGCCGCACCGGGCCGGCGCCATGGTCGACGAGTACTGGACGGCCGAGGGCTTTCGAGACGCGGAGCAGGCCGATCTCTGGCGGGTCCGGGCTCGCGACATGGTGACGGGCTACGTCGCCCGGCTCGACCCCGACGACGAACCCCGCGGCGTCGAGCGCACGGTCGGGCTCATCCACGGCGGCACGTCGCTGACCGGCCGCATCGACCGCGTCGACCAGCGCGGCGACGAACTGGTCATCGTCGACTACAAGACCGGCCGGCACGTGCTCAGCACCGACGACGCCCGCAGCTCGCTGGCGCTCGCCGTCTACGCCGCGGCCGCCGCCCGCACGCTGCGCACCCCGTGCCACCGGGTCGAGCTGCACCACCTGCCGTCCGGCACCGTCGCGGTGTGGGAGCACGACGACCGCACGCTCTCCCGTCACCTCGACCGCGCCGACGGCATCGCCGCGGAGTGCGCCGAGGCCGACGCCGCGTTCCGGGCCGGCGACACCGGCGACGCCCGGTTCCCCGCGCGCCCGTCGTCCCTGTGCGGCTGGTGCGACTACCTGCAGCACTGCTCCGAGGGGCGGGCGTCCACGTCCACCCGGGCGTCGTGGGCCGGTCTCGAGGCGTCCTGACGGCGGTCGTGACACCGGCGTGACCGGGTTCGTCCGGTCGGTCACGTTTATCCGGGCGCGCCCGAGAGCATGATCATGCCGGCGCCGCCGCCCGGACCGGGTGGTGGCGTACGCTGAGTGACGGTTGTTCCCGACCCGAAGGAGCGCGGATGGCAGGGCGCTACGGCGTCTCGGCCCGATCGGCCACGCGGCACTCGTCCCGTCGTCGTTCCCGCGTTCGCCGCCGCTCCCGTGTGCACGGCGTGCGGGTCACCGTGCTCAGCTGTTCCCTCGCGGTCACCGCCGGCCTGTTCGCGCTGGCCGGCACGGCCACCGGGCCCGACGTTCCGGCCAGTTCGGGCGTGCTGCCGCCGCTGTCCGAACGCGACGGCGACGACGCCTCGCGTGGCGACGCCCGCGTCGCGTCCGCCAAGGCCGCCCGGCCGGCCATGGTCAAGGTCGTCGTGCAGCCGCCGGCCGACCCCGACGTCAAGCCGGTCGCCACCGCGCCGCTCCCGTCCGGCAGCGGCTCCGGTCACCGGGTCGTGTTCGACATCACCCAGCAACAGGTCTGGCTGGTCGACGCCGACGACACCGTGGTGCGCACGTACTACGTCTCGGGCAGCCGCTACGATCAGCTGCCCACCGGCACCTTCGAGGTGTTCTCCAAGTCCCGCGACGCCGTCAGCTGGCACGGCACCGAGACCATGGAGTACATGGTGCGGTTCTTCCGCGGCCAGAACTCCAACATCGGCTTCCACGACCTCCCGGTCGCCACAGCCACCGGCACCGAGGTGCAGACGCTCTCCCAGCTCGGCACGCCGCTCTCCGACGGCTGCATCCGCCAGGACCTCGAGGACGCCGTCGCGCTCTGGGAGCACACCGAGGTCGGCACCCCCGTGGTCGTCGTCCGTACCTGACTCACATCGCCTTCAAGGGAGCTGCCAACGCGGCCGACTCGCCGGACCCGTCGCCGGCGGTAGCCGCGCTCAGCGGCCGCTGAGTGCGGCCGGGAGCTCCGCGCGGCTGGTGATGCCGAGCTTGGCGTAGATGCGCGCCAGGTGGCTCTCGACCGTGCGGGTCGAGATGCTCAGCCGCCGGGCGATGTCGCGCGAGGAGATGCCGGCGGCGGCCAGCGGCGCGATCTCCTGCTCGCGCCGGGTGAGCGCGATGGTCTGCTGCCGCGGCGGGTTGGTCCAGACGCCGTAGCCGGCCAGGGTCGCCTCGAACGCCGACGCCAGCTCGGTGTCGCCGTCGGCGAGCGCGCGGGCGTAGCCGGCCATCGCGTCGGCGCGGGTGAGCCCGTCGCACTGCTTGGCGGCCGCGGCCATCCGGTCGGCGACGTCGGACAGCGTCAGCTCGCGGGCCGTCGGCAGCCCGTCCGCCAGGCCGAGCAGGGCGACGTGCAGCGAGTCGAGCTCGGCCGGCGGCAGGTTCGCGGCGGCCGCGGCGTCGGCGGCGTCCAGGGCCTGGTCGACGGCGTCGGCCTCGCGGCGGGCCAGGCCGACCCACAGCAGCGTGCGGCGGCGCCGCCCGAAGATCGTCGACGACTCGTGCACCGGCTGGCGCAGCGCCTCCTCGCGGAACCGCGCCGCCTCGTCGACGTCGCCGAGCCAGACGGCCGACTCCGCGGCCAGCGCCAGCGCCGCCGGCAGCAGGCCGCGAGGGTCGGCGTCGCGCAGGGCGGCGATGGCCCCGCCCAGGTGACCGGACGCCTCGGACCAGCGGCCGCGGGCCATCGCGAGCTGGCCCTCGACCAGCCCAGGAACGTTGCGGTGGTGGTGCACGTGCCCGATGTCGAGGTCGGACTCGTCGGCATGCATGCGCTCCGCGCCGCCGACGTCGCCGGCGAACAGCCGGATCACCACCATGGCGGCACGCAGCGGCATGAGGAACGCGGTCGCCTCGGACAGCGACTCGCGGGCGGCGTCCATGTACCGCTCGCCCAGCCGGAGCGCCTCGGCCACCCGGCCGCCCCGCGCCAGCGACAGCTGCACCGGCGCGGCCAGCTGGATCCGGGCCAGTAGCGGCAGCGTGGTGTCGTCGAGGAAGTCGACCGCCTCGTCCAGCGCGTCGCCGCGGCGTCCGACGTTCATCAACACCGCCAGCCGGTGCCCGCGCACGACGGCGGACGACTGCGGGCACGCCGCGACCCGCGGCAGCGCCTCGTCCAGCAACCGGACCGCGGCCGCGGGATCGGCCTGCCCGTGGAAGAGCACGTCGGCGCCGGTGATCGCCGCGTGCGCCTCCAGCGCCGGCGTCAGCACCTCGGCGGGCAGCGCCCGCAGCTGGTCGAGGTCGGCCTGTGCGCGGTCGACGGCGCCGAGCACCCGGTGCGCTCGTGCCCGCTCGGCCAGCGCGCCGGCCACCACGCCGTCCTCGGGGTCGGCGAGCAGCGCGAGATCGGCGAACCGGCGCGCGTCGGCGGCCTGCTGCAGCCGGTTGGCCAGCGCGGCGGCCTCGACCAGCAGCTCCGGCTCGGGCACCGACCCCGCCTCGAGCGCCCACGACACCCAGCGCAGCAGGTCGGGCAGCGACGCGTCGCGCGGACCGGGCAGGTGGCGGACCACGCGCTCGCGCAGCACACGGCGCCGGCCCGGCGGCACCAGACTGCGGATCGCCTCACCGTAGACCGGGTGCGAGAGCCGGGCGGCCGGCGGCGTGGTGGTGTTGTCGACGACCAGCATGCCGGCCGCGACCAGCGAGTCGACGGCGTCGGTGTCGGCCAGCTCGAACAGCAGCGGCAGCGGCAGCGACTCGGCCAGCGATACGATCTCCAGCACCTCGCGCTCGCCGTCGGGGCGGCGGCGCAGCTCCGCGGTGACCAGCTCGATCAGCCGTCCGGGCACCACCGGCCCGGTCCACGTCCACACCCCGTGGTTGTGCAGCAACTCGTTCCGGCTCAGCGCGGAACGGACGAGCTCGCGCAGGTAGAGCGGGTTGCCCAGGCTCGCCTCCCACATGCGGCGGTCGGTGTCGCGGCCGACGACGCCGCCGAGCGCCTCGCGCAGCAGCAGCGTGGTCTCGGCGCGGCTCAGCGGCGCGACGTCGATCCAGCGCAGCCAGCCGTCCTTCCACAGCGCGACGAGGTCGTCCGGGATGCCGGGGTTCGGGCGGCTGGTGACCAGCAGCCGGGCGCGCTTGGACATCGCCAGCATGCGCAGCACGCCCGCGCTGGCGCCGTCGAGCAGGTGGGCGTCCTCGACGCGCAGGATCACCGGCCGGCCGCCGGCATCGCGGCCGAGCCGCTCGGCCGCGGCCTGGAACACCGAGATCGGGCTGGCGTCGGCGTGCGCGGCGACATCGGTCAGCAACGGGGCGAGCGCGCCGAGCATGACCGGCTGCGCGCGGCTCGGCGATGTGACGGTCACCACATGAGCGTCGCCGCCGACCGCCTCCTCGAGCCGGCTCGCCAGCGTCGACTTGCCGACGCCGGACTCGCCCACCAGCAGCACGCCGTACCCCGTCGCGGGGTCGTCGCCGGTCAGGACCTGCAGCGCGGCCGCATACTCGTCGTACCGGCCGACCAGTGGCCACTGACCCAGCGCGTGAGTGGCGTGCATGCACGCCAACGGTAGAGGCAGATGACCAAGATCGCGGCGATCCGCGCGGAAGAATTTACGTAATCACTACGGATGCCGCCGGCGTGCGGCTCTTCGTAGCGTTGGGCACAGCTTGTTGCCCGGTCAGCCGGGCTCGACAGGTTCGGGATGACGGCGGGCTGGTACCACGTCGGACTCCCGTGCTCGGCCGGACCGCAGGGGGCGCCTGCTACGCCGGCCGCGCTGCCTTCCGGTGACCGTCGGCACCCTCCACCCCGAGGTCACACCACCCCTGCGCTGGCGGTCATCGGGAGGCTCCATCGGACCCGAAGGGGTCCGGCGACCCCGTCCCCCGTGGGGTCGCCGGATCCCTTCGCTGTGTCGTGCGTCCGTGCGCCGCCGGTCAGGAGGCGGCGCTGGAGCCGGCTTCCGGCGCGTGGCCGGTGCTGCCGCCGTCGTCGACGGCCTTGCCGCCGCGGGTGCGGCGCCGGGTGCGTTGCCGGCGGGGCCGCGCGCCCTCCTCGGAACGGGGCTCGGTGTGGCCGTG
>NZ_QUAL01000357.1 GCF_003579925.1 Jiangella rhizosphaerae | reverse complement strand
GGGGGGGGACAAAGGTTCACGCAACGGTCACCGACGTTTCGTCGGCCGGATCGGCGGCGGTCTCCGGCGATCGAGACGATTCGGGGCGCTTTTCCCCACGGACCCCGAGAGCACAGGCCCGCCGATGACGCTGCCCCCACGTGCCGGTAGACGGAAGAGAAGGGCCGGCCTGGCCGCGGCCGCGCTGGCCGCCGTCCTCGTCGGCGTCACCTGGCCGGCCTCGTACGCGGTGACGGCCGCGTCCGACGAGCCGGCCGCGACGGCTGACGCCGAGGACCGCGGCCGCGACGCCGGGCAGCCGCCGACGCTGACGCCGGCCGATGGCGCGTACCTGGAGGGCACCGTCACCGTCGCGTCCGAGCCGGTCACGGCCGACGACGACGTCACGAGCCTCGCCATCGACGGCACTCCGGTGCAGGGCACCCCGACGGTCGGCGCCTCGACGCTGAGCTTCGACGTCGGCAGCAACTCGACCGAGGCGCGCTACGGCAACCACGTGCTGATCAACGGCACGCACCGGATCGATCTCGGCGACGCGGTGAACCAGCGGGTGAGCCTGGAGATCCCGAACGAGCACCTGGTGCCCGGCGAGAACACCGTCGAGGTGGTCGCCGGCACGATCACCACGAGCTGCGGCGTCAACCACGACGACTTCATCCTCTCCGAGTTCACGCTGGACCTGCTAGATGGGCCGGCGGACGGCGACGCCAACGAGTTCACCTACGCCTTCGGTGACGGCAACTGCGGCTCGAACACGTCGCTGCTGCTGCGCGCCGAGCTGACCTTCGTCATCGACGGCGACCCGCAGCGCACCACGGGGCTCAAGGCCGAGGTCGACACGACGACGCTGGCGAACGGGCCGCACGAGATCGTCGCCCGGACCGCCTCCGGCGCCGCCACCGCGCACACCGTCACGGTGAACAACGCCCCGACCGGCGCGCCGCACATCGCCCCGGCCGACGGGACGCTCGCGTCCGGCACCCAGCCGGTCGTCGCCTCGTTCCCCGCGGGCACGCCCGGCGCGGTGCCGGAGCTGACCGTCGACGGCGCCGAGCCGGTCACGCGGCCGACGCTCGGCGCAGGCGTCGCCACGTTCAGCTTCGACGTCGGCACGAACTCGATCGACGTGCGCTTCCACAACCACCTGCTGGTCAACGGCAAGCGGCTGGACCTCGGCGGCGACCACGCCGGCCGGCGGGTCGACTTCGCCATCCCGAACCAGTACCTGCACCCCGGCGACAACGTCATCACCGTCGTCACCGGCGCCCGGCAGGAGTCGTGCGGCGTCAACCGCGACGACTTCACCATCGCCAACCTGCAGCTCGTCGTCGCCGACGGCACCGCGACCGGCCGCGACATCGCGCCGTCCTACACGATGGGCGACGGTTCCTGCGGCACCAGCACGACGGCGCTGCGCGAGGTCGAGCTGCACTACACGATCGACGCGCCGGCGTCGCAGCTGCGCCCGACCCTCGGCTCCGGCCTGGCCGTGGTCGCCTTCGACATCGGGACCAACTCGATGGAGACGCGCTACCACAGCTACCTGCTGGTCAACGGCATGAAGGTCGACCTGGGCGGCGACTACGTCAGCCAGCGCGTGGAGATCACCGTCCCGAACGAGTGGCTGGTGCCGGGCTGGAACACGATCGACCTCGTCACCGGGACGTTCCCGACCAGCTGCGGCGACAACCGCGACGACTACACCGTCTCGAACGTGACGCTCACGCCGGCGGAGGGGACGGCGACGCAGCACCGCGCGCAGCCCAGCTACGGGATGGGCGACGGCGACTGCGGCTCGACGGTGAACCCGCTGCGCGAGATCGACCTGCACTTCCTCGTCGACGCGCCGGCCCGCGGCATCCGCGCCGACTTGGACACGCCGGCGCTGCCAGACGGCGAGCACACCATCGCCGCGTCGTCCACCACCGGCGAGGTCGCCACCCGGCTGCTGGTCACCGACAACACCGCGCCCGAGGTGACGGCGAGCACGCCGGCCGCCGGCGAGACGATCACGTCGTCGGTGGTGCTCGACGTCGAGCTCGGCGACGCCTCCGGCGTGCTGTCCGGCCCGGAGGTGGCGCTCGACGGCACCGCTGTCGCGCTCGGCCAGCCGATCGGCCCCGGCCTGATGCCGGGCGAGCACACGCTGTCGGTCACCGGCACGGACGTCATGGGCAACACCGCCGTCCGCGAGATCGTCTTCACCAGCGCCGGCATCCCCGACGTCCCGGCGGAACTGGCCCCGGCGTCCGGCTCCACCGGCGTCGGCGAGTCCGTGACGCTGTCGGCCGAGGTGGCCACGCCCGGCGGAGGCGACGTGACCACGTCGTTCGCGCGCGCCGAGGTGGCCACCGCGGACATCGCATGGCAGGGCAGCACGGCCGCCATGCCGACCACGCTGCGGGTGCCGGGGGAGCGGCCGGTCCCGACCAAGGATCTGGCACCGCTCGACGGGCGCACGATCGCGGCGCCGACCAGCCGCGACATCACCTACCAGCGGTTCGACATCCGGGTCCGCCGCAACGTCGACGCGCCGTTCCTGCGCTGGGAGGGCGTCGTCGACCCCGAGCGGCTGGTCTCGCTGCACGCCTGGAACACCGAGACGCAGGCGTGGGACGTCGTCGCGACCGCTCGCGGCGCCGTCGAGGGCAGCACCGTCCTGTCCGGGACGGTCGAGCAGCGCTACGTCGACCGGCAGCGGGTGCACGTGCTGGTCACCGCCGAGGACCCGTTCGCCGACGACATCGAGCCCGGAGACCCCAACGGCTTCGCCGACCCCGACACCTACGACTTCTCCATCGTCCACTTCACCGACACCCAGTACATCTCCGAGGGCGCGGTGGAGCAGGAGACGCCGGAGGAGCGGGCCGTCTGGGCGTCGGCCTACCAGGGCATCGTCGACTGGGTCGTCGACAACGCCGCGGAGCGGAAGATCGCCTACGCGGCGCACACCGGCGACATCATCGAGAACAACATCCGGCCGCCGCTGGACGAGCCGATGCGCCGGCAGATCGTCGGCGAGTTCGAGTTCTCCTCCGAACAGCAGGGCGTGCTCGACGGCGCCGGCATCCCGAACGGCGTCATCGCCGGCAACCACGACAACCAGTCCGGCCGCGAGAACGGGCCGGAGGCGCTGTACAACCAGTACTACGGCCCCGACCGGTACGCCGCCGCGGACGACCAGTGGGAGCACGCGTCGTACGGCGGCCCGTGGCGCGAGGGCGACAACCAGAACCACTACGACCTCTTCTCGGCCGGCGGCCTGGACTTCGTCGTGGTCGGCCTCTCGTACGGCGTCACGAAGGAGGAGGCCGAGTGGGCCGACTCGGTCTTCGAGCGGTTCCCCGACCGCAACGGCATCCTGCTCTCGCACGACTACCTGGTGCCGTCGACGCAGCCCGACGGGCGCACGGCCGGCTTCTCGGGGCCGGACGGGGCGATGCTGTTCCGACGGGTGGTCGAGCCCAACCCGAACGTATTCCTGGTGCTGGCCGGCCACGAGCACGGCGTGGCGACGAACATCAAGCCGCAGGTCGGCACCGAGATCACGCGCGGCGTCGTCGAGCTGCTGGCGGACTACCAGTTCTACACGGTGTCCGCCGAGCGGCTCGGGCTCACCGAGATCGGCGGGTACGAGCCCGACGACCAGCTGCAGTTCGGCGCCAGCTTCTTCCGGCTGCTGCAGTTCGACGTCGACCGGTCCGAGCTCATCGTCGACACGTACTCGCCGCTGCTGGCCGACTTCGGGGCGACCGAGTTCGACACCAACGGCCGGTACAACGGCGACGAGGACAACATGGTGCTGCCGGTCGACCTGCAGACCCGCACCACCACGTTCCAGACCGACGCGATCGCCCTCTACGCCCCGGCGGAGTCGCTCGGCGAGGTGACCGTGCCGTCCGGTTCCGTCGCCTCGGTGGACTGGACGGGGCTGGAGCCGGGCACGACCTACGCGTGGATCGTCACGGCGCACAGCGCCGGCGGCGGCGTCACCGCGTCGGCGCCCGCCGCCTTCACGACGGCCGACGCCGCCGGCCGGCCGGGGGCGTGGGGTCCGGACGCGCCGCTGTGGCCCTACTTCGCGCCGTTCGAGCCTGAGGAGGCGCCGGAGGAGTAGGCGTTCCCTCCAGCGGGGGGTGCGTCAGTGGTAGCCGGCGGCGAGCGTGGTCAGCACAATCAGCATCGCGCTCGCCGCGGCGGTCCTCGTCGCCGGTGGGGCGACGGCGGCGAGGACGTGCCGTCGCGGCAGGGCGGGGGAGGCCGGGCGCAGCGCGACGTCGGGGCGCACAGCCGAGCCGGCCAGCGTCGAGATGATGGTGACACCCATGCCGGCCGCGACCAGCGCCTGCTTGCCCGTCCAGTCGTCGCAGGTGAAGCCGATGCGGGGCGGCCCGCCGAGCGCCTTCTCCAGACCTTCCAGCGGTCCGAGGCAGTCCGGGTGGCTGCCCTCGATCCACGTCTCGCCGCGCAGCTCGCGCAGCGGGACCGTCGTCAGCCCGGCCAGGCGGTGCTCGGCCGGCAGCGCCACCCGGTGCTCCTCCTCCAGCAGCGGCACCAGGGCGACGCCGTCGTCGTCGACCCGGTCCCAGTCGGTGACCAGCGCGACGTCGACGTCGCCGGAGCGGATCGCCCGCCATCCGCCGACCACCAGGCTGACGTCGACGCCGGGGTAGAGGTCGCTGAAGCGCCGGATCGCCTCGGGCACGAACTCGGTGTTGGCGCTGGGGAAGGCCGAGACGCGCACGAGACCGGTGCGCAGCTCAGCGAACGCCCCCAGTCGGGCCTCCATGCCCGCCAACCGGCCGAGGATCGCGCGCGCCTCGTCGATGGCGATGGTGCCCGCGGCGGTGGGTGCGACCCCGCGCGGGACCCGGCGGAACAACGCGACGCCGACCCTGTGCTCCAGCGCGGCGATCTGCCGCGAGACGGCGGGCTGGGTCATCGTCAGCGCGTTCGCCGCCGCCGAGAACGAGCCGCGCTCCGCGACCTCGACCAGCACCCGCAGCGACCACGTCTCCAGCATGCGTCGAACGTATACCTCCTCTGCTCAACCTGCAGTTGTGGTGATGGCTCGCGGCCCGCAGGGTGGAGGCATGGACTTCTTCGACGGCCACCTCCCAGCCTGCCCGGCACGGGTCCTCGACGCGGGCTGCGGCGACGGCGCACTGGCGGACCGGCTGCGCGCCCGCGGGTACGAGGTCACCGCGATCGACATCGACCCGGCGCTCGCCCGGCCGGGCGTGCGGATCGCCGACATCTGCGGCTTCCGCGACGCTCCCTACGACGCGGTCGTCTTCTCGCTGTCGCTGCACCACGTGGCGGACCTGGACAGCGCCCTCGACACCACCCGCTCCCTGCTGTGGCCGGGCGGCCGGTTGCTGCTCGACGAGTTCGCGCACGAGTACGCCGACGACGCCATCGCCGACCGCTTCTACGCCGCACCCGGCTCGCTGCCGCGCTGGAAGGAGCGGCACCGCGAGTACCACACCGGAACCGCCATGGTCGAAGCCGTGGCCAGGCGGTTCGCCATCACGTCGCTCGCCCGGGTCCCGTACCTGCACCGCTATCTCGAGGACGAGTCCGTGCGCGACGCCGAATCGGTGCTCGGCCTGCAGGTCGTCGCCGAACCGCGTCCTCCGGCCTAGGAGAACCGCCAGGTACCGGCATGCGCCTCGATGGGTGAACGTTTGGTGTTGCCCCGGCAACACCAAACGCTCACCCATCGCCCGACGCTGCGTGAACGGTCACGAACTGGCCGAGCAGCTCGTCGGCCCACCGTGTGCCGGCGTTCCCGGCCAGGTCGATCAGCCGGGACGCCTCGTCGACGCACGCGTCCGCGCTCGCGAGGTCACCCGAGGCGCGGTGCGCGTGGGCCAGCTCGGCCAGAGCCTCGCAGGTCGTCTGGACGTCCTGCACGCCCGTCTCGGCCAGACGCTGCAGCGCTTCGGCGGCGCTGTGCCGGCTGTCCTGGCCGGCCAGCCGACGCGCCCTGGCCAGGAGGACGGTCGACTGGGCCATCAGCCGGACGGAGCGCATCTCGCGGGCCGCTCCGAGCGCCGCCCGGGCCGACGTGATCGCCGCGGCCGGCTCACCGGCCGCGAGCCGGGCGTGGGCCTCGATCCTGAGGGCGTCGTACCACTCGTACGAGCCCGGCACGTGGGCGTGGAGCTCCCGCGCGGCCGTCAGCATGTCCGTCGCCCCCTCGGCGTCACCGTCGCGGGCGAGGAGATACGCCAGGTTGCGCATGGTGCGGGCCCGCAGCACGAGGGGCAGCGCGTCGGCGGCGTCGATGCAGCGGCGCATCACCGCGGCCGCGGCGGTGTAGTCGCCCGAGCGGCCGTGCAGGAGGGCGAGGTTGTTGAGCATGGCGGCCTCGCCGTAGCGGTCGCCGAGCCGCCGCCAGGTGGCGATCGCCTGCTCGGCGGCGTCGTGCGCCTCCGCCAGCCGGCCTTGGTCGGCGAGGGTGGAGGCGAGGTTGTGCCGCGCCGCGGCCAGGAAGTGCTCCGCGCTCGGCGGCAGCGGTGTGGTGGTGACGACGCGGAGCAGGCCGGCGGACACCTCGTGCGCGGTACAGCACTCGGTGACGACGGAGTCGAAGTGAACGGCCAGCGCCGCGGCCTCGACGGCACGGTCGTCGTCGCCCGAGCGCAGGCCGTCGCGGGCGAGCCCGAGGAACAGCGCGCTGCGCGGATGCACCCAGGCATGCACGTCGGTTCGGTCCGCGAACGTGACGCCGGCGGTGTCGTCGGAGCCGACGACGGCGGCGACGATCGGATGGTGCGGGCGGTCGCCGGGCCGCAGCCGATCGCGCGCGTTGGCCAGCGACGCGAGCGCCTGGCGCAGGACACGGCGGGCGCTCGCTGGATCGCTGCGCACCGGATCGTCGCGGAGGTAGCTGCCAATGAGGCCGTGCCAGCCGTAGCAGTCCGGTGTCGCGGGCTCCAGCAGCCGCACGTCGCAGAGCCGCTCCAGCAGGTCGCGGGACTCGGCGCGGCCGGCCTGCCAGAGCACGGCCGCGGACTCGACGTCGACGAGGTCGGCCGGCAGCGTCCCCAGAGCGCGGAACCGGGCCTCGTCGGACGGATCGAGCGTGCTCGTGGTCGCGTCGAGCGCCGCCCGGACCGAGCGGCCGTCCAGCCGCAGCTCCGCCAGCCGCCCGGGGCCGGCGAGGCGGTCGCGCAGGTGCGCGAGCGGCCAGGCCGGCCGCGTGGCC
>NZ_QUAL01000355.1 GCF_003579925.1 Jiangella rhizosphaerae | reverse complement strand
CAGCCTTCGACAAGCCACACCCCACCCGGGGGCTCTCACCCGTTCAACCCGACACGCCGTCACCAACCTCATGGCCGAGTACATCTAGGCGCTGGTCCCGCCATTCGAGATGGCGCCGTCGCGGACCCGGAACCGGTAGCGCAGCGGCGACTCGCCGACCTCCCGCTTGAACGCGGTGCTGAACGCGCTCTCCGACGCGTAGCCGAGGTCGTACGCCAGCGACCCGACGCGGACGTCGTCGTCGCGGAGCGCCCGCTGGGCCAGCAGCATGCGCCAGCGGCCGAGGTAGGTCAGCGGCGGCACGCCCGCCACCGTCCGGAACCGTTCGGCGAACGAGGTCCGCGACATCGCCGCCGCGCGCGCCAGCTCCTCCAGCCCCCAGCGACGTCCCGGTTCGGTGTGCATGAGCCGCAGCGCCGGACGCAACCGTTCGTCGGTGAGCGCCCGCAGCCAGCCCGGCGGCAGCTCGGCCTGGCCGACGTAGGCGCGCAGTACCTCGAGCAGCAGCAGCTGGCCGTACTGCCGGATCGCGAACGCCGAGCCCATGCGGTCGCCGGCCACCTCGTCGAACAGCCGGTCGAGGCAGCCGCGCAGCTGCCCGGCCGTGGCGGCCGCGGCCCGGACGTGCGCCACCGGCGGCAGCGCCTGCATCAGCAGCGCCCGGCCGGCCGGGTTGAGGTCGACGCGGCAGCCGATGAGGACGTCGTCGGTGGCGCGGTCGGCGCCGGCCAGGGCCGGGCGCTCCTCCGGCAGCACCTCGCGGCGCGGCCCGTCGCCGGTGCCGCCCTCCAGCCGCAGCCACGGCCGGTCGGTCAGGATCGCGACGTCGCCCGGCTCGAGGTCGATCGGCCCGCCGACGTCGGTGGTCAGCCGGACCCGGCCGGACACCAGCGCGAAGAACTTGAGGCGGTCGAGCAGCTCCGCGCGGGAGAACCAGGGGCCGCGCACCGCGATGCCGCCGGACACCAGGCCGCGGATCTCGACCAGGTCGAGCACCTCGGAGAGTTGATCGTCACTCACGTCCGTACTATCGCGCAAGAAATGCGGACCGACAAATATTCAGCGTACGGCCCATCGCGAGCACGCTGGTGGCATGACACATCGGCAGCACCCCATCGGAACCGGATTCACCGCCGCCTCGACCGCCGACGACGTCCTGAAGGGCATCGACCTGAACGGCCACCACGCCGTCGTCACCGGCGGCCACGCCGGGATCGGCCTGGAGATCACCCGGGCGCTCAGCAAGGCCGGCGCCTCGGTCGTCGTCGGCGCCCGCAACCCCGAGCGCGCGGCGGCCGCGGTGGCGGACATCGAGCGGGTCGAGCTCGTCCGGCTGGACCTCCTCGACCCGGCCTCGATCGACGCCTTCGCCGCCCGTTACCTCGACTCCGGCCGCCCGCTGCACCACCTGCTCAACAACGCCGGCATCATGGGCGGCCCGCTGGTCCGCGACGCCCGCGGCTACGAGTCGCAGTTCGCCACCAACCACCTGGGCCACTTCCAGCTCACCCTCGCCCTGCTGCCGGCGCTGCGCGCCGCCCGGGGCGCCCGCGTCGTCAACACCACGTCCGGCGGTCACCGGCTCTCCGACATCCGCTGGGACGACCCGCACTTCGAGTCCGGCTACGACGACCTCGGCATGCTCGGCTACGGCCAGTCCAAGACCGCCAACGTCCTGTTCGCCGTCGAGCTCGACCGCCGCTGGGCCGCCGACGGCATCCGCGGCTACGCGGCGCACCCGGGCATCGTCGTGACGACGAGCCTGGGGCCGTGGCGGGCCGAGGGCCAGGCGCCGCCGGACTTCCTCAGCGACGACCAGCTGCGCGCCATGGGACTGCTCGACGACGCCGGTCGGCCGGTCATCGACCCGGACCGCGAGATGAAGACGCCGCAGCAGGGCGCGAGCACGCCGGTGTTCGGGGCCACCAGCCCGCTGCTCGACGGCATCGGCGGCGTTTACCTCAAGGACAACGACGTCTCGCCCCTGGACACCCCGCGGCCGATCGACTTCGGCGCCGAGGAGGTGTCCTCGGAGGTCGTGCCGCATGCCGTCGACCCGGAGTCGGCCCGCCGGCTGTGGGAGCTGAGCGAACGCCTCCTCGCGCGGTGAGGTCCGGTGGGTGTATACGTATACACACCCACTGACCACCGGGAAGGCACGACATGAAGACGCTCAAGGACCGCTCGGCCACCGTCGACCGCAGCGCCGAGGCCGCCGCCGTCACGGCCACCGTCGCGCGCATGCTCGCCGACATCGAGGCCGGCGGCGACACCGCCGTCCGGACGTACTCCGAGCAGCTGGACTCGTGGTCGCCGCCGTCGTTCCGGCTGGACGAGGAGGAGATCGAGCGGATCGTCGCGACGGTGCCGGACCAGGCGCTCGAGGACATCCGGTTCGCGCAGGCGCAGGTCCGCGGGTTCGCCGAGCGGCAGCTGGCGTCGCTCCAGGAGTTCGAGGTCGAGACGCTGCCCGGCGTGCACCTGGGGCAGAAGCACCTCCCCATCGCGTCGGTCGGGGCCTACATCCCGGGCGGTCGCTACCCGCTGACCGCGTCGGCGCACATGACGATCGTGACGGCGAAGGTCGCGGGCGTGCCGCGGGTGGCCGCGTGCACGCCGCCGATCCGCGGCGAGGTCCCGGCCGCCACGATCGCCGCGATGTCGCTGGCCGGCGCGGACGAGATCTACCTGCTCGGCGGCGTCCAGGCGATCGGCACGCTGGCGCTGGGAACGGAGACGGTGCCGCGGGTCGACCTCATCGCCGGCCCGGGCAACGCCTACGTCGCCGAGGCGAAGAAGCAACTCTACGGGCGCGTCGGGCTGGACCTGTTCGCCGGGCCGACGGAGATCCTGGTGCTGGCCGACGAGACCGCCGACCCGTTCACCGTCGCCGTCGACCTGCTGTCGCAGGCCGAGCACGGGCCCGACTCGCCCGCCGTCCTCATCACCACCAGCGAGGACGTCGCCCGCGCGGCCATCGCGCACGTCGAGGAGATCCTGCCCGGCATGCCGACCAGGGACATGGCCGGGCCGGCCTGGCGCGACCACGGCGAGGTGCACGTCGTCGACACCCTCGAGGAGGCGTACGCGCTCGCCGACGAGCGGGCGTTCGAGCACGTCGAGGTGCTGACGGCGGACCCGCGGGCCGCGCTGTCCCGGCTGCGCAACTACGGCAGCCTGTTCCTCGGCTCGCTGACGACGGTGTCGTTCGGTGACAAGGTCATCGGCACCAACCACGTGCTGCCGACGCGCGGCGCGGCCCGCTACACCGGCGGGCTGTGGGTCGGGAAGTACCTCAAGACGGTGACGTACCAGGAGATCACCGATCCGGCGTCGAGCGCGCTGCTCGGCGAGGTCTGCGGCCGGGCGTCGCGGGTCGAACTGTTCGAGGGGCACGCCCGGTCCGGCGACATCCGCGCGGCCGCGCACACGGGCGCGTCGCTGGAGTGGACCGGCCACGCGTTCGGGGGCGTGCGAGACTGACCCGCATGGGGAAGCCGCCCGTGGGCGCGGGGCGCCCGCCGACCAGCGTCGACATCGCGCGGGCGGCGGGCACGTCGCAGGCGACGGTGTCGCGGGCGCTCAACGGCGGCCGGGTCGCGGCGGCCACCCGCGAGCGGATCCTGGCCATCAGCCGGGAGCTCGGCTACACCCCCAACGCGGCAGCCCGCAGCATGGTGACCAGCCGGACCGGGCTGGTCGGCGTGGTCGTGTCCGACCTCACCAACCCGTTCTACCCGGAGTTCCTCGAAGAGATCGCCGCCTGCCTCGGCGCGCGCCGGCAGCACATGCTGCTGCAGAACGCCGCGGGCGGTGACGAGGACGCGGTCGAGCTGCTGCTCCAGCAGCGGGTCGACGGCATCGTGTTCACCGCCGCGGTCGAGGGGTCCGCCGCCGTGGCCGGCCTGGTGGCGCGGCGGTTCCCGGTCGTCCTGGCCAACCGGGTCGTCGACGCCGGCTGCGACACCGTCGAGGGCGACCACCCGGCCGGCGCGGCCGCCGTCGTCGACCACCTGGCCGGGCTCGGGCACCGGCGCATCGCGGTGCTGGCCGGCCTGCCCGGGGCGAGCACGTCCGCGCGGCGGCTGGCCGGCATCCGCGACCGGCTGGCCGAGCGCGGCCTCCCGGAGGCGCGCGTCGTCGAGACCGGCTTCGACTACGACCGCGCCGTGCGGGCGGCGACGGAGCTGCTGACAGGCCCGCACCCGCCGACGGCGATCGTCGGCCTCAACGACCAGGTCGCGTTCGCCGCCCTCAACGCGGCCGCCGCCCTGGGCGTCCCGGTGCCGGCGCGGCTCTCGGTGGCGGGGTTCGACGACGTGCGCCAGGCGTCCTGGCCGACGCTCGGGCTGACGACGGTGCGCCAGCCGCTGGCCGCGATGGCCGCCCGCTCCGTCGCGCTGCTGAACGAGCGCGTCGACGACCCCTCGCTCGCGCCGAGGCACGAGGTGCTGCCGGCCGAGCTGGTCGTCCGCTCGACGACCGGTCCGCGGCCCGAGGCGCGCGAGCCCTGACGTTCTACGTCGCGCGGGAGACCTCCACCCGGAGGCTTCCGCCGAACGTCGTGCCGGTCACGACGATCACGTGCGTCACCGGCGTTCCCGGCGCCGCGTGCCGGGAGGTGTGGTCGCGGATGCGGCCTCCGGTCGCGATGACCCCGCTCAGGTCGACCCCGACCCCCGGCGGGACGATCAGCCGCACCCGGCTGCCTGATGCCGCGAGGCGCAGCGTGCTGCGGCCACCCTCCGGCAGCCGCGCCAGCGTGTAGTCCAGCCGGGCGGATCCGCCGATCACGCCGAGCTCGATCACCTCCGGCACCGTCCAGGCGCCCTCGCGGCGGAACCGCTGGCCGGCCGCCTGCCACCGCACGACGTCATCGGCCCCGGCCGGCCGGGGCACTGGCGCCGGCGTCGGCGCGGCGACCGGCAGGCCCTCCGTCAGCGGCTCCAGGTCCGCGAACGTCCGCGCGGTGAGCGCTCGCTCCACCCGCTCCTCGAGCTCGTCGGTGTCGAGCCGGCCGTCCGCCGCCGCGTCGCGGAGGATCTCGACCATCCGGTCGCGGTCGGCGTGCGAGACCCGCATCAGCCGCTGGTCGGGCTCCTCGGCGCTCATGACGACAACCCTAGAGCCGCGGCGACGTCGGCGCGGACGGCGGCCAGCCGGCCGGCCGCGACCGCCCGCGCGGCGTCGACGTCGCCGCCGTCGACCGGGACCACGACCTCCAGGTAGCACTTGAGCTTCGGCTCGGTGCCGCTGGGCCGGACGACGACCCGCGTGGCGTCGGCGGTCAGGTAGCGCAGGCCGTCGGTCGGCGGCAGCCCGCCGTCGCCGGCGAGCAGGTCGTCCGCCGTCACGACGCCGGACCCGCCCAGCGACGCCGGCGGAGCCGAGCGCAGCCGGGCCATCGCGCCGGCGATCAGCGACAGGTCGTCGACGCGGACGGAGAGCTGGTCGGTGGCGTGCAGGCCGTGCGCGACGGCGAGGTCGTCGAGGACGTCCCACAGCGTCCGGCCCGCCGCCTTCGTCCGCGCGGCCAGCTCGGCGACCAGCACGGCCGCCGAGATGCCGTCCTTGTCGCGCACCGACTCGGGGTCGACGCAGTAGCCCAGCGCCTCCTCGTAGCCGTACGCCAGGCCCGGCACCCGGGAGATCCACTTGAACCCGGTCAGCGTCTCGGCGTGCTCGAGCCCGTGTGCGGCGGCGATGCGCCCGAGCAGCCGCGACGACACGATCGAGTTGGCCAGCACCCCGGTGCGTCCGCGCCGGGCCAGGTGCTCGCCGAGCAGCGCCCCGACCTGGTCGCCGTGCAGCATCCGCCAGCCGGTGCCGTCGCGCGCCGGAAGCGCCACGGCGCACCGGTCGGCGTCGGGGTCGTTGGCGATGACGATGTCGGCGCCGACCCGCTGCGCCAGCGCCAGCGCGAGGTCGATGGCGCCGGGCTCCTCGGGGTTCGGGAACGCGACGGTGGGGAAGCCGGGGTCGGGCTCGGCCTGCTCGGCGACGGTGTGCAGGTCGGTGAAGCCCGCCCGGAGCAGCGCCTCGCCGGCGGTGGCGCCGCCGACGCCGTGCAGCGACGTGTGCACGATGCGCACCTCGCGCGGCCCGCCGCGCTCGGCCACCCCAGCGGCGGCCGCCAGGTACGCCGTCACGACCTCCTCGCCGATCTCGGTCCAGCCCGACTCCGCCCGCCGGACCGACGCGACGGACGTGACGGCGTCGATGTGCGCGGCGATCCCGGCGTCGGCCGGCGAGACGATCTGCGAGCCGCCGTCCGGCCCGCCGAGGTACACCTTGTAGCCGTTGTCCTGCGGCGGGTTGTGGCTGGCCGTCACCATGACGCCGGCGTCGGCGGACAGGTGCCGCACCGCGAACGCGAGCACCGGGGTCGGCAGCAGCCGGGGCATGACCAGCGCCTCGATGCCGGCCGCGGTCAGGACGGCCGCGGTGTCGGCGGCGAAGTCCGACGACCGGTAGCGCGCGTCGTAGCCGACGACGACGCGGTGCCGCGAGCCGTCGGCGGGGGTGCGGGCCTCGCGCAGGTAGGCGGCCAGGCCGGCGGCGGCGCGGATGACGACGGCGCGGTTCATCCGGTTCGGCCCGGCGCCGATGGCGCCGCGCAGGCCCGCGGTGCCGAACTGCAGGAAGCCGGCGAACCGGTCGGCGAGGTCCGCGGCCGCGGCGTCGTCGCCGGCCGCGGCGGCGTCGAGCACCGTCTGCAGCTCGGCTCGGGTGGCCGGGTCGGGGTCGTCGGCCAGCCAGCCACGGGCCTGATCGAGCACGTCGGTCATCGCGGAGTCTCCTCTTCCCGCGAGGCGGACGTGGTGCCGTCCCGCGTTCAGGAGATCCTAGGAGCATGCAGGTCTCGATCCTCGGACCGGTGCGCGTGGGCGCCGCCGGTGAGATCCCGGGCGCGGGCGTGCGCGCGCTGCTCGCGCGGCTGGCGCTGGCGCCCGGCCGGGTCGTCGGAGTCGAGACGATCGTCGACGACGTGTGGGCCGGCCGCCCGGCCAACCCGGCCAACGCCGTGCAGGCGGCGGCGTCGCGGCTGCGCAAGGCGCTCAACGGCCATCCGGTGGCGGTCGAGGCGGTGGCCGGCGGCTACCGGCTCGCGGTCGGCCGCGACGACGTCGACGCCGCCGTGGCCGAGGCGCTGCTGGCGTCGGCGACGGCGGCGCTGCG
>NZ_QUAL01000356.1 GCF_003579925.1 Jiangella rhizosphaerae | reverse complement strand
AGGGTCGCCGCCTCGTCCGTCGTGCCCGGCGCGCCCGAGCCCGGCGGCACCCGGCGGGGGCCCGGCGGCGGGAGCCCGCCCGGCACCACCAGGCCCCCGCCGCCACCGGACGACGACACGTCGTGCAGGACGGGGTCGGCGTCGAGCTGCTTCGGCCGCCGCCGCAGCGGCCGCAGCTCTCTCGAGCGGTCCGGCGACGAGGCCCGCCGCCGCACCGGCGACGACGCCTCGACCGTCCTTCAACCCGGCGCGGCGGTGGCCGGCTGGAGGATGAAGTGGTCCTCCCAGATCGACCGCAGCACCCGCTCCGGCGTCGTCTCGACGGCCTCGTCGAGGAAGATCCGCCCGGACAGCGCCACGACCATCGCGTCGAACACGACGTCCGGGTAGCGCTGGTCCGACGGCGAGACGACGCCGGCCAGCCCCAGCAGCGGACCCGCGACCAGCGTGAGGTCGATGGCGCCGCGCACGCTGCTGCCCTGCCGGACGTCCTCGTGCTCGCGGGTCGCCCGGGTGACGGCGACGGCATCGGCGACCAGCCGCCCGTACAGCAGCGGGTCGACGTCGGGCAGCGGCGCCCGCAGCGCGACGATGCCCCGCTCGGCCTCGGCGTCCTGATAGCCGATCGCCAGCCGGCACAGGCGGTCGTGGACGCTGGTCGACAGCCGGGTGGTGCCGACGTTGTCGAACGGGTTCATGGACGCGATCACCCGGAACGTCGGCGCGGCCGCGATCGTGCCGACCCGCGGCACCGCGATCTGCCGTTCGGCCATCGCGGTGAGCAGCGTGTTCAGGGTGTCCTCCGGCGCCCGGTTGAACTCCTCGACGTAGAGGAAGCCGCCGGCGCGCATGGCCGCGAGCAGCGGCCCGTCGACGAAGTTCTCGGGGCTGTAGTCCTCGCGCAGCACCCGGGCCGGGTTGTGGTGGCCGACCAACTTCGCCGGGGTGAGGTCGGCGTTGCCCTCGACGAACACCAGCGGGATGCCCCACTCGGCGGTGATGGCCCGCAGCAGCGTGCTCTTGCTGGTGCCGGGCGGGCCCTCCAGGACGATGTCCCGCCCGGCGGCGACGGCGGCCAGGACGAGGTCGAGCTCACGGTCGCGGCCCACCAGGTGCGTGCGCACGCGGTCGCGGACCTGCGTCAGCGCCGTCATGTGACCTCACTTCTTGTTCGTGAAGCCGGCGTCGACGGGGAGCGTCACCCCGGTGACGTAGCGGGCGTCGTCGGAGACCAGCCAGAGGATGGCGTTGGAGATGTCCACCGGCTCGACCATCGGCACCGGCAGTGCGTTGGCCATCGCGTTGGACAGGCTTGGGTCCTGGGCCAGGAACTCCTGCATGACGTCGTTGACGACCATCGGCGTGTTGACGCCGGTCGGGTGGACGGTGTTGACCCGGATCGAGTGCTCGGCCAGCACGTTCGCGTACGAGCGCATCAGCCCGACGACGCCGTGCTTCGACGCGGTGTAGCCCAGGCCACCGGGCTGGCTGCCGCCGATGCCGTTGATGCCGGCGGTCGAGCTGGTGATGACGATGGCGCCGCCGCCGCGCTCGATGAGCGCCTGCTTGGCGACCTCGACGGTGTTGTAGACGCCCGTGAGGTTGACGGCGATGACGTCGTCCCACTCGTTCGGCAGGACCGTGACGCCCATCGGCGCGATGCCGGCGTTGGCCAGCACGATGTCGACGCCGCCGAGCTGGGCGACGCCGTCGTCGAACGCCGCCTGCAGTCCCTCGCGGTCGCGCACGTCGGCCTGGGTGGCGACGATGCGCCGGTCCAGCGCTTCGACCTCCTTGACGGTCTCGGCCAGGTCCTCCGGGGTCGACATGGGGTACGCCACGGAGTCGATCTGCTTGCACAGGTCGACCGCGATGATGTCGGCGCCCTCCTGCGCCAGCCGGACCGCGTGACTGCGGCCCTGGCCGCGCGCCGCGCCGGTGATGAAGGCGACTTTGCCGTCGAGCTTGCCCATCGATGCTCTCCTCACTTCACGAAGAAACCGCCGTCCACCGGCAGGGTCACGCCGGTGATGTATCGCGCCTCGTCAGAGGCCAGGAACAGGACCGCGTTGGAGATGTCTACGGCCTCGAGCCAGGGGATGTCGAGGGCGTGCAGCGACGTGAACACGTCCAGCGCGTCGTCACGGGTCGGCTCGTCCAGGTCGGGCCGGAACAGCCGGTAGATCGCGTCGTTCTGCACCATCGGGGTGTTCACCACGCCCGGATGCACCGAGTTCACCCGGATGAAGTCAGGCGCCAGCTCGTTGGCGAGCGTGCGCATCAGGCCGACGACGCCGTGCTTGGCCGAGACGTAGGCGGCGAGGTTCGCCATCCCCTTCAGCCCCGCGCCGGAGCTGGTGATGACGATCGACCCTCCGCCGGCGGCGCGCAGGTGCGGCACGGCGGCCTTGCAGGTGTGCCAGACGCCGGTCAGGTTGACGTCGATGGTGTTCTGCCAGCTCCGCTCGTCCATGTCCGCCGTCGGGATGCCCAGCTCGCTGATGCCGGCGTTCGCCGCGACGATGTCGAGGCGGCCCAGCTCGGCGACGCCGTCGTCGAGCGCGCCACGGACGGCGTCGTAGTCGCGCACGTCGGCCTGGACGGCGACGATGCGCCGGTCCAGTGCCTCGACCTCCTTGACGGTCTCGGCCAGGTCCTCCGGCGTGGCCATGGGGAACGGCACGGTGTCGATCTGCCCGCAGATGTCGACCGCGATGATGTCGGCGCCCTCCTGCGCCAGCCGCACCGCGTGGCTGCGGCCCTGACCTCGCGCCGCCCCGGTGATGAAGGCGACCTTGCCATCGACACGCCCCATTGCGTGCCCCCTCTCCTCGGTCCGGCTCACTCCACCGGTGCGGCGTTGATCCCGGGCATCAGCAGGTGCCCGGCGTCGACGGGAACGGCGACCCCGGTGACCGCCGCCGCCTCGTCGGAGACCAGCCAGAGCGCAGCGTCCGCGATGACCTGCGGCGACAGGATCCCCGCGCCCTTGAGCGCGTGGAAGCCCCGTCCGCCGCGTTCCAGGTCCTCACGGCTGCCGCCCTCGTGGCCGGCGAACATGTCGTAGGCGCCCTGCCAGTTCGTCATGCCGGTGTCGATGGCACCGGGGCAGACGGCGTTGCAGCGCACACCGTGCGGTGCCAGCTCCAGCGCGACGCTGCGCATCAACCCGATGACGGCGTGCTTGGCGGCGATGTAGTGGGCGTAGTTCGCGCCCGGCTCGAGGCCGTTCACCGACGACGTCATGACGATGGCGCCGGAGCCGCGCTCGATCATGTGCGGCGCGACCGCCTTGGCCGACTTCCAGACGCCGGTGAGGTTGACGTCGACCATGTCGTTCCACTGCGGCTCGCTCATCTCCCAGAACGGGGCGAGCGACCAGATGCCGGCGTTGGCGATGAGGATGTCGAGACGGCCCAGCTCGGCCAGGCCCTGCTCGACGGCGCCGTCCAGCGCGGCCTGGTCGCGCACGTCTGCCTGGACGGCGACGACGCGGCGGTCCAGCTCCTCGACCAGCCGGGCCGTCTCGGCCAGGTCCTCCGGCGTGCCCATCGGATAGCCGACGGTGTCGATCTGTGCGCCGATCTCGACCGCGACGACGTCCGCGCCCTCGCGGGCGAGCGTGAGCGCGTGGGCCCGGCCCTGCCCTCGTCCGGCGCCGGTGACCAGCGCGACCTTCCCGTCCAGTCGGCCCATGGCTGACCGCCTCCTCAGTACTGGGTGTTGCCGGCGTCGACGGTCATGGTGAGCGCCGTGACGTAGCGGGCCTCGTCGGAGGCGAGGAACAGCACGGCGTTGCTGATGTCGACCGGCTGGGTGATGTCGACCGGCAGGCTGTTGGTGAACATGCCGGCCAGGCGCGGGTGCTGCTCGAGCCACGCGCCGATCTGGGCCATGCCGTCGCCCGCGCCCATCGGGGTGTCGACGCCGGTGGGGTGGACGCTGTTGACCCGGATGTGGTGCTCGGCCAGCTCGTGGGCGAACGCCCGCATGAGCCCGACGACGCCGTGCTTGGCGGCGACGTACGGGGTGAGGAACGGCAGCCCCTTGAGCCCGGCCGCCGAGCTGGTGAGGATGACCGACCCGCCGCCGGCCGCCACCAGGTGCGGCGCGGCCAGCTGGACGGTGTTCCAGACGCCGGTGAGGTTGATGTCGATGGTGTCGCGGAAGATCTCCGGCGTCACCTCGTCCCACGGCGCCAGGATGCAGATGCCGGCGTTGGCGACGACGATGTCCAGCCTGCCGAGCTCGGCGACGCCCTCGTCGATGGCCGCCTTCAGCGCGTCGCGGTCGCGGACGTCGGCCTGGCGGGCGACGATGCGGCGGTCCAGCGCCTCGACGTCCTTGACGGTCTGCTCGAGGTCGTCCGGTGTGGCCGGCGGGTACCCGATGCCGGGCACCGGGCCGCACAGGTCGATCGCGATGACGTCGGCGCCCTCCTGGGCCAGCCGGACCGCATGACTGCGGCCCTGCCCGCGCGCCGCTCCGGTGATGAACGCGACCTTGCCCTCGACACGCCCCATTGCGCGCCTCCTTCGGATGTCAGGTGCTGCTACGCGCCCCGCTGAGATCCAGGCCCGCGAGCGGGCTCTCCTCGCACGCGCTGACCGGCGGCCGCTCGGGACGCCGGCGCGTGATGGTGACCGGGACCGGACCGTGCCCGCGGCGGGGGCTGCGCGCGGGCGCGGTCCGGTGGGAGTGGTCGACGCCCGGTTTCGGGGGGCGGACGTCGCCACGGGCCAGCAGCGCGTCGGCGCCGTAGCCCTGCACGCACTCCGGATCCGGCCCGTCCAGCGGCAGGCCGGTGAAGAACTTCGCCGCCATGCAGCCGCCCCGGCAGGAGTCGAAGTGCCGGCACTTCGTGCAGGCGCCGCCGGTCTGCGGGCTGCGCAGCTCGGCGAACAGCTCCGACTCGCGCCAGACCCGGGTGAACCCGCCCTCGGCGCGGACGTTGCCGGCCAGGAACGACTCGTGGATGGCGAACGGGCACGCGTAGACGTCGCCGACCGGGTCGATCAGGCAGACGACGCGGCCGGCGCCGCACAGGTTCAGCCCCGGCAGCGACTGGCCGTACGCGGACAGGTGGAAGAACGAGTCGCCGGTGAGGACGTTCTCGCCGTGGTCGAGCAGCCAGTCGTAGAGCTCCCGCTGCTGCTGTGCGGTCGGGTGCAGCTCGTCCCAGACGTCGGCGCCGCGGCCGGACGGGCGCAGCCGGGTGAGTCGCAGCTGTGCGCCGTAGCGGTCGGCGATCGCCTTGAAGTCGTCCAGCTGGCCGGCGTTCTGCCGGGTCACGACCACCGAGATCTTGAACCCGGCGAAGCCGGCGGCGGCCAGGTGCTCCATCGCCCGGATCGCGGTGGCGTACGAACCCGGGCCGCGAACGAGGTCGTTGACGTCGGCGGTCGCGCCGTCGAGGGAGATCTGCACGTCGACGTAGTCGCTGGCGGCCAGCCGGGCCGCGACCTCGGCGTCGATCTTGACCCCGTTGGTGGAGAACTTCACCCCGACGCGGTGCGCGGTCGCGTAGTCGACCAGCTCCCAGAAGTCCGGCCGCACCGTCGGCTCGCCGCCGCCGATGTTCACGTAGAACACCTGCATGCGCTCGAGCTCGTCGATGACCGCCTTGCACTCCTCGGTGCTCAGCTCGCGCGGGTCGCGCCGGCCCGAGCTGGACAGGCAGTGCACGCAGGACAGGTTGCAGGCGTAGGTGAGCTCCCAGGTGAGGCAGATGGGGGCGTCGAGGCCGTGCTCGAACAGCTCGACCAGCTTCGGCTGCGTGGTCATGGCGTCCTCTCGACGACCATCTGGGACTGCACCAGGACGCCCAGCGCCCGCTGGTACCGGGGCAGGTCGGCGCCGGTGACGCCGGCCGCAGTGCAGGCGGCTCGCGCCGTCGGCTCGGCCGCGAGCGACCGCACGACGGCCAGCAGCGTGCGGTCCTTGAGGAAGGAGAGCCGGCGGGTGCCGAAGTGGTACAGCAGCGCCCCGAACGGCTCTGGCCGCACCGCGACCTGCGGGTGCAGGTCGAAGGCCCGGTCCAGGTCGATGGCGGGCACGGCGGCGCTCAGTACACGCCGCACATGCCGTCGATGGAGACCTCTTCCACCAGAGAGTCGTCCTCGACGAGGTCGTCGGGCTCGGTCACCGCTGCCTGATCCGTCTGGCTCATGACATGCTCCTTCAGGTCGAGTTGGCGGTATGGTCCGGATACTAATGGCACCCAGTGCCGAATGGAAGGGGTGACCCGACATTGTCGACCGACGACGGCTCCCCCGCAGGTGAGGGCGGTGCGCCCAGGCTGGGACGGCGCCCGTCCACCACCCAGGCGGAGCTCAGTCACGTCGCGCTGACACTGTTCGCCGAGCGTGGCTTCGACGACACCACCGTCGACGACATCGCGGCCGCGGCCGGCATCGGGCGGCGCACGTTCTTCCGCTACTTCGCCTCGAAGAACGACCTGCCGTGGGGCGACTTCGACGCCCAGCTGGACCGCATGCGCGCCTACCTCGACAGCCTCCCCGACGACCTGCCGCTGATGGACGCCGTCTGCGCGTCGGTCATCGAGTTCAACCGGATCCCGCCGGAGGAGGTGCCGTGGCACCGCCAGCGCATGCGGCTGCTGCTGGGCGTGCCGGCGCTGCTGGCCCATTCCACGCTGCGGTTCCAGGCCTGGCGCGACGTCGTGGCCGAGTACGCCGCTCGCCGGCTCGGGGTGCCGGCCGACAGCCTCGAACCGCAGGCGCTGGCGTGGACGATGCTCGGCATCGCGCTGGCCGCCTACGAGCAGTGGCTGGTGCACGAGGACGCCGACCTCACCGAGCTGCTCGAGTCGGCGCTGCGAATGCTGGGCGAGCGGTTCGCGTCATGACGCTGCCCGAGGGGTTCGGCGTCGCGCTGGATCCGGGCGCCTGGCTGGACGGTGGCGTGCTGTTCGGCGGGACCCCGTTCCGGGTGGTGACGCTGACGCAGCGGCAGCGCGCGACGGTGGACCGGTGGCTGGCCGGTGGGCGCGTCGGCGGGCGGGACGACAGCGCGCTGGCGCGGGCGCTGGTCGCGGCCGGGCTGGCGCTGCCGGTGCCGCCGGCCGTGGACGAGGCCGGCT
>NZ_QUAL01000361.1 GCF_003579925.1 Jiangella rhizosphaerae | reverse complement strand
CGGCAGCGCGGTCGCCGGCGCGTCGGCCCGCGGCTGGCGGCTGCGCGTCACCGTCGACGGCGACGTGCTGGCCGGCGGCGAGCGGCGCGCGCTCATGGTCGCGCTCGGCAACGGCGTCACCATCGGCGGCGGGGCGCCCGTGACGCCGTCGGCGCGGCCCGACGACGGCCGGGTCGACGTCGTCGTCTCGTTCTCGACCGGCTGGCGGGCCCGGCTGGCCTTCGCCGCCGCGCTGGTCCGCGGCCGGCACCCCGAACGCCACGACGTGGTGGAGGCGCGCGGCCACCAGGTGACCGTCACGGGCGGGCCGGTACCGCTCAACGCCGACGGCGAGCTGTCGGAGCTGGCCGGCGCACGGACGTGGACGGTGCTGCCGCACGCGTTGCGGGTGAGCGTCCCGGCGTGATTCGCCCCGAGCCGTTGGTCATTCGACGTTCGTCGGCAATCGTGGCGTTGGCCGTCCCCCTGCTGCCCATTCTCTCAGCCGCGCAACCGCGCCTCAAGTCCGCGCGCGTTGTGGTGGGGCTCTGCTGTGGCCGGGGCGCTTGGACTTGACCCGCGGTTGCGCGGCCAAGAACGGGCAGCTATCAGGGGGACGGGGAGGATGTGGGCACGCCTCGCCGTTTGGCGTGCCCGTTTCGCCCTGCTTTGTCGGCCTGTGGAGAGCGATGATCATCGGCGATCGCCTACATCACGAGGATTTCGTGAGCATCACCATGGCTGTAAGGGTGTTGACGCTGGGGTAATCCTCGTGATGCCCCCCGAATCACGGTGAAATCTCACCAGGTGGACACTCAACAACACCAACGCCACACCGTAACGGGGCCAACGCCGCGGGAGACGTCGCCACACTCCCCCCGTCCCCCTGATAGCTGCCCGTTCTGAGCCGCGGGCGCGCGGGTCAAGTCTAAGCGCCCCAACCACAGCGAAGCCCCACCACAACGCGCGCGGACTTGAGGCGCGCGTACGCGGCCAAGACGATCGGGCAGCAGGGGGACGGGCCCAACGCGAACACTCAGGCCAACGCAGCACACCGGAACGCGACCGGCTCACAGCTCGGCGGACAGGACCTCGGACATCGTCGCGACGTCGCCGTCGACCCGGCCGGTCTCCCAGCGCACGCGGGCGGTCCCGTCGGTGAGCTCCAGTGTGGCCAGCGCGTTGTCGAACCGCGGCCCGGCCTCGACGGACCAGGTCACCCGCGGCTTGGGCACCCGGGCGAGCCGGGCCAGGCCGGTCCCGGCGACCCGGGCGACGGCGAACGCGGCGGCGCCGTTGAGGTAGCGCAGCGTCCGGCTCAGCGGGTTACGCACCGGCGAGCAGACCAGCTGGTAGACGCTGCTGGTCTGCGGGGTCCGGCCCGGGTAGTCCAGCCGCGCGGCGTAGGAGTAGTGCACGTCGCCGGAGAGGAAGCCGATGGCCCGCGGCCGCCGCCCGTCCGGCCCCGTGGCAACGTCCGTCACCAGGTCGGCCATCGCCGTGAACGACCGGCCGAACGCCGCCCAGTGCTCGAGGTCGACGGCCTGGCGCAGCGTCTCGGCGGCCCTCGCGAACCGCGCGCCCCACGCACCGGCCGCCGTCGCCTCGTTCCAGGCCTCGAGGTCGTGCAGGCCGCGCGGCAGCAGGTACGGCAGCGACGTGCCGATGAACAGGTGCTCGACGTGCTCGGTGTCGCGGACCTGGCCGGCGATCCAGTCCCACTCGGCGTCGTCGACGATCGTCCGCTTCTCCGGGTCGAGCATCCGGCCGCAGCGGGAGTCGATCATCACCAGCCGCGCCGGCCCGATGTCGCGGGTGAAGCTCCATCGGTACGACGCTGGCTCCTGATCGGCCTGCCAGGCGAACTCGTCCAGCACCGCGCCGGCGTCGCCGGACACCTCCGTCACGGCGGCCAGCACGGGGTCGGCCGCCCGCTCCGACGGAGACAGGTTGCCGACGTGCTGGTAGAGCCAGTACGCCGCGATGCCACCGGTGATGCGCCGGCGCCACCACGGTTCACCGGCCATCCGCTCGCGCCAGGCCTGCGAGGTGTTCCAGTCGTCGCGGATGTCGTGGTCGTCGAAGATCATCGCGGCCGGGACGGTCGACAGCAGCCAGCGCACCGCGGGGTCGGTCCAGGCCAGCCGGTAGAGGTACGCGTACTCCTCGAAGTCGGCCACCTCGGTGCCCGGCGGCTGCGAGACGTCGCGCCGCGCCCCGATGAACTCCCGCATCGCGTCGGACGTCTCGTCGGCATACACCTGGTCGCCCAGCAGCACCAAGCCGTCGGGCCGGTCCGCCTCGTCGGCCGCGGCCAGCGTCAGCGCCAGGGCGCGCAGCGCGTCGGTGCCGTAGACGCGGTCGTGCTTCGCGTCGTGCGGGACGCTCATGCGGCACGAGCCGAACGTCAGCCGCACTCTCCCGTCGCCGCGGGTGCGGATGACCGGCGGCGGGAACGGCGAGCCCGGCTCCGGCCACACCCGCTCGCCGTCGACGTCCACGGCGTACGGCGTGGACGTGCCGGGCTCGAGGCCGTCGACGGCGACCAGCGCGTAGTGGTGGCCGTGGACGGTGAACGTCCTCGCGGTGGCGCCGAGGACCCCGACGGTGGCCGGGCGGTCGGTCTCGACCCAGATCAGGGCGGACGTGTGGTCGACATGGCGCAGCAACGGCCCGAGGACCAGCGTGCCCGGCAACGGCGCCTCCTCAGCGGACATAGGGTCTGTTCCGTGCCGTCCGCGTCGCTTCGTACCCTACTGGCCGTCGTCGTCACCCTCGTCCTGGCCGGCTGCGGCCAGACGGTAGCGCCGACCGGCGCCGACGAGGACGAGATCGTCGCCGACGCCCGCGCGCTCCCGGGCGTCGACGACGTCCCTCTCCACTATCTCGGCCCGGACGGCGCGGCGCAGGAGAACCGGCCCGACGATCCCACGGGCTGGACACTGCGGCTCGACCTCGTCCACGACGCGACCCGCGGCGCCGGCTGGGCCGCCGAGACGGTCGACACGCTGGTCGCCGGACTGCCGGACGTCGCGACGCAGCACCTGGAGATCTGGCTGCGGCCGGTGACGCCGGCCGAGGCCGAGACGCGGTGCGCGCGTACCCGGCGCCGGCGGGCGGCGCCGCGGTGCGCGACGCCTACGTGTTCGCCGGCACGCCCGGCGTGGTGCGGGCGGTGTTCGACGGCGAGACCGCCGACGTGCGGGTGCGCGACGCGTCCGACCTCGCCAAGGTCGCCGACGTCGCCGCCGTCCAGGGCGCCGCGGTCGACGTCGTCCGCACGCTCGACGACTCCGCGGCGTTGCGGGTCGCGGACGTGCCGCCGCGGCCGCCGCACGCCCCTGGCGGCGACTGGTCCGCCGACCCGGACGCGCCCGACTGCGACCCGGCCGCGCTGCGCCTGGAGCTCACCGGCACCGACGCCGCCCTGGGCTCGCGGTACCTGTTCCTGGGCGCGACGAACACCGGTCCCGCCCCCTGCACGCTGCGGGCGCATCCCTCGCTGTCGTTCCGGACGCTGACCGAGCAGCCGCTGGCCGTCGCCGTCACCCCGTCCGCGCCCGCGGGCCCGGCTCCGGTCGTCGTGCCGCCGGGCGGCCGCGCCGTCGCGATGCTCGACTGGAACGCCATGCCGACCGCCGGCAACCCGGACCTCACCTACGAGGTGCTGCTCGCCACCGGGCCGGGCGGGCCGGCGACGGAGCTGCCACTCACCTCGCTCGTCGTCGAGGGTTCCGGCACGCACGCCTCCCTCGACATCGTCGACGGCGGCGAGGTCACGGTCACCGAGTGGCGGCCCGACGGCGCGCCCTTCTGACCGTCGCAGCAGACGTACCCCCGTCCCCTGCAGCGTTGGCCCCGTCCCCCTGCTGCCCGATTGTCTTGGCCGCGCAGCTATCAGGGGACCGGGGGAAGAGCGGCGACGACTCCCGCGGCGTCGGCCCCGTTACTGTGTGGCGTTGGTGTCGTAGAGCGTCCACCTGGTGAGATTTCGCCGCGATTCGGGGGCCATCACGAGGATTACCCCAGCGTCAACACCCCTACAGCCATGGTGAAGCTCACGTAATCCTCGTGATGTAGACGATCCTGGATGATCATCGCGCGCCGCCGCACGACAAAGCACGCGAAACGGGCACGCCAACCGTGAGGCGTGCCCACATCCTCCCCGTCCCCTGATAGCGCCTGGGGCTCCGCGGCGATGACGGACAGTGTTCCGGACGAGGAAACCTCAGCGATACGCGAACATCACGCGAGCATCGATCGGGGTCAATAGGCTCCTTGCCATGACCGCCGGCACGCTCGCGCACCACCCCGATCTGCTCCCCACCGACGACGTCAACCGCTTCGCCGACTCCTTCGCCTGCCTGGCCGATCCGACCCGGGTCCGGCTGCTGCACGCCGTCGCGACCGCACCGCGTGGGCGGACGGTCGGCGAGCTGACCGAGCGGCTGGGCATCAGCCAGTCGACCTGCTCCCACC
Organism: Jiangella rhizosphaerae; assembly: GCF_003579925.1. Lineage (GTDB taxonomy): Bacteria > Actinomycetota > Actinomycetes > Jiangellales > Jiangellaceae > Jiangella > Jiangella rhizosphaerae. The sequence goes on along the minus strand of NZ_QUAL01000361.1, from coordinate 2,580 downwards.
ACGTGCGCAAGCTGGCCGAGGCCGGCTTCGTCCACGTCGACCGCGAGGGCCCGTTCACCCGGGTCACCGTCAAGGAGGAGTGCGTCATCGGGCTGCCGCACATGGCCGACGTCGTCATGGGCGCCCTGGCCACGCGGCCGCGGCACCCCGAGGACGTGCCCGCCGGCATCACCGTCCGGGAGTTGCGGCTGGACGACTGGCCCGCGGTGCGCCGCATCTACGAGGAGGGCCTCGACACCGGCATCGCGTCGTTCGACACCACGGTGCCGCCGAGCACGCGACTGGCCGCGCGCTGGCTGCCCGGGCACCGCTGGGTGGCGGAGGTCGACGGCGCGGTGGTGGGCTGGACGGCCGTCGCGCACGCGTCGCAGCGCGAGAGCCTGCGCGGCGTCGGCGAGACATCGGTGTACGTCGATCGCGCCCACCGCGGCCGCGGCATCGGCAAGGCGCTGCTGTTCCGGCAGGTCACAGCCGCCGACCGCGCCGGCATCTGGATGCTGCAGACGTCGGTGTTCAGCGTCAACCGGGCCGGGCTGTCGCTGCACCACCAGGCCGGCTATCGCACCGTCGGGGTGCGCGAGAAGCTCGGCCAGCGCGACGGCGTCTGGCACGACTGCGTCCTCCTCGAGCGGCGCGCCACGGCCGCCGTCCCGCACCCGCGGGCAGCGTCTTGACATGATCGGTTCGCCCTCCCTTCAATGGCCGTGAGGACGCTCGTGAGGTGCCCGGTTCGGCAGCACCGAACGGGCGTCGAACCGTGTGGAGGGGCGAGGCCATGCGCACCAGCGAACTGCACGTGCTCCCGTGCGGCGACCACGCCATCCTGGTCGAGCTGGGCGACCTCGAGGACGTCCTCGCCCTGAACGCCGCGCTGCGCGACCACGAGCCCGAGGGCCTGGTCGACGTCGTGCCGGCGGCCGAGACGCTGCTCATCATGTTCGACCCCGGGGTGACGTCCGCGCAGCGGCTCACCGACGACCTCGCACATCTGCCCGACGAGCCCCGCGACGGCGACGAGGCGCCGCTGGTCGAGATCCCGGTCCGCTACGACGGCGCCGACCTCGACGCCGTCGCCGAGGCCACCGGGCTGTCCGCCGGCGAGGTGGTCCGCCGGCACGCGGACGCCACGTACACCGTCGCGTTCACCGGGTTCGCGCCCGGCTTCGCCTACCTCACCGGGCTCGACCCGCGGCTGGCGCTCCCCCGCCGCGAGAACCCGCGGACCCGCGTGCCGGCCGGCTCGGTCGCCATCGCCGACCGCTACTCCGGTGTCTATCCGCGCTCGGGGCCGGGCGGCTGGCACCTGCTCGGGCACACCGACGCCGTGCTGTGGGACCTCGACCGCACACCGCCGGCGGCGCTGCTGCCGGGCACCCGCGTGCGGTTCGCCGACCGCGGCCGGGACGGCCGCTGGTGACCGCCCCGATCGACCTCAACTGCGACCTGGGCGAGGGCTTCGGCGCCTGGTCCATGGGCGACGACGCCGGCCTGCTCGCCGTCGTCAGCAGCGCGAACGTCGCCTGCGGGTTCCACGGCGGCGATCCGACGATCATGCGGACGATCTGCGAGATGGCGGCCGCCCGCGGCATCGCCGTCGGCGCGCACGTCGGCTACCGCGACCTCGCCGGCTTCGGACGCCGCGAGATCGCCATGCCGGCCACGCAGCTGACCGACGACGTGCTGTACCAGCTGGCGGCGCTCGACGGCATCGCGCGAGTGGCCGGAACGCGGGTCCGCTACGTCAAGCCACACGGCGCGCTCTACAACACCATCGTCCGCGACGCCGAGCAGGCGGCCGCCGTCGTCGACGCCGTCCGCGCCTACGACCCGTCCCTGGCGATCCTCGGGCTGCCCGGCTCGGAGGTGCTGCGCATCGCCGACGTGCACGGCCTGCCCACGGTGGTCGAGGCGTTCGGCGACCGCGCGTACCACGCCGACGGCCGGCTGGTGTCGCGGCGCCGGCCGGGCGCGCTCGTCACCGACCCGGACGAGGTGGCCGCCCGCTGCCTGCAACTGGTCACCACCGGCCAGCTGACCAGCATCGAGGGCGACCCGGTCGCCGTACGGGCGCGGTCGTTCTGCGTGCACGGCGACACCCCCGGCGCGGTCGAGCTGCTGCGCCGGACTCGCGAGGTGCTGACGGAGAACGGCGTCCCGATCGCCGCGTTCGCATGACCACCGGCCGCGATCCCGTGCTCGAGGTCCTCGAGCCGGGCGTGCTGGCGATCGTCGAGGACCTCGGCCGGCCCGGGCTCGGCGCGATGGGGGTCGGGCGGTCCGGCGCGGCCGACGAGCACAGCTTCCGGCTGGCGAACCGGCTGGTCGCCAACGCCGAGCGGGCGGCAGCCATCGAGTTCGTGCTCGGCGGGCTGGCCATCCGGTTCCGGCGGACCGCGACGGTGGCGCTCACCGGGGCGCCGGCGGACGTGCGGGCCGGCGAGCGGGCGGCGGCGTTCAACGCGCCGTTCTCGGTCCGGGCCGGCGAGGTGCTGCGGGTCGGCCGCCCGGCCCGCGGGCTGCGCGGGTACCTGGCCGTGCGCGGCGGGATCGGCGTGCCGCCGGTGCTGGGGTCGCGGTCGT
>NZ_QUAL01000353.1 GCF_003579925.1 Jiangella rhizosphaerae | reverse complement strand
GCCGCGGGCCGCGGCTCGCCCCGGGCCGCCGCTCGCAGCACCGCGAGCACGTCGTCGCGCAGCTCGCGCACGGCCCGCACCGCATCGTCGCCGGCAGACACCCGCGGCACCCGGCCGGCCTCCGCCGCCAGCCACTCGCGCACGCCGCCGGGCTCGGCGAAGAAGTCGACGTACCGGTCGCCCCGGCGGCGGACGGAGTTGGCGAGGTCGATCGCCAACCGGTCGCCCAGCCAGCTCCATCGTTCCAGCATCGTGACCGCCTTAACGGTTTTCTTCCACAATACCGTTTAGAACGGCCGCTGCCGGGAACGGGTCCGGACATGCTCCCGATCGTCGTCCTCTGCGCCGCCGAGCTGGTCAACGTCCTCGGCGTCACCGTCGTCGTGCCGGCGCTCCCCGCGATCGAACGCGGCCTGGACACCTCCGGCGAGCTGGTCGTGACGGGGTACGCGGCGACGTTCGGCGGGCTGCTGATCCTCGCCGGGCGGCTGGGCGACCGGCTCGGGCACCGGCGGGTCCTGCTGGCCGGCCTGACGGTGTTCGGGACGGCGTCCGCGGCGGCCGGGCTGGCGCCGTCGGCGGAGTGGCTGGTCGTCGCCCGCTGCCTGCAGGGAGCGGGCGCGGCGGCGATGATCCCCGCCGCGCTGAGCCTGCTGGTCGCGCACGCCGGCGACCGGCACGGCCGCGCCGTCGCGCTGTGGACCGCGGTCGGCGCGGTGGGCGGCGGCAGCGGGTTCCTCGTCGGCGGCGTGCTGACCGACGTCGCCGGCTGGCGGTGGATCCTCCTGGTGAACGTGCCGGTGACGGTGCTGCTGGCGGCCGGTGTCGCGACGCTCGTCCGGCCGGTCCCGCGGCAGCGCGGCGGCGGGCTGGACGTCGCCGGCGGGGTCACCGTCACGGCGGCGCTGGTCGTGCTGGTGCTGGCGGCGTCGGCGAGCGGGCCGGCCGCCGTCGCCGGGGCCGCCACCACCGCCCTGCTGCTGGCGGCGTTCCTCGCCGTCGAGCGGCGGGCGCGCGACCCGATCCTGCCGCCGGGGGCGTGGTCGGACCGCCGGCTGTCCTCGGCGTCGGCGGTCGCGCTGGTCAACAACGCCGCGACCGGGTCGGCCGTCGTCGTCGCGGCCGGCTTCGCCCAGCGCGAGCTGAACCTGTCGCCGTCGGGCGCCGGGCTGGTGCTGCTCTCGTTCAACGCGGCGGTGATCGCCGGGTCGGCGCTGGCCCCTCGGCTGTCAGCCGGCCGGCCGGACCGGGCGATGCGCGCCGGGCTCGTCGTCATGGCCGGCGCGGCGCTGGCCTTGGCGGCCGGCACCGCCACCGCGACGGGACCGACGGGAACCGGCGCGCTCGCCGCGGGGCTCGCGCTGCTCGGCGCCGGGCTGGGCGTCTCCGCGGTCGGCTCCACCACGCTCGGCACCGCCGGCCCCGAGGACCGGCGCGGGACGTCGTCGGCGCTGATCAACACCGGTGCGCAGGTCGGGACCGCCGTGGGCGTGGCCGTCGTGCTGGGCCTGGCCGGGGCGGACGGCTACACCGCCGGCTGGCTGCTGGCCGCCGCGATCGCCGTCGCCGGCCTCGCCGCCGTGAGGAAGCCGCAATTCACCGCGTCTCCGGCCACCCCTTACGACGGTGCCCGGGATGCAGCATGATCAAGTGATGCAGCCATCGACTCCCGTCGTGCGGCAGGCGCTGCGTTCCGACGTCGACACCGTCGCGCGGGTGCTGGCCCAGGCGTTCGACGCCGATCCGGTGATGCGGTTCATCGTGCCGGAGCCGGGCTACCGGAAGCGGCTGACCGCGCTGTTCGCGTTCGAGACGCTGCTGAGCCTGCGGGGGTCGTGGGTCGCCGTGGTCGACGGCGAGATCGCCGGCGCGGCGCTGTGGGGGCTGCCGGGCGCCGGCCCGCCGGGGTTCTGGTCGACGCTGCGCTACAGCCGCTATCTGCTGCGGGCGTTCGGGCGGGGGCTGCCGAAGGCGATGCGGGCGTTCCGCGTCATCGAGGACGCGCATCCCACGTCGCCGCCGCACTGGTACCTGCAGACGCTCGGGGCGGCGGTGCCCGGACGGGGTGTGGGCGGCGCGCTGCTGCGCGACGGGCTGGCCAGGGCCGACGCCCAGCGGCTGCCGGCGTATCTGGAGTCGTCGGCGCCGGGGAACGTCGCGATCTACCAGCACTTCGGGTTCCGGCCGGCCGGGGAGATCGTCCTGCCGGGCGGCCCCACGCTGACGGCCATGTGGCGCGAACCGGTCGGAGGGGGTCAGTAAGGTCGGAGTCGTGGCCTTCGACGCATCGACCTCCCCGCAGCCGTATCCCTCCGCCCCGCGCGGCGACGACGCCGACGTGCTGCACGGCATCACGGTCCCCGACCCCTACCGCGCGCTGGAGGACGAGGACGACCCCGTCACCCAGGCGTGGTCCAAGGCGCAGCGCGTGCTGTTCGACGAGCACCGGGCCGGCTGGCCGGCCCGCGCGGCCTTCGCCGGCCGGCTGGCGCAGCTGCTGCGGGCCGGCTCCGTCGGCACCCCGGCCTGGCGCGACGAGCGGGTGTTCCACACCCGGCGCACGCCCGACCAGGAGCACGCCGTCCTGCTCACCGTCGACCCCGACGGCACCGAGCGGGCGCTGGTCGACCCCGGAGCCATCGACCCGTCCGGCGCCACCACGCTCGACGCCTGGCAGCCGTCCAAGGAGGGCGCGCTGCTGGCGTACCAGCTCTCCGAGGGCGGCACCGAGGAGTCGGTGCTGCGGGTGCTCGACGTCGCCACCGGCGAGGTCGTCGACGGCCCCATCGACCGCGCCCGCTACTCCCCCGTCGCCTGGCTGCCCGGCGGCGAGGCGTTCTACTACGTGCGCCGGCTGCCGAAGGACGCCGTCCCCGAGGGCGAGGACCAGTTCCACCGCCGCGTCTACCTGCACCGGCTGGGCACCGACCCGGCCGGCGACATCGAGATCTTCGGCGACGGCATGGACAAGACCAACTACTACGGCGTCTCGGTCAGCCGCGACGGCCGCTGGCTGACGGTCAGCGCCGCGCAGGGCACCGCGCCGCGCAACGACGTCTGGATCGCCGACCTCGGTGCCGACGGCGCCGACCCCGCGCGGCCCGAGCTGCGCCCCGTCGTCGTCGGCCAGGACGCCAAGACCGGCCTGCACGTGGGCCGCGACGGCCGGCTGTACGTGTGGACCGACCTCGACGCGCCGCGCGGCCGGCTCGCCGTCACCGACCCCACGACGCCCGAGCCTGAGCACTGGCGCGACCTGCTGCCCGAGGACTCCGAGGCGGTGCTCGAAGACTTCGCCCTGCTCGACGGCGCCGAGCTCGACGCCCCGGTGCTGCTGGCCTCCCGCACCCGGCACGCGGTCTCGGAGGTGACGGCGCACTCGCTGGCGACGGGCGAGGTGCTGCACCAGCTCGAGCTGCCCGGCATCGGCAGCGTCGGCGGGCTGTCCGAGCGGCCCGAGGGCGGACACGAGGCCTGGCTGGCCTACACCGACCACACGGTGCCGGTGCGCATCCTGCACTACGACGCCCGGTCGCGGACGGTGTCCACCTGGGCCGACGCGCCGGGGCTGGTCGACGTCCCCGCCGTCCGTTCCGAGCAGGTCACGTACCGGTCGAAGGACGGCACCGAGGTGCGCATGGTCGTCGTGTCGCCCGCCGGCGGCGCGGCGCGGCAGCCGCGGCCGGCGGTGCTCTACGGCTACGGCGGCTTCAACATCGCGCTCACGCCCGCCTACTCCGCCAGCATCCTGGCCTGGGTCGAGGCCGGCGGCGTGTGGGCCGTCGCCAACCTGCGCGGCGGCTCCGAGGAGGGCGAGCAGTGGCACCGCGCCGGCATGCGCGAACACAAGCAGAACGTGTTCGACGACTTCCACGCGGCGGCCGAGTACCTCGTCGCCGAGGGCTGGACGACGCCCGACCAGCTGGCGATCTTCGGCGGGTCCAACGGCGGCCTGCTGGTCGGCGCCGCGCTCACCCAGCGGCCGGAGCTCTACCGCGCCGTCGTCTGCTCCGCGCCGCTGCTCGACATGGTCCGCTACGAGAAGTTCGGCCTCGGCGAGTCCTGGAACGACGAGTACGGCACCGCCGCTGACCCCGTCGAGCTGGGCTGGCTGCTGGGCTACTCGCCGTACCACCACGTGCGCGACGGGGTCGAGTACCCGTCCGTGCTGTTCACCGTGTTCGACGGCGACAGCCGCGTCGACACCCTGCACGCGCGCAAGATGGCCGCCGCCCTGCAGGCCGCCACGTCCGGCGACCCCGCCACCCGGCCGATCCTGCTGCGCGCCGAGGCCAACGTCGGCCACGGCGCCCGGGCCGTCTCGCGCACCGTCGACCTCAGCGCCGACCAGCTCGCCTTCGTCGCCGCGCAGCTGGGACTGGAGGTGCGGTGATCCCAGTGGTCGGCCTGGTGGCGGCGGGCGGCGTGCTCAGCGCGGCCGGGGTGGTCGCGGCGCCCGAGATCACCGAGGCCGAGGAGTACTCCGCCGAGTGGTGGCGCGACGTCCTGCTCGACGTCCCGCTGCGGCTGGCCGGCCTGATCCTCATCGCCGTCGTCACCCGGTACCTGCTGCACAAGTTCATCAACCGGATGGTCCGCCGGACGGTCGAGAAGGAGCCGCCCAAGGCCGTCCTCGGCTCGGCCCGGGCCGCCCGCATCGTGTTCGGCGGCGCCGGGGTCTACTCCGAGCGGCGGGCGCTGCGGGCCGAGACCATCGGGTCGGTGCTGCGCAGCATCACGACGGTGCTGATCAGCGCCATCGCCGTGGTCACGGCGCTGGAGATGCTCGGCTACGCCGTCGGGCCGGTGCTCGCGTCCGCCGGCGTCCTGGGCGTCGCGCTCGGCTTCGGCGCGCAGAACCTCGTCAAGGACTTCCTCGCCGGCGCGGCCATGCTGCTCGAGGACCAGTACGGCGTCGGCGACGTCGTCGACATGGGCCACGCCGTGGGCACGGTCGAGGCCGTCAGCCTGCGCATCACCCGGCTGCGCTCCGTCGACGGCACCGTCTGGTACGTCCGCAACGGCGAGGTCGTACGAGTCGGCAACTCCTCCTACGGCTGGTCGCGGGCGCTGCTCGACGTCCACGTCCCCGCCGACGCCGACGTCGCGCGTGCCCGCCGGCTGCTCGAGAACATCGTCACCGAGCTCGCGGCCGAGCAGCACTGGGGCGAGCTGATCCTCGAGCCTCCCGAGGTGTGGGGCGTCGAGGACCTCACCCCCGACGGCGTGCTGATCCGGGTGGTCATGAAGACCAAGCCGCTGGAGCAGTGGGGCGTCGCGCGCGAGCTGCGCGAACGCATCAAACGCCGGTTCGACGCCGAACGGCTCACGCTGCCGGTCGCGACGGAGACCCCGGCGGCCGGGCCGGGTAGCGGCGCCGGCGACCCGACCAACCCGCCGCCGGCCACGTCCGCCCCGCCGCCGGCTCCGCCGCCACCCACGTCGTCCGACGGCAACCCCTGACCGTCGCCGAGGCGGCGCCGTTCGCCCTGGTCAGGTCGCTTGGCGCTGCGCTGGAGGTCTGCGGTCCGATACGACGGCAGACCTCCAGCGGCCAGGCGCCTGCCCTCAGGCGTCGGCGAGCGCGGCGTCGAGCGTGATGGTCGTGCCGGTCAGCGCCTTGCTCACCGGGCAGTTGGCCTTGGCGTCCTCGGCCGCGGCGACGAAGTCCTCGTTCGAGATGCCCGGCACCACGCCGCGCACCGTGATCTTGATGCCGGTGATGCCCTCACCCGGCTGGAACGTCACGTCCGCCGACGTCTCCAGCGACGTGGGCGGCGTGCCCGCCTTCGCCAGCCCGTTCGAGAACGCCATCGAGAAGCAGGACGAGTGCGCCGCCGCGATGAGCTCCTCGGGCGACGTCTTGCCGTCCGGCGTCTCCGCACGCGAGGCCCAGGTGACGTCGTAGGTGCCGAGGCCCGACGAGTCGAGCGTCACGCGGCCGGCCCCCTCGAACAGCGAGCCTTCCCAGCGCGTGGTGGCGGTGCGGGTGGTTGCCATGAACGTGTCCTTCCAGATGACGTGTCAGAGACCGGCACCATCCTCTCGCGCCCGGTCCGCCGCCGTGTGGCCAGGGGCACTGATTCCCACTCCCCTGCGGGACTCGCCGCCGCTGGGACCTGGCGGTCGGCCATGGGCTTTTGCATCTCGGGTCGTTCCGCGACGACTATGGAGGACGTGACCACGCGCCTGGACAACTTCTACGACGCCGTCGGCGGGCACGAGACGTTCGCGAAGCTCGTGCGCCGGTTCTACGAGGGCGTCGCCACCGATCCACTGCTGAAGCCGATGTACCCCGAGGAGGATCTCGGCCCGGCGGAGGAGCGGCTGCTGCTGTTCCTCGAGCAGTACTGGGGCGGCCCGACGACCTACTCCGACCAGCGCGGTCACCCCCGCCTGCGCATGCGGCACGCGCCGTTCAAGGTCAACCCGGCCGCGCGCGACCGCTGGCTGCTGCACATGCGCACCGCGGTCGACGAGCTCGACCTGCCGCCGATCTACCGCGACACCCTGTGGGACTACCTCGAGCGGGCGGCGCACTCGATGGTGAACACCTTCGAGGACTGACGCCGCCTCAGCGGCGGGCGGCGCGGTAGCGGCGCATCCGGGCGCTGACGCCGCAGGTGTCGTCGCTGCACCAGCGCCGGTTGTGGTTCTTGGTGCGGTCCAGGTAGAGCCACCGGCAGTTCGGCGTCGAGCACTCCGCCAGGCGGCTGAGGTCGTTCGCGCTCAGCAGGTCGAGGGCCTGCTGAGCGACGGGCCACAGGACGCTGCCGGGGTCGTCCGGCGACTCCGGCCACCGCCAGGCGTAGACCGGGCCGCGGGTCAGCCGCGCCCGCGACAGGGCGTCGAGGTAGGCGTCGCGGATGCCGTCCAGCCGGGCCGCGTCCGGTGCGTGTCCGGCGAGCTCGGCCCGGATCACCGCGTCGAGGTCGGTGCGGAGCCGGCGCGCGGCGGCCAGCGTGGCGGCGGCCGCGCGCGGGTCGGTGCGCGCGACCTCG
>NZ_QUAL01000354.1 GCF_003579925.1 Jiangella rhizosphaerae | reverse complement strand
GCCGGCCGCGCCTCGAGGCAGGCGGCCGGCGGCTCCCGTCAGGGGTGTGCTCTGCGATCAGATGTCGAAGTAGAGCTCGAACTCTCACCAGGGTGTTTGTAGTCGTTGGTCATCGACGGCTAATGCTTCCTGACCTGCGTCAACACCTCGGAGTGTCGTTGGTCGAAGTTGGCTGCTTTCGGTGCTGCTGAGGAACCGCTGAGGAACGCGGACGGCCTCGACCTGAGTCACGCGCGGACACCGGGTCGAGCCCTCGATGGGAAGGAAGCCCGGCTAGAACAGCAACCAGCCCACGTACGTCGAGCGCGTGGATGTATCTGCTTCGGGACTAAGCACCTTCATGGTCCGTCAGCCGTGGCTGACTGCCGCCATGAAATTTCTACTGACGCGGGATCGAATTTCTTCATTCCTGGGCCGGTGCTCAGGATCCTGATCGACAGGAGGGCGCCGATGACGCGACGCTGCTCGTTGATGGGCATCAGGTTCCACGTGCCGTGAACGTCGTTGGTGTGAACGAGGGGAGCCAGCAGTCGCACGCGGGTCGCGTCAGCCATCGTTCGTTCTGCCTGCTTCAGGTGGTGCACCATGGATGCTGTCGCCCGTTCCATCTGGCTAAGGGTGACTTTGCCGACTGCGTATGCGTCGGCAAGTTCGTCGATCCGGATCCGTAGCCGCCGGGCTTCTGCGAGGGCGTCCGGGACATGGGGACGGTTGCAGTCGGCCAAGAGATCGGGGGCGTCTCGGCGTGCTAGGCGATCGAGAATCGTACCAACGATCAGTAGCTCGATCGGTTCGGCCTTGCGGCCGATGTGCCACTGTGTACGACATCGGTAAATCCTGTTGGGTCGCGACAGATGTGCGATGCCGCCGGTTACGGGCCGGTTGCACGTGCCGCAGAGCGCAACGTCGTGTAGGAGCGCCTTCGGATGCCGTTTCGTTCGGCGCATGGGATCGCCGAGAATTGCTTGTGCTGCTCGCCACGTGTCCTCGTCGACGATCGGCTCCCACATCGCAGCGCCCGTGATCTGTCCCTTGTACGTGTGGAGGCCGGCATACATGGGCTTGCGCAGGCACCTAGTGAGGGTGTCGGACCGCCAGTGACCGGGCGAGCCGTCGCGTCGGCCGTGAGGGGTCAGCAGGCCTTGGCTGTTCCACGCGTGTGCGATCAGGCCTTGCGACTGCTGAGTCAGGAGTTGGTCGTAGGCCCACCGGACGGCGTCCGCCTCGTCGGGGCGATGCGTCATGTCGTTGTTGAAGCCGAATGACCTGCGTCCGCCCACCTTCTTTCCTTCCGCGGCGAGTTGCGCGTTGGCTCGTCGTTGGCGGTCACTCTTCAGCTCGATCTCGTGGCGCGCTACGGAGGCCAGCACGTCAGCGGAAAGGCGACCTGCCGGGGTCGACATGTCGATGTCGACGCCGCGCACGAGCGCTATCAGGGCACCGGCTCTTTGGCCTGCGTCGATGAGCCTTAGCGAGTCGTGGCGGTTGCGCTCCAGTCGATCCCATGTCCACGCCACCACGCCGTCTATGTGTCCCACCACGATGAGATCGAGCAAGCGTTCAAATCCGGGCCTCAGAAGCTTTCCTGCGGCGCTGAGGTCGTTGTCCTCAAGCACCTCAACAACGGTCCATCCGCGTGCTTCGGCGAGCTTCAGGCAGTCCTGACGCTGCCGACCCACTCCCCGCCCGACCCCCGACGCGTCATCGCTAATACGGACGTAGATCGCGATCCTCACGCAGCACCCCCCGCGGCTGGTCAAGTCGAGGACTCGATGCTGTGTGACGCTTGACCTCCCCAACAGGGGGCGACTTTCGCCTTAAGTAGTACAGTTGTCGGGCCTGTCCGAAATGAGGCCGTAGCGAAGCTCGAAAATGAGGCCACCCAGACAGATTGGATGGGTGATCTCGGTGGAGGATTGGGCATTGATCCGCCGGCTGGTGGCGGACGGGGTCCCGCCGCGTCAGGTCGGGGCCAGGTGGATGACGACCGCGGCCAGCAGCCATACCGTCAGCAGCGCCGCCGCCGCGGGCATCGTGGAAGCGGACAAGCCGTACGAGGCGGGCGGTGCGGGCGCCGGCCGTGGGAAGCGTCGTAGCGCTCCCCGCCGAGCGGGTTTACATGGCGCTGGAGTACTACGTGTGCCGTCAGCCGGTGCGGATGCGGCCCGACTTCTGGCGGCTTGGTGGGCGCGGTGCGGTCGTCGCAGGTGGTGCTCGGCAGGTTGCTGACCGGTGTCGTGGTGGCGTTCTACCGCGTCGCGTCGCGTGGAACGCCGGTCTTGATTGCGACCACGATGCTCGCCGGCGGTCATCTGGCTGCGCTCATCCGGCTCCGGCCGTGGTCGACCGGCTCGAACTCATTGAGCTCCGCTCTGTGATGCAGGCGAGAGTCTCGGCCACGTCCAGGAGTGGTACGTGATGAGGGCGAGCACGGCCAGCTCGATGACGCTGCCCAGCACGTAGTAGCCCCACTCGCCGACCGCGCCGAGGATGACTGTGACGGCGTACCCGAGGGCCAGCACTATATTGGCGATACGGCTGATCCGTGCTGGCAATATGAGTGTGGCAAGCACCATCAGACTGGCGATGGCGATGGCGACGTAGGCGGTGGTTCCGACGAGGAACGCCTGGTCAACCGTGAACCCGCCGATCTCTCCTTCGTCGAGGTCGCTGCGGACGTCGGTGCGGTAGAGACTGAACAGGTCGACGTAGACCCAGACGAACAACATCGTCACCCAGGACGCCGCGATCTTCGTCCTCGCGTTGACCGGGTACGCCTCGAATGCGGTTCGGACTGTGGCCACTGGGGCTCCTCAAGAGGCTTCGGCCGGGCACCCGACGCACCGAGGCGCGCCCGCAGCACTCAACTGGCAGCTGGCGTGAGTCACGCTAGGCGCAGCCAGCTCGTCACGCATCGGGAATGTCCCCAATCTCAACCCCGAGTGCGTTCCTTCCGGGGCACGGCGAGCGAGAGCACGGCAGGAGCGTCTGGCCACGTTGCGCGTGAAGCCTTGCGACCAGCTCGAGCCTTTCGGCCATGGTGATGTACGACGACCAGGTGTCGGAGAGGAGAAGGTGCGTGAGGAGCCGCCTGCGCTCGTCGCTGGCCGAGCTACGGCGCATGTACACCGCCGAGGTGGCGTACCGCGCTGAGGTGACGGCGCGCTCGGCTCTACCGTCACGGGAGTGCATCGTCTGCTTCCGACCCGACTCCATGACTCCGGACACGCGAATCAGATCTGACCTGACCGGCGGAGGGAGGGTCGCTGTCCTCACCGACGAACGGGCCCCGGCCGTGAACGCGCTCGAACGGGCCGTGATGGCCTACGTCAGCGCCATTCTGATCCGGCTCGAGGTCCGCGAGCGGGTGCTGGCGGCCATTGTGCTCACGAGGCCGGCCTGATCCCGAACGGTCGACCACCTCAGCGCTGATCGCATGTCCTGGCCATGGCATCGACCATGGGGCGCCAGCCAGCGCGAACGGGGCATCCGGGGCCGGCCAAGGCCTCGTGCGGTCGATCGGCCGCATGCCGGTTACGTCGATCTCGCTGTGGTGGCGGTGCGGGACGCGTGATGTGCGATCTTGGTGAGGGTTCGCCTAGAGTGCGGTCGTCGGGGGGCGTGTCCCGATCGTTCGTCGTGGACGGTCGGGGTGCCCCGCCGTCGTTCAGGAGCGCGCGGGCGGCGATCGTGCGCGAAGGGCGAATCTCGTCGGTTCTGCGCGACCACGGGCCGGCCGAGCTCCGTCCTGCTGAGTGTCGTCAGGCATTTGCGGGTCGGCAGCTGGATCGTCTGTATCCTCGAGCGTGTCGAGCTGGGCGCGCAACCGGTTGGCATCGGCCTGGACCTTGCGTAGCCGCTCTTTCAAGATCGCCCTGTACGGCGCTGACGGTGCTTTCGGCTCTGCCGCGGGTGAACGAGCCAGCCCGACCGTTGGCAGGCGACGATCGACCGTGTCTGCGGGCAGGTGTTACACAGCCGCTTGGGTTGGGGGTGGCCAGCCCTGCTCGAGCATGCGGCCGGTGTGGGCTCGCTCGCGATCGGGCTGCACCCAGGTGCGGCGGTCCAGAACTCGTCGAACGGCGCAACCATCTCCTCGAGCCGGGAGGCGTCGGCGACGTGCGGTCCGTCGGCAGGTCGCCCAGTCGAGATCGGGGATCGGCTCATCGACATGCCCGCACGCCAGTGTCGCCCGCCAGGACGCCGATGTTCGCGGCTCGTCGTGACGAAGGACCGGCCATACATCAGCATCCGCCCAGTCCGGCGGGTCGGCCGGGTCCGCGGGGAAGGTGACCTCACGCCGCTCGCCCCAGTTCGCGATCTCCCGGTACGGAGCCGGCTCCGAGTCGTCGTGGAAACAGGGCAACTGCCCCGCCGGCAGCCACGCCCGGCCTGTGGCGTCGGCCCAGCGACTGCCCTAGGGAAGTTCGGCCTCGCTGGTGGTCAGCGCTTCCTTGATGCATCTGCAGTCCAACTGAACGCGCCATCGAAAAGACGCGCTCGCGGCGGGGCGCTCAGAACACCCAGAGCGCGGCGGGGAGCCGCTGTCGCCGCTTCGCATTGAACTCCTGATACTCCGGCAGCGCTTCGGCTCGAGGCCTCGCCCGTCCCGGCAGCTGCCGGACAACGGCGGGAACGCCCTTGACGCTGTCGCCGCGGCCGCTAAGACCTGCCGGGGGCTCACCCATGCCGTGCTCCGATCAGGAGGCGCGAGCAGCCTCGTATGCGGCGACGACGTCCTTGGGGATGCGTCCACGATCACTGATCTTGTGGCCGTTGGTGAAGGCCCACTCGCGGATCGCCTTCAGCTGTTCCGGGCTGCGCCTCGCGCGGCCTGATCCGCGTGCGCCGCTGGCACTCGCTGACACCTTGCGGGCCGCAGCCGTGTACGTCGACAGTGCACCACGAAGCTTCGCCGCATTCTTGTCGTTCAGGTCGATCTCGTACGACGTGCCAACGAGTCCGAAGGACACCGTCTCGCCCTTGCCCTGCGCAATCGGCTTACCATCGAGGTCGTCGACGAGCTGGACGAACACCTTCTGCGCCACTTCTTTCGCCCCCATGTCTGTCGCGAGAATGTGACCATACAAGTCGATCATGCGCCACAACGGTGATACAAGCCGCGTGGCGCACGATTCATCGTGATGGAGGAGATTTCGAGGTCTCCGCGATGCGCGCACAGATTGAGACAGACCATGGCCGAGCTCTACTACGCCGACATCGACCACGCCCCGCTCCATCAGCGCTGTCCTGGTCGGCGACGCACCGCGAACCCGATCGCTGTCTCGAGGCGACGACAACTCAACGTGGGGCGCGGTCGGGCCAGACGACGGCGACGCTGAGGCACGACTGGCTTATGAGGGCGACGACCTCGGCGGTACCACCCGGCCGCGCCGCCCAGGACAGCAGTTAGGGCGTCTGCTTGGTTTCAGCATGTGCTGACTGGCGGCCAGGTGGGCACCGGTGGCCGGCTGTGAATGCGAGCGGATGCACGTCGACCCTGCGAGTGAAGAGAGCGTCATACGAACGTTGGCTGCTCTGAGCCAGCCGGTCTCGGTGCACGGTATCCGGGATGATCGCGACGAGTTGGCGGCCTTCGTCACGCCCAGCGCGGGAGAAGATCTTGGCTGCAGGGACGCATCGTGATCTTGGATCGGCTGACACCGCGATGAGTGGCTCTTCGGATTCCATGGGGTGGGTGCGCTGAGTCCGTGGGTGATTCCGCGCGGGCCGGAGCTCGCGTTCTCGGGACCTGCGCACCAGGATGGACGTATGGGTTTCTTTCGACGTCGTGAGGACGACCAGCCTCAGCCCAGTGCGTTCGTCGCGGATATCTGCCACCGCCTCGGTGAGGGGTATGGCGGATTCGATACCGTCACCCCGTTGCCGCCGGGGTCGGGTGGGCCTGGTGCGGAGGTCGTGATTCACGTCGTGGGGTCGGCTGATCCGGATCGACCGCCGTTCCTGCGAGGCACGGGGATCGTTCGCACCGCACGCGCGTATCCCGATCGTACTGAGGTGTTCGACGGCGACGCGCTTCTCGCCGTCTACGACGACCTCACCGTCACCGACGTATTCGGGGCGCAATGAGCCATCGGCGGGTGTGTCCTGTGGGCCCGGACGTTAGGCGACTGGAACCGGATCCGGAGACGACGGCTGAGCTCGAGGATTCGACCGAGCCGCTCGCTCCCGCCCCGAACGCGGCCGTGGCCGAGCTGTGGCGGATGACGCCCGGGCTGTATCTTGCGAACGGCACCGCGATCTACGGCCCGCACTCGATCTGCGAACGCAACACGACCTACGAGGTCGAGGAGTACTCACCCGGGTGGGTGCTCATCGGCGATGACGGCGGTGGGGCCGGATATCTGATGCGGCGACAGGGCACGGTCGGCGGGCGCGACGGCGAGGTCTATCGACTCGACCTCGGCGCCCTGTCGGACGACGTCAAGGCCGACGGCGAGTACGTCACCGATGACCTGTGTCGCTGGCTCGCCGCCTCAGGAAGTGATGTGGAGTGCGGCTGACACTCGGAGAGGTGCTCAGGCAGGCCGACGGCCTGCGATGGGATCACGCCCTGTACGCACCCGGGGGGCGTCCCTATTCGGAGGAGACGCCGGTACTCGTCTGGGACGTGGACGACGTCTCAGATGACACAGACCTCCCGGCTGAGGCGATCGCCCTCGGCTACGACTATGTGCTCGGGATTCAGGACGTGCAGGGCATCGTCCAGAATGCCCGCCAGCAGCGCCCCGACACGACGAGCGCTGACCTGCTTGCCGCATTCCACTTCTATCTCGACAACGATGCCTTCATCCTGTGGGCAGGATGACCACAACGCCCTCGGTACGGAAGGCGGGGTCGGGTCTCGATCCCGCACCGAATCGAGGTG
>NZ_QUAL01000352.1 GCF_003579925.1 Jiangella rhizosphaerae | reverse complement strand
GCCGCCGGGAGGTCGGCGGCCGCGGGGTCCGCCGCCGGGAGGTCGGCCGCCGGGAGGTCGGCCGTCGCGGTCACGCTGGTCGCCGCGGTGCTGCCGATCGCCGCCCTGCCCGACCTCGCCTGGGGCGCGGCCGGCCGGCTGGAGCCGTCGCGGTACCCGGAGGCGTGGTCCGACGTCCGTGCCACCCTGCGCGCCTCCGACGACACCGGCGACGTGGTCGTCCTCCCGTACCAGCCGTTCCGCCGGTTCCCGTGGGCCGGCGACCGGACGGTGCTCGACCCCGCGCCGCGCTACCTCGGCGTCGAGGCCGTCGTCCCCGACGCGCTCCCGGTCGGCGGCGACACCGTCGTGCCGGGGGAGGACCGCCGGGCGGCGGAGGTCGCCGAAGCCCTCGACGCGGGACCCGAGGGCGTCGGCCGCCTGGCCGCCCTCGGCGTCGGCTGGGTGGCCGTCGAGCGCGACACTCCGGGCGCTATTCCGGACGGACTTCTCGAATCGCTCGAATCGGTCGAGAACAACGGCACGCTCGACCTCTATCGCGTTCCGGGCGCCATCGGCACATGGAGCCGCATTCCGCCCGCTCCGCCGGTCATCGCCGCCGATATCATCTTTTCGGTCATTCTCGTCGTCGCATCGGCTGATGTTGCCCGAAACGCCTTCTCCCGGCGACGGCGGTCGTTACGCTCCCAAGCGTCGTGATTTCCGCACCGCTCGAGGAGTGCATTCGTTCATGGGCAATTTCGGAGGCGTTGTCGCCGCCATTGTGGGAGTGGTGCTCGCCGGTCTGACCGTCGTCACCGCCGTGAACGTCAGCCAGCCGAGTGACGCCGACGACGTCAGCCACGAAGAGCTGATCAACTACGACGACAACTGACCCGGTCGGCACAACGGAATCGTGAAAGAGATCCTGGTCGAGCCGCGCCCATTGCGCGTCGTGCTGCTCAACTGGCGCGACACCACCCACCCCGAGGGTGGCGGCTCGGAACGGTACGTGGAGAACGTCGCCGCCGGCCTGGCCGCCGCCGGGCACGACGTGACGTTCTTCTGTGCGGCCCATCCGGGCGCGCCGAAGGTGGAGCGGCGCGACGGCTACCGGATCGTCCGGCGCGGCGGGAAGTTCACCGTCTACGCGCACGCGGTCCGGATGCTGGCCAGCGGGGCACTCGGGCGGCCCGACGTCATCGTCGACGTGCAGAACGGAGTCCCGTTCTGGAGCCGCCTGGCCGTCCGGTGCCCCGTGGTCGTCCTCGTCCACCACGTCCACCGCGAGCAGTGGGGGGTCGTCTACGGCCCCGCCACCGCGCGGCTGGGCTGGTGGCTGGAGTCCCGGCTCGCGCCGCGCGTGTACCGGCGCTCCCGTTACGTCACCGTCTCGGAGATCACCCGGACGGAACTCGCCGCGCTCGGGGTCGGTCCCGAGCGAGTGGACGTCGTCCACAACGGCACCGCGCCGGCACCGGCCACGACGACGCCGCGGGCGCAGGCCCCCCGCATCTGCGTCCTCGGCCGGCTGGTGCCGCACAAGCGGGTCGAACACGCCCTGCAGGTCGCGGCCCGGCTCCGCGCGAGCCGGCCCGGCCTGCGGGTGAGCATCATCGGCGACGGCTGGTGGTCCGACCGGCTGACGGCCGAGGCCAGGCGCCTGGGCGTCGACGACATCACCGACTTCCTGGGCTTCGTCGACGAGCGCGCCAAGCACGAGGAACTGGCGCGCAGCTGGCTCATGCTGGCGCCGTCGGTCAAGGAGGGCTGGGGCCTCACCGTCGTCGAGGCGGCCCAGCACCAGGTGCCCACCATCGGCTACCGCGCCGCGGGCGGCCTGGCCGAGTCGATCGTCGACGGCGTCACCGGCCTGCTCGCCGACGACCTCGACGGGCTCACGGCCGCGACCGACGAGCTGCTCGCCGACGGCGTCCGGCGCACCGCGCTGGGCCGGGCGGCCGCCGCCCGCGCCGCCACGTTCACCTGGGACCAGACGGTGCGCTCGTGGGACGCGCTGCTGCGCCGCACGGTCGCCGAGGCCGAGGACGCGCGGTCGTCCCGGCGGGCCGTCGCGGCCACGACGGGCGTCGCGCTGGACCCGCACCGGGTGCCCGTTCCGGCCCATGGCAGCCCGTTCTTCCGCCAGTCGTGACGAATCGCCACAACAGCCATGTTGATTGGCGTAATGTGCCGACGTGCTCCTGAGTGATTCCCCCGACCGGGCCACCCTGAGTCGTTCGGTCCGGCTATTCCGGGCATTTCTCGCCGAACAGCGTGACCCCGACCATTTCTATGGGGTGCTGGCCGCTGACTCGGTTGCGCAATTGTCCGATTATGCCGATTTGAGGGGAGCGCTGGTGCTCGACGTCGGCGGCGG
The DNA here is from genome assembly GCF_003579925.1 of Jiangella rhizosphaerae. Classification (GTDB taxonomy): domain Bacteria; phylum Actinomycetota; class Actinomycetes; order Jiangellales; family Jiangellaceae; genus Jiangella; species Jiangella rhizosphaerae. The sequence continues at coordinate 4,496 of NZ_QUAL01000352.1, read as the reverse complement.
ACCGGGCTATTTCCGCGACGCGTTCCGCCGGGCCGGCGCCCGCTACGTCTCCGTCGACAGCGACCTCGGCGAGCTGTCCGCCCGCGGCCGCCCGGAGCCCGGCACCGTCATGGGCAGCGGCATGGCGCTGCCGATCCGCGACGCCGCCGCCGACGTCTGCTACTCGTCGAACGTCCTCGAGCACGTGCCGGACCCCTGGGCGATGGCCGAGGAGATGCTGCGGGTGACCCGCCCCGGCGGCGTCGTGTTCCTCTCCTTCACCGTCTGGCTGTCGCCGTGGGGCGGGCACGAGACCGCGCCCTGGCACTATCTCGGCGGCGAGGCGGCGGCGCGCCGGTACGCGCGGCGGCACGGGCGCGACCCGAAGAACCGGTACGGCACCAGCCTGTTCCCGGTGTCGGTTTCCGACGCGCTGCTGTGGGCCCGGAACACGCCGCACGGGCAGTTGCTCGACGCGTTCCCGCGCTACCACCCGTGGTGGGCGCGTGGCGTGGTGCGGGTGCCCGGCCTGCGTGAGCTCGCGACGTGGAATCTCGCGGTGGTGCTGCGCCGCCGATGAGTGCACTATCTCCTGGGCCTGACGGCAGACCTCGCGGTCGGCTTCATGGGCGGAGCGCGCCGCGCCGCCGGCTGCCGGCGTGGCGGGTCCAGCTCGCCGTCTGCTGCCTGGGACTGGTCGCCCTGGCGTTCCGGCAGGCGCCCGGGCGGATCGTCCCGGACACCAAGCTCGACCTCACCGCCGACCCGGCCGGGTTCCTGCAGCGTGCGCTGCACCTGTGGGAACCGGCGGCCGCGTTCGGGCAGCTGCAGAACCAGGCCTACGGATACCTGTGGCCGATGGGCCCGGTGCACCTGGCCGGCGACCTCGCGGGGCTGCCGGCCTGGGTGGTGCAGCGGCTGTGGTGGTCGCTGATCCTGGTCGCGGCGTTCCTCGGCGTGGTCAAGCTGGCCGGCGAGATGGGCATCGGCCGGTCGTGGACCCGGCTGCTCGGCGGCCTGGTCTACGCGCTGGCGCCGCGGATCCTGGTGTCGCTCGGCGCGGTGTCGATCGAGGCGTGGCCGACGGCGCTGGCCCCGTGGGCGCTGATCCCGCTCGTCCGGGCCTGGCGTGGCGGCCCGGTGGTGCGCAACGCGGCGCTGTCCGCGCTGGCCGTCCTGTGCATGGGCGGGGTCAACGCGGCCGCCACCGCCGCCGCCGTCGTCCCCGCCGGGCTCTGGCTGCTGCTGGCGCCGCACTGGCCCGGACGGTGGCGGTTCGCGGCGTGGTGGGTGGGCTGCTGCGCCGCGGTGACGGTGTGGTGGTGGGTGCCGCTGCTGCTGCTCGGCGCGCACAGCCCGCCGTTCCTGGACTGGATCGAGACGGCCGGCAACACCACGCAGCACACGTCGCTGATCGAGGTGCTGCGCGGCAACGACCACTGGCTGTCCTACCTGTCGGTGGCCGGCGGCCCGCAGTGGCCGGCCGGCTGGCTGCTGGCCAGCGAGCCGGTGCTGATCCTGCACACGGTGCTGATCGCGGCGATCGGGCTGGGCGGGCTGGCGCGGCGCGACATGCCCGGGCGGCGGGTGTTCCTGACGGCGGCCGTCCTCGGACTGGCTCTGGTGTCGGCGGGGTACGTCGGCGCCGCGGCCGGGCCGCTGGCGGCGACGGTGCGCGAGCTGCTCGACGGGCCGCTGGCGCCGTTCCGCAACGTGCACAAGTTCGACGTCGTGCTGCGGCTGCCGCTGGCCCTGGGGCTCGCGCACGCGCTGGCGTCGCTGCGGGTGCCGGCCATCTCGGTGCGCCGCTTCCGCATGCTCGTCGTCGGGCTCGCGGTGGTGGTCATCGCCGGGGTGGCGACGCCGGCGCTGGCCGGCCGGCTGCCGCAGGCGGGCTCCTACGACGAGATCCCCGGCTACTGGCACGAGGCGTCGGACTGGCTGGACGACAACGCCGGCACCGGGCGGGCGCTGCTGGTGCCCGGCACGTCGTTCGCCGAGTACACGTGGGGTGCGCCGCGCGACGAGCCGCTGCAGGCGCTGGGCGACACCCCGTGGGCGGTCCGCGACTCCGTCCCGCTCTCGTCGGCGGGCAACATCCGCCTGCTGGACGCGGTCGAGACGCGGCTCGCGGCCGGCGAGGGCGGCGCCGGCGTCGTCGACGCGCTGCGCCGCGCGGGCGTCACCCACCTCGTCGTCCGCAACGACCTCGACCGGTCGCGCACCGACGCGCCGCGCGCCGCGCTGGTCCACCAGGCCATCGCGGACCTGCCCGGCGCCGAGCGGGTCGCGACGTTCGGCCCGCAGGTCGGGGCCGCCGACGATCCCGCGGCCGCGTCGGACTCGCGGCTGGACGTCCAGTACCCGGCCGTGGAGATCTTCGCGATCGCCGACCCCGAGGCCGAGGAGCATCGCGTCCACGCCTATCCGCTGGACGGCACGCTGCGGATGTCCGGCGGCCCGGAGTCGCTGCTGACGGCGGGCGACGCCGGGCTGCTGGACGGCCGCGCGGCGTTCGTGGCCGGCGACGGCGCCGGGATCGCCGACGCGCACCCGGTCCCCGTCGTGACCGACGGGCTGCGCCGCCGGGCCGTCTGGTTCGGCGCCAGCCGCGACAACACCACCGAGGTGCTGCGGGCCGGTGAGGACGGCGGACTCGGGCGGGTGGTGCGCGACTTCCTCCCCGTGGAGGACCCGGACCGCGAGACCGTCGCGGTGGTCGAGGGGGTCGCCGACGTGACGGCGTCGTCGTCCGGCTCGGACCCCCGGGCGACGATGGCGCGCGGCGCGGAGAACTCGCCGTGGGCCGCGGTCGACGGCGACCCCGGCACCAGCTGGGTGTCGGGGGAGTACGGCAGCGCCGTCGGGCAGTGGCTGGAGCTGCGCTTCGATGAGCCGCGCCGCGTGCCGTCGGTGGAGCTGACCCCGCTCACCGGCGGTCCGGTCAGCGCGCCGATGCGGCGTGTGGCCGTCCAGACCGACACCGGCATCCTCGAGAGCGACCTGCAGCCCGGCGGCGACGCCCAGGTGCTCGCCGTCCCGTCCGGCGAGACCAGCACGCTGCGGGTGACAGTGGTCGCCGTCGGCGACGGCACCGTCAGCGGCGTCGGCATCCGGGAGCTCACGGTGCCCGATCTGAAGGTGACCCGGACGCTCCGGGCGCCGGCCGTGACCGCGGCCGACCTCGGCGGCTCCGCGTCCGGCGAGCCCGCACCGGCCACGCTGGTCTTCGCCGCCGCCGACGGCCGCCGCGGCGAGTGCGTCGGGACGAGATCCGGCGACACCGAGGTCGAGCGGTGCGCCCGTCAGCTGGCGCGGCCCGGCGAGGAGAACCGCGACCTGCGCCGCAGCGCGGAGCTGACCGCCCCCGCGGAGTACGAGGCGGAGCTGACGGCGCGGCCGCGGCCCGGCCGCTCGCTGGAGAAGCTGCTCGAACCCCACCCGGACGCGATCGTCGCGACGGCCAGCTCGCGCGCCGTCTCCGACCCGCTCGGGCGCCCGCAGGCCGCCGTCGACCACGATCCCGGCACCGGCTGGGTGGCCGCGCCCGGCGACGAGACGCCGTCCCTCACCCTGACCTGGGGGCCGCGGCGCACCGTCGAAGGGCTGCGGCTGGACGTCGAGCCGTGGCTGGCGGCATCGCGGCCGAGCCTGGTCGAGGTGCGCGCCGGCGAGACGCGGTTCCAGGCGAGCGTCGACGACGACGGCACCGTCGCGTTCCCCGAGCCGGTCCGCACCGACGAGTTGACCCTCCAGATCGTCGAGGTCGCCGAGGTGGAGGACCGCGACCCCGCGTTCGGGCTGCGCTCGGTGCTGCCGGCCGGGGTGTCCGAGGTCCGCGTGCTCGGCGCCGACGACCTGCGGCTGCCGGTGGACGAGTCGCGGGAGGTGACCGTCGCGTGCGGCGACGGCCCGCCGCTGGTGATCGACGGCGCCGAGGTGACGACGCGGATCGAGACGACCGTCGGCGACCTGCTGCACGGGCGGCGGCTGGACGTGCTGCCCTGCGGCGACGGCGCCGATCCGGTGCCGCTGGACGAGGGGGCGCACGACGTCGTCGTCCGGGCGACCGGCGCCGTCCGGCCGGAGTCGCTGACGCTGCGGCCGGTGGACGAGCCGCCGTCGCCGCCGCCCGCGCTCGACGTCACGGTGCAGACCTGGCGCGCCGCCGAGCGCGAGGTCGTCGTCCCGGCCCGGGAGGAGCCGGCCGTCCTCGCCGTCACCGAGAACCTCAACACCGGCTGGGAGGCGACGCTGAACGGCGAGCCGCTGGAGCCCGTGCGCCTCGACGGCTGGGCGCAGGGCTTCGTGCTGCCGGTCGGCGCGGCCGGCGTGGTGCGGCTGAGCTACGGGCCGGACGAGCCGTACCGGTGGGCGCTGCTGGCCGGGCTCGGCACGGTGCTGATGGTCGGCGTGCTCGCCTGGCGGGGCACCCGGGTGCCGCTGGCGCCGTCACCGGTGCCCGCGCAGCGGGTGCCGGCCGACGCCGTCCCCGCCGGCGGGCGCCGGGCACGGCG
>NZ_QUAL01000350.1 GCF_003579925.1 Jiangella rhizosphaerae | reverse complement strand
CGCCGTCCCGGTCGCGGTCGCGGCGTCGGCGCTGCCCCGGCTGCGGCGGCGCGCCGGCGCCGTCGCCGGGCCGTCGTTCGTCCTCTGCGGCCTGGTGCTGATGGTGCTCGCGGTGTACCTGGTCGTGGTCATCGGGCTCGGCGGCGAGGTCGACGACGACGGGCAGGGCGTGCTGGCGTTCTCGATGCTGGCCGCGCTGACCGCGGTCGTGCTGGCCGAGCCGGTGCGGGCCCGGCTGCGCGAACTGGCCGAGCAGTGGGCCGGCCGGCCGCAGCGGCCGGCGTCGTCGGCGCTGGAGACGTTCGGATCGCGGATGACCCGCGCCGTCCCCATGGACGAGCTGCTGCTGCAGCTGGCCGAGACGCTGCGCTCGACGCTCGGCCCGCTCGGCGCGGAGGTGTGGACCGGCGAGGACGGCGTGCTGGAACGGACCGTCTCGGTGCCCGAACGCGGCCGCGGCCGCCTGACGCTCGCCGGCGCCGAGCTGGCCGCCGTCAGCCGGGCGCGGGTCTCCGGCAACGCGTGGGCGGCGATGTGGCTGCCGGCGGTGCTGGCCGGAGCCGGCGAGCCGGGACGGCGCTCGGTGCGCATCGCGTCGGTGACCCATCTCGGCCGGCTGCTCGGGCTGCTCGTGGTGGTGCGCTCCGCCGACGACCGCCCGTTCAGCGACGACGACGACCGCGTGCTGGCCGACCTCGCCCGGCAGGTCGGCCTCGCGCTGCACAACGTCCGCCTCGACTCCGCGCTGCAGGCGTCGCTGGAGGAGCTGCGCCGCCGCAACGCCGAGCTGCAGGCGTCGCGCGCCCGCATCGTCTCCGCGGCCGACGCGTCCCGGCGGCAGATCGAGCGGAACCTGCACGACGGCGCGCAGCAGCGGCTCGTCGCGCTGGCGGTGAAGCTCGGGCTGGCCAGGCGGCTGGCGACGGGCGACGCGGCGGCGCTGCTCGAGGAGCTGCGCACCGACGTCCAGGACACCCTGACCGAGCTGCGCGAGCTGGCGCACGGCATCTACCCGCCGCTGCTGCGCGAGCACGGCCTCGGCGAGGCGCTGCGCAACGCCGCCGGCCGCGCCGCCGTCCCGACCCGCGTCGAGGCCGGCACCGGCCTGCGCTACCCGCCGGAGGCCGAGGCGGCGGTGTACTTCTGCTGCCTCGAGGCCATGCAGAACGCCGCCAAGCACGCCGGGCCGGGCGCGTCGGTGACGGTGCGGATCGACGGCTCCGAGACCGGCCTCGAGTTCGAGGTGAGCGACGACGGTGCCGGATTCGACCCCGCCGTGGCGGCGGAGAGCCACGGCTTCGTCAACATGCGCGATCGGCTCGGCGCGTTCGGCGGCGAGCTGACGGTGACCAGCGCGCCCGGCGCCGGCACGGTCGTCCGCGGGACCCTGCCGGTGACGGCGGCGGCCGGCGAGGTCGCCCGGTGACCTTCCGGCGGCCGCGACAACCGGTACGCTCCCACCCGTGACCACAGGCACCCGGGTCCGGGTCGTCGTCGCCGACGACGCCCTGCTGGTGCGCGAGGGCGTCCAGCGCGTGCTGGGCCTGTACCCCGACCTCGAGGTGGTCGGGGTGGCCGGCGACCTCGACGGCCTGCTCGCCGCCGTCGAGGAGCACCGGCCCGACGTCGTCGTCACCGACATCCGCATGCCACCCACGTCCACCGACGAGGGCATCCGCGCGGCCACCCGGCTGCGGCAGACGGCCCCCGAGACAGGCGTCGTCGTGCTCTCGCAGTACGCCGCGCCCGCCTACGCGCTCGAGCTGCTCTCCGGCGGGTCGCAGCGGCGGGCCTACCTGCTCAAGGAGCGGGTCAGCGAGCCCGACCAGCTGGCCGCCGCGGTCCGCGAGGTGGCCCGCGGCGGTAGCGTCGTCGACCCCCGCGTCGTCGAGGTGCTGGTCGCCGGCACCCGCCCGGCCGGCGACCCCCTCGCCGGGCTGACGAAGCGCGAGCTGGAGGTGCTCGAGCAGATCGCGCAGGGCAAGAGCAACGCCGGAGTGGCCGCGGCCCTGGTGCTCACCGAACGCGCCGTCGAGAAGCACATCAACGCACTGTTCGCCAAGCTCGGCCTCACCGCCGAACCCGACGTGCACCGCCGGGTCAGCGCCGTCCTGCTGTACCTGGCGTCGCTGCGCTGAGCGACGCCGGGGGTGCTGGCACCCCTCCGGGACTGGTGGTGACCGGGTGGCGGCGAGGGCCGTGGCGGAACGATGCTGGTTGCATGGCCGGTCGTGCGCACACCCCCCACGCCGAGGCTCCGCCCGCCGTCGTCGACGTCCTCGTGGTCGACGACCAGGAGACCTACCTGTCCGTCGCGCGGTTCGTGGTCGGCGCCACGCCCGGGTTCCGGGTGGCCGGCGAGGCCGGCAGCGGTGAGGACGCGGTGGTCCTGGCCGAGTCCTTGCGGCCGGGTCTGGTGCTGATGGACATCAACCTGCCCGGCATCTCCGGCATCGAGGCGACGCGCCGGCTGGTCGCGGCCGCGCCGGGCACCGTCGTCCTGCTGATGTCGACCTACCCGGCCTCGGACCTCCCGCAGGACGCCCGCACCAGCGGCGCGCGGGCCTACGTCCACAAGGAGGACCTCGCGCCCGACGTGCTGGTCGCCGTCATGTCGGGTGACCAGCCGCCCGGCTTCTGAGCGGCTGCGCGAGCGCGGCGAAAACCTCTCGACCGGTGTCGCCGCCTCGGTGAGACTGAGAGGCATGGGCCACGTCGACCTCAACGCCGTCTCGTTCACCCTGCCCGACGGGCGGGTGCTGCTCGACGACGTCTCGTTCCGGGTCGGCGACGGCGCCAAGGTCGCGCTGGTCGGCGCGAACGGGTCGGGCAAGACCACGCTGCTGCGCATCGTCGCCGGCGACCTCGCCCCGCACGGCGGCGCGGTGACGCGCAGCGGCGGCCTCGGCGTCATGCGGCAGTTCGTGGCCCGCGGCGCGCAGGACGTGCGCGACCTGCTGCTGTCGGTGGCGCCGCCGCGGGTGCGGGCCGCCGCTGCCGCCGTCGACGCCGCCGAGCTGGCCATGATGGACCGCGACGACGAGCCGACGCAGATGGCGTACGCCGCGGCGCTGGGCGAGTGGGCCGACGCCGGCGGGTACGAGACCGAGGTGCTGTGGGACGTGTGCACCACGGCCGCGCTGGGCATCCCGTTCGAGCGGTGCCGGTGGCGCGAGGTGTCGTCGCTGTCCGGCGGCGAGCAGAAGCGGCTGGTGCTCGAGGCGCTGCTGCGCGGCCCCGACGAGGTGCTGCTGCTCGACGAGCCCGACAACTTCCTCGACGTGCCCGCCAAGCGCTGGCTGGAGGACCGGCTGGTCGAGTCGCCCAAGACGGTGCTCTACGTCAGCCACGACCGCGAACTGCTCAACCGCACCGCCACCCGCGTCGTCACCGTCGAGCTGGGCGCCGCCGGCAACACCGCGTGGGTGCATCCCGGCGGGTTCGCCGGCTACCACGAGGCCCGGCGCGAACGGTTCGCCCGGCTCGAGGAGCTGCGCCGGCGCTGGGACGAGGAGCACGCCAAGCTCAAGGCGCTGGTGCTCATGTACAAGCAGAAGGCCGCCTACAACTCCGACATGGCCGCCCGCTACCAGTCGGCACAGACCCGGCTGCGGCGGTTCGAGGAGGCCGGACCGCCGCAGGCCATCCCACGCGAGCAGACCGTCCGCATGCGGCTGCGCGGCGGACGCACCGGCAAGCGTGCCGTCATCTGCGAGTCGCTGGAGCTGACCGGGCTGATGAAGCCGTTCGACCTCGAGGTCTGGTACGGCGAGCGGGTCGCCGTCCTCGGCTCCAACGGCTCGGGCAAGTCGCACTTCCTGCGGCTGCTGGCCGCCGGCGGCACCGACCCCGAGCCCGAGCACGAACCCGTCGACGACGTGCCCATCGCGCCGGTCGCGCACACCGGGCTGGCGCGGCTGGGCGCGCGGGTGCGGCCGGGCTGGTTCGCGCAGACCCACGAGCACCCCGAGCTCATGGGCCGCACGCTCCTGGAGATCCTGCACCGCGGCGACGGCCGCCGGGCGGGCATGCCGCGCGAGGAGGCCAGCCGGGCGCTGGACCGCTACGAGCTCGCTCACGCCGGCGACCAGGTGTTCGAGTCGCTGTCCGGCGGGCAGCAGGCGCGGCTGCAGATCCTGCTGCTCGAGCTGTCCGGCGCCACGTTGCTGCTGCTCGACGAGCCCACCGACAACCTCGACCTCGTGTCGGCCGAGGCGCTGCAGGACGGGCTGGCGGCGTTCGACGGGACGGTGCTCGCGGTCACCCACGACCGCTGGTTCGCCCGCGACTTCGACCGGTTCCTGGTGTTCGGCGCCAACGGCACCGTCTACGAGGCGCCCGAGCCGGTCTGGGACGAGGACCGCGTCACCCGGGTGCGCTGAGGGCACGTTCGTGGCCGCCGGATGTGTGTTCGCGCGTGTTGACATGAGCGCCAACAGTTGGCGCTCATGTCAACACGCTGAAAATGACGTGGGCGCTGGGGCGGCGTCCACGACCCGCGCGGTCAGGCCGGCTGGACGTTGAACAGGTCGTCGTATGCCTCCATGAGCAGCGCACGGCCCTTGACCTGCGCGATCACGTCGGGACCGGCCACGCCGTCGATGCCGGGCAGCTGGCCGGCGCCGCCCTCGGGGCCGAGCGGGATGGCGACCAGCGGCGGCAGCTTCTGGTAGCCGGCCACCTCGCCGCTCCCGGTGATCCGCGCGGTCAGGTTCGCCGCGACGAGCTCCGCCTGCAGCCGGGCGGTCGCCGCCATGTTGCGGTCGGCGTCGGCGATGTCGCCGATCGCGTACACGTTCTCGTGCCCCACGACCCGCAGCTGGTCGTCGACGCGCAGGTAGCCGTTGGCGTCGCGGGCCGTGGCCAGCGATCCGGAGACGAAGCCCGTCGCCGGGGTCACGCCGAACGCCCGGAACCAGATGTCGGCGCTGAGCTGCTCGCCGGCCTCCGTCGTGACGGTGACCGGCGCCGCCGTCGCGGCCGGGGCGTCCGGCAGTGCCCGCAGCGGGCTGCCGAGCACCAAGCGGACGCCGAGCCGGTCGAGCTGGCGGCGCAGCTCCTCGCGCAGCTCCTGGTCGTACGGGCCGGGCAGGATGTCGTCGGCGAGGTCGACCAGCGTGACGTCCTTGTCGGGGTAGGCGGTCTTGATCTCGCCGGCCAGCTCCAGGCCGGCCGCTCCCGCCCCGATCACCAGGGCGCGGGCCGACGCGCGCAGGGCGTGGTGGGCCTCCAGGAACCGCTGGCGCGCGATGGCGACGTCGGGCTCGTCGGTCTTGGCCGGGAACGGGTACGAGGAGCCGGTCGCGAGGACGACGTAGTCGGCGGCCAGCCGCTCGCCGGAGGCCAGCGTGACGCCGGTGCCGTCGGCGTCGACGGCCCGGTCGCGCACGAACCGCCCGCGGGCGAGCAGCCGGTCGTACGGCAGGAAGATGCGGTCCAGCCATTCCGGCTCGACCAGCGCGCGCCAGGACGCGAGGTTGTGCAGGAACGTGTCGGACGGGTCGACCAGCGTCACGTCGGCCACGTCGTCGAGCGCCTTCGCGGCGTTGATGCCGGCGAACCCGCCGCCGACGATGACGACGGAGGGGCGAGAGCCGTGGGTCTCGGTCACGGAATTCTCCTCGGAGAGTCGAAGCTACGAGCTATCTCGTAGCAGCTTCGAAATTCGAAGCAACATCGCTCGCGCTAGTATTCCTCACATGTCCGCGAGCGTGCGCACCAGCCACGACGTCGACGCGTGTGTGCAGGTCGACGAAGCGCTCACGCGGGCGTTCGGCATCCTCGGCAAGCGCTGGAACGCGCTGGTCCTGGGCAGCCTGCGGTTCGGCCCGGCCGGGTTCCGCGAGCTGTCCCGCGCCATCGACGGGCTCAGCGACTCCGTCCTCGCCGACCGGCTCGCGGAGCTGACACGGCACCAGCTGGTGCACCGGCGGGTCGACGAGGGGCCGCCGGTCGCCGTCACGTATGAGCTCACCGAGCGCGGGCGGGCGCTGCTGCCGGCGCTCGACCAGATCTCCGCCTGGGCCGTCGAGCACCTGCCGCCGGAGCCGTCAGCGCAGTGACGGCGGCGGAACGGGCGGCGGCGGTCCCTCGTAGCGCCCGGTGACCCGCACCCGCAGCGCCCGCTCCTCGTACTCCTCGAGCGCGTGCGCGATCCACCCCGCGGTGCGGGCCACCGCGAAGATCGTCTCGCCGGCCTCCGGCGGCATCGCGGTCGCGACGGACAGGGTGGCGAGCGCGAGGTCGACGTTGGCCGGCAGCGGCAGGTGGGTGGCGGCGGTCTCGGTGACGGCGTGCGCGGCGGCCAGGGCGGGTGCGGCCCCGGGGACGTCCGCGAGCCGCTCGAACAGCACCTGCGCCCGCGGGTCGGTGGTCCGGTAGAGCCGGTGCCCGAGCCCGGGCAGCCGCCGCCCGGCCCGCAGGTGCTCGGCGACGACCGGGCCGGCGCCGCGCTCGAGCACGTCGGTGAGCATCCGGTGCGCGAGTCCGCTCGCCGCGCCGTGCAGCGGCCCCTCGACGGCGCCCAGCGCGGCCGAGACGACGGCGTACGGATGCGCCCGCGCCGACGCGGCCGCCCGCGCGGTGACGGTGGACGCGGCCAGGCCGTGGTCGATGAGCAGAACCAGCGCGGTGTCGAGGGTGGCGACGGCGTGCGCGTCGGCCGGCTGCGCGGTGAGCCGCGGCCACAGACGGGCCGCGATCGAGCCCTCGGCGGGGCCGGGCGGGGCGCCGTCGCGGCGGGGCAGCGCGTCGACGAAGGTGGCGATGAGCCCGCGGGCCGTCGCCGCCACGGTGCGGG
>NZ_QUAL01000351.1 GCF_003579925.1 Jiangella rhizosphaerae | reverse complement strand
GAGCGGACGTGCGCACCGGCGTGACGGTGCGGTCGGTGGAGCGGACGGCCGACGGCTGGCGACTGGTGACCGGCCCGGTGCCGGCGCCGTCGGTCCTGGACGTGGACGCGGTCGTGGTCGCGACCCCGGCGGTCGCGGCCGCCCGGCTGCTCGCGTCGGCGGCCCCGGCGGCCGCGGCGGAGCTGGGCGGCGTGGAGGCGGCCAGCATGGCGATCGTCACGCTGGCGCTGCCGGCGGACGGATTCCCGGCGGCGCCGTCGTCGTCGGGGTTCCTGGTGCCGCCGGTCGACGGGCGGACGATCAAGGCGGTGACGTTCTCGTCGGTGAAGTGGCCGTGGCTGGGCGAACGGGCCGGCGGACTGGTGCTGCTGCGCGCGTCGCTGGGCCGGCACGGCGAAGCTCGCGACCTGCAACGCGACGACGACGACCTGGTCGCGGCGGCGCTGGCCGACGTCCGGGCCGCGACGGGCTACGCGGGCGCCGTCGTCGACTCCCGCGTCACCCGGTGGGGCGGCGCGTTGCCGCAGTACGCCGTCGGGCACCTGGACCGGGTCGCGCGGGTGCGGGCCGCCGTCGAGGCCGTGCCCGGGCTGGCGGTCTGCGGCGCGGTGTACGACGGCGTCGGCGTGGCGGCCTGCGTCGGGGCGGCCCGCGACGCCGCGGGGAGGGTGGCCGCCTACCTGTCGGAGCGGCGTGCCAGGATCGAGACATGAGCGACACCGCGTCCAAGCCCAAGGCCCGCGAGCTGAACCAGGTCATCCGCTACACCATGTGGTCGGTCTTCCGGCTGCGCTCGCCGCTGGGCGCCACGTCGCGGGCCGACCTCGCCGACGAGGTGACGGCGCTGTTCGCCGAGCTCGCCGCCAAGGACGTCGTCGTCCGCGGCACCTACGACGTCGCCGGCCTGCGCGCCGACGCCGACATCCTCATCTGGTGGCACGCGCCGGCCATCGAGGACCTCCAGACGGCCTACCAGCGGTTCCGCGGCACCGCGCTCGGCCGTCAGCTCGAGCCGGTCTGGTCGCAGGCCGCGCTGCACCGTCCGGCCGAGTTCAACAAGAGCCACATCCCGGCCTTCCTGGCCGACGAGGAGCCGCGCGCGTATGTGTCGGTGTACCCGTTCGTGCGGTCCTACGAGTGGTACCTGCTGCCCGACGCCGAGCGCCGCCAGATGCTCGCCGAGCACGGCCAGATGGCCCGCGACTACCCCGACGTGCGTGCCAACACGGTCGCCTCGTTCTCCCTCGGCGACTACGAGTGGATCCTCGCCTTCGAGGCCGACGAGCTGCACCGCATCGTGGACCTCATGCGGCATCTGCGCGGGTCGGAGGCGCGGCGGCACGTCCGCGAGGAGATCCCGTTCTACACCGGGCGGCGGCTGGAGCTGCCCGAGCTGGTGGCCGCCCTGCCGTAGCCGGTCACTCGACCACGAGGTCAATCGGCCCGCTGTAGAGCGTAAACGCATCGACGAACTCCAGTTCGACGTATACCTGGTAGGTGCCGGGTTCGAGCGGCTCGTGGTGCGGCTGGGTCACGTCGCCCGGAGTGCACATCCGGAGGAACGAGTGCACCGGATAGGTGACGCTCTGTCCTTGTGCCAGCACGACGCCGTGGAGTGACGCCTGCTGCGGTGCCGGTTCGGTGACCACCGAACCGTCGTGCGCGACGAACGTTTCGGGAAACCGGCCGGTCGCGCCGGTGAACGGCTCTTCGCTGACGTTGGTGACGGTCGCTGTGCCGATGGGCTCCGCCCAATCGCGGCCGAGATCCACGGAGTCGTCGAGGTCGACGGTCATCTCCAGGGGCGCCTCAGGGGCCGGACCGAGGGTTTTCACCATCCAGCCGCAGCCCCGAGTGGTGAAGGCCTCCTGCAACGGCGCTGGCCACCTTGGTGGGGTCGCCGCGCCGGTCGGCGTCGGCGACGGGTCGCCGGCCACCGGGGGCGCGACCGGTCCGTCCTGGTCGAGCAGACCGGCAGCAGCCGTGGACGCCGCTGCCGCGGTGAGGACCACCGCGGCACCGGCGGTGGCGAGCCGCGTCCGCCGACGCCGGACGATGCGGCCGCGGAGCCGGTCGAGGTCGAGCGCGCGGGGATCCGGGGCCTCCGCGGCGAGGTCGTCGAACCGGGTACGCAGGGTCATCGCAGTCCCTCCCGCGAGTCGCTGAGCAGGGGTTCCAGGCGGGCGCGGGCGTCGCTGAGGTGCCGCTTCACCGCACCGGGCGCGCAGCCCAGCACGTCGGCGACCTGCGCCACCGAGAGGTCCTCGTAGTAGTGCAGCACCACGCAGGCGCGCTGCCGCGGCGACAGCGCCGCCAGGGCGGAGCGCAGGTCGGCGCCGTCGACCACCATCCCCTCCGGCCCGGCGACGTCCTCGCGGCCGGTGACCAGGTGCCGGACCCGCATCCACCGTCCCGACCGTCGCCGGCCGTCGATGTGGAGCGTGAGGATCGCGCGCCGGACGTACGCCTCGGCCGACTCCAGCGTCAGCCCGCGCGCCGTCCGTCCGAAGGCGCGCAGCATCGCCTCCTGCACCAGGTCGGCCGCCTCGGCGGCGTCGCCGGTCAGCAGGTACGCGTACCGGAGCAGCGCTTGGCCGCGGCCGTCCGCCAGGTCGGTGAAGACCCGCTCCCAGTCCGCCACCCGATCACCCGCCTCTCATCACCTAGGACGAGCGGCGCGGTGATCCGGTTGGGGGACGACTCAGATCAGTGTGCCGGCACGGAGACGCACACGAGGACGGTGTCCTCGATCGCCTCGACCGTGCCCGGCGACTGCTCCGGCACCTGCACGAAGTCGCCCGCTCCGACCACGACCTCCCCGCTGCCGCCGCGGATCCGGAGGGCGCCGCGCAGCACCACCCAGACCTCCTCGTACGGCGCAGGCAGGTCGGCCACCTCGCCGCGGCCGAAGCGCGCCGAGTAGGCGCTCAGGGGTCCTCCGTCGGTCTTCTCCACCGCCGGGGTGACGAAGATCTGGCGGTGGCCGACCTGGATCGTCCGGTCGCTCATCGCCGTGCCGAACGACCGTACCGAGGGTGTCGCCTGGGTCATGTGAGGTGTCCCTTCAGGTGTGCTCCGTGGTCAGCGCCGGTCCGCGTGCTCTTCGCGTCCGGTCGTGGGATCGGCGTCGCCGTCCGGTTCCTCCTCGATCCGCGCGGTCCGCAGACCTCGGAAGACCAGAACGGCGAGCGTGGCGAGTCCGGTGACGGCGACCAGATAGGCATCACGGGTGGCGACGGCGAACGCGTCCTGTGCCGCCGTGGTGAGCCGCACCGCCAGCTCCGCCGGGAGACCCTGGCTCGCGGTGATCGCCCCGCCGATGCTCTGGACGCTCTGCTCGGAGGCCTCGTCGCTCAGCCCGCTCGGGAGGGCGTCCTGGAGGCTGCGGGAGTAGCCGAGATAGGCGACCGTCCCACCGAGCGCCAGCCCAGCGGTGTTGCCCAGGCTTCCGCCGACCTCCAGCAGCGACTGCGCCGAGCCGGTCTGGTGCACGGGCGCGTGCGTCAGCACCACGTTGGTCCCGAGGGCGAACACCGGCGCGATTCCCGCGGCCATCAGCGCGGCCCCGCTGACGAGCAAGACGGTCTCCCGCGGTTCGGTGGTCACCACCACGAGCATGCCGACGGCGCCGGCGAGAGCGACGAGCACACCCAGTCCCATCGCGTAGCCGGGACGGAGCCGGCGCAGCAGCACCGGTGACGCCGCCGTGGCCGCCACGGAGACGAGGGCCGGAATCACCAGCAGGGCGCCCGTGGCGAGAGTGGAGTGGCCGGCCACCACTTGGAGGTACTGGGCGAACTGGAGCTCGGCACCGGCGGTCGCCGTGATGACGAGCCAGATGGCGACCAGCCCGAGCGTGAACGGCGCCGACCGGAACAGCGCCAGTCGCAGCAAGGGGTCGGCCAGGCCTCGCTGGCGGCGCACGAAGGCTGCGATCAGAAGCGCCCCGGTGGCGGCGGCCAGAGCGTGCAGGACGCTCCATCCGCTCGCGGCGACTTCCTGCACCCCGTAGACGACTCCGGCGATGCCGGCCATGGACAGCACCACGCTGACGACATCGATGCGTCCGGTCCCGGTGCCGCGGACCGACGGCAGCAGGCGACGGGCGAGGAGGGCCACGGCCAGCGCGATCGGGACGTTGACCAGGAAGATCGAGCCCCACCAGAAGTGTTGCAGCATGACGCCACCGAGCGGCGGCCCCAACGCCATGCCGCCGGAGAACGCCGCCATGAACAGCGCCACTGCCGTGGAGAACTGCCGCGAGACCGGGAACATGCGACGGAGCAGGGCCATCCCGGCCGGGGCCATGGTGACCGCCGAGGCTCCGAGCAGCATGCGGGCGGCGATCAGGAGCTCGACCGTGGGCGCGAAGGCGGCCAGCCCGGAGGCCAGGCCGTAGGCGAGCATGCCGAGGACGAGCAGCCGGCGGGGCCCGAACCGGTCGACGAGGCGGCCCGCCGTGAGGACGAGGGCAGCCCCGGCGATGTCGCCGATGTGCAGGACCCACAGTTGCTGCGTGCCCGACGGCAGCAGGTCGGCGGCGATCGTCGGCATGGCGAGGAACAGCACGGTCATGTCGAGGGCGGCCATGAAGACGGGCACCATGAGCAGTCCCAGCCCCCACCAGGCCCGAGCGTCGGCTCCAGCTGCCGGTCGATCCCGCATGGACGCCACCATCGCTCCTTTACGCTACGCGCCGTTTCGTATTCATTTTAAGGTATGGTGAACGCATGGCGATCGGCAGAGGCCGGCCTCGGAGCACGCAGATCGACGCCGCGGTGCTGCACGCGACCGCCGAGGTGCTGGACCGCCACGGGTATCGCGGCGTGGTCATCGAGGACGTGGCTCGCCGGGCGGGTGTCAGCAAGACGGCGGTCTACCGGCGGTGGCCGAACCGGCACCGGCTGACCCTGGCCGTCCTGGAGGACCGGCTGGGCCGGATCGAAGCGCCGAGCACCGGCTGCACGTTGTGCGATCTGCACGAGTGCCTGACGCTGATCACGCGTGCCTTCCGTCGTCTCGGGGCGGGCACGCTCGCACAGCTCCTCGCCGAAGGTGACGACGACCCTTCCGTGCAGCAGCATCTGACACAGGCCGTGCTCGACCCGCCGAGGCGGGCGGTCCACCGGACCCTGTTCGAGGCCCGCCGGCGAGGCGACCTCAGAGACGACGTCGACCTGCCGCTCACGGTCGACGCGCTCAGCTCCCTGGTCTTCTACCGTCTGCTGCTCGGCGCGGAACCGATGGACCACCACGAGATCGAGGCGGTCGTCATCGCCCAGCTGCGGGGGATCGCCACGGACGCCGACGCCCTGTTGCGCGAGGCCACCGCGCACGCGGAGCACGAACCGCACTGACGGCGACGCGCTGTGGCACCACCCGGGGGATCGACGACGGTCACTGCGGGGCCGGGCGGGCCATGGGCAGGTGCGGGATGCTGCCGTCGAGGAACTCGGGGCCGGTGACGGAGAAGCCGTAGCGGGCGTAGAAATCGCCCAGCTGGACCTGGGCGGCGAGGACACATCGACGCGCGCCGATGCGCTCCAGTGCGGCCGACATCAGCCGGCCGGCCAGTCCGGCGCCGCGGGCGTCCGGAGCGACCACGACGCGGCCGATGCGGGCCGCGCCGTCGGGCTCGTCGAGGATGCGGAGGTAGCCGACCGGGTCGTCGCCGCGGGTGAGCCAGAGGTGGACGGCGGTCGGCTCGAGGTCGCGGCCGTCGAGCTCGGGGTAGGGGTCGCCCTGCTCGACGACGAACACGTCGGAGCGCAGGCGCAGCAGACGGTAGAGCGTCGGCGCGTCGAGCTGGTCGATGGTCGCGACGTGGAGGGTGAGGTCGGCAGTCACCGGCTCAGTGTGCCGGATCGGCCGCCCGCCGCTGCAGGGAGATGCCGTTGATGCAGTAGCGCAGGTCGGTCGGGGTGGGGAAGCCCTCGCCCTGGAAGACGTGGCCCAGGTGCGAGCCGCAGCGGGCGCAGCGGACCTCGGTGCGGACCATGCCGAGGGTGCGGTCCTCGATGTACTCGACGCGGTCCTCGGCCAGCGGGGCGTAGAACGACGGCCACCCGCAGTGGGCGTCGAACTTGGTGGCGGACTCGAACAGCTCCGCGCCGCACGCGCGACAGGAGTACACGAACGGCTGGTCGTCGGCGTGCTCGAGCGGGCTGGTGAAGGCCCGCTCGGTGCCGGCCTCGCGCAGGACGTGGTACTCCTCGGGGGTCAGCTCCGCCCGCCACTCGGCGTCGGTCTTCTGGATCTCGTAGCTCATGTCTGGTGAACCTCCTGGACAACGACCGGATTCCCGGGGTGTGAGCGGGCGCCGGTGTGAGCATGATGAGGATGAAATCCCCGTACCCCGGAGGACGACATGGACGTCGTGTTCCTCATCGGCCGCATCCTCTTCGTCGCGCTCTTCCTCTCCAGCGCGGCCGGCCACCTCACCGACAAGGGCGCGATGGCCGGCTATGCGGAGAGCCGAGGTGTCCGCCCGGGACGCCCGATGGTGCTGCTCAGCGGCCTGCAGATCCTGGTCGGTGCGCTGTCGGTGCTGCTCGGTGTGTGGATGGACGTCGGCGCCATCCTGCTCGGGCTGTTCACGCTGCTCACGGCGGTGCTCATGCACGCCTTCTGGCGTGAGAAGGAGCCGATGACGCGGCAGCAGGAGATGGTCCAGTTCACGAAGGACATCGCCTTGGGGCGTGTCAGATGGTCTGTGTAAGCGGTTGGTCCTACCGAAGGGGCCATCATGACCGTTGTGACCACTGGGACTGGTGT
>NZ_QUAL01000359.1 GCF_003579925.1 Jiangella rhizosphaerae | reverse complement strand
CCCACACCCCGGCGGCCGCCAGCGCGGCGCCGCGCCGGCCGAACACCTCGGCGGGCGGCCCGTCGTCGACGACGCCGCCCCCCGACTCCAGCACGACGACGCGGTCGACCAGCCCCGCCGCGGCGTCGACCCGGTGCTCGACCAGCAGCAGCGTGGTCCCGGCGCCGGTCAGCGCCGCCTCGACGGCCGACAGGACCGTCGACGTCCCGGCGGGGTCGAGGTTGGCGGTCGGCTCGTCCAGCACCAGCACCGCCGGGCGGCGGACCAGCGCGCCGGCCAGCGCCAGCCGCTGCTGCTCGCCGCCGGACAGCGCGGTCGTCGGCCGGTCGCGGCCGTGCCGGAAGCCGACCCGCGCGAGCGCCTCGTCGACCCGCGGCCAGATCTCCTCGGCCGGCACGCCGGCGTTCTCCAGGCCGAACGCGACGTCGTCGCCGGAGCGCGACATCACCAGCGACGCCTCCGGGTCCTGCAGCAGCATCCCGACGCGGTCGCGCGCGGCCGCCGCCGGCACGCCGCCGACCTCGATCGTGCCCTCCTGCTCCGCCGCGGTCTCCGGGTCGAGCAGCCCCGCGACGGCGCGCAGCACCGTCGACTTGCCCGCACCCGACGGCCCGACCAGCAGCACCCGCTCGCCGGCGGCGATGTCGAGGTCGACGCCGCGGCAGGCCCAGGCCTTCCGGCCGGCATAGCGCCAGCCGAACCCGCGGACCCGGACCGCGGCGCCGCCCGCTGACACCGTCATCAGATCTCGCTCTGTGTACGGCCGGCCGCGAACGGCGCCAGCGCACCCGTCCGCGCCAGCGCCCGGACCAGCAGCCAGCCCAGTCCGCCGGCGACGACCAGCCCGGTCGCCACCGCGGACAGGACGTACACCAGCTTCCAGTCGGCGGCGTAGGTCGAGACGTACACCGTGATCTCGTAGAGGCCCATCGCCAGCCCGGCGCCGCCACCGGCCAGCACCGCCGCCACCAGGCCCCAGCGGCGGTAGAACAGCAGCGCGAACACCAGCTCCGCGCCCAGGCCCTGCCAGACGCCGGACATGAACACCGACAGACCCCACGCCGAGCCGAAGAACATCGAGACCGTCGCGGCGACGACCTCGGTGTAGAGCGCGGCCCCGGCCTTGCGGACGACCAGCCCGCCGACGACGGCCGGGATCAGCCACACGCCCGCGATCAGCGGCTGCGCGGGAGACCCGGTGAGCGGCCCGCTGATGGCCGAGTAGACCACGTTGTTCCAGATGGCGAAGACCACGCCGAACACGACGCCGATGACGGACGCGACGACGATGTCGACGGTGCGCCAGCGGTGCCGTCGCAGCTGGACGGTTCCCGGCTCGCTCATCGGAGAAAGCTCCTCTCGTACGGTCGTACGACGAGGGGCCCTCGAAGACGCGGCACAGCGCGCCACCACGGGACCAGCCCGTGGGACGCGCTGCTGCGGTCGAGGTGTCGACTTCCTGCGCCGGCATTACCCGGATCAGGTTCGAGGGTCTGCGGGCCTGTCCCGCACTCTCAGCGCTGCAGCGCTCCCCTGTCGTGGGTATTCAGTTGTCTCGTGAACGAGATTACACCCTTTGGTCACACCGGCGTTGATCAGCGGTAACGTCCGGAAACCGGGCTCGGGGCCACTCCGGCCAGGTCACGTTTCGGTGACGACGTGGCCCGAGCGTGGGTATGCTCCATCAGGCGCTCCAGCCGGAGCCGCCTCGCGCTCACACCGAGCCGACCCCGCAACGAAGAGGTCAGCCGCACATGCAACTGGTCGTTCGCCGACTGGCTGCAGCCGGTTCCGTAGCGCTCGTGACCGTCGCCTTGACGGCGTGTGCATCCGGCCCGGAACACCCCGCGGTCTCGCCGCTCGCGCAGATCAGCGTCGAGCAGGGACTCACCGAGGCGCCCAACGGCATCGACGAGTTGGCGCCCGCCGAGGTGCTGCAGCGGTCGCTGACCGCCATGCGCGCCACGGGTTCCTACCGCGTCTCCGGCACCACGGTCGGCGGCAACACCATCGACATCGCGTTCAAGGACGGCGTCGGCTCCGTCGGCACCGTCGGTTCCGACACCACCGTCCAGCTGGTCGCCACGCCGGGCGCGGTCTATGTCACCGGCGATCCCGAGAGCCTGGCCACCTACGTCGGCGCCGACGTCGACACCACGCTGGCCGGCAAGTGGCTGCTCATCTCGCCCGAGGCGGCCTCCAGCTTCGCCATCTTCGCCGACGGCTCCGCGTTCGCGGCCGCGGTGCTCGGCGCCGACGACCCCGACAGCCTCACCGCGGTCCGCGAGGTCGACGGACAGCCGGCGGTGGGCCTGCTCTTCCCGCAGACCGGCGGCACCCTCTGGGTCGCCGCCACCGGCGAGCCGCTGCCGCTGCGGCTGGAGGAGAAGGGCGCCTCGGCCGGTGCCGGCGTCATCACCTTCTCCGACTACGGGACGGAGGTGGCGGTCACGCCGCCCGCTGAGGACGCCGTCGTCGACCTCACGAAGATCCCGGTGCCGTCGGCCACCCCGACCCCCACGTCGTGACACCGCGGCGTCACCAGGCTGTCGTACGGATGGGTTAATCTTCCCTCGTGGAGCTGGTGGGTACGGTCGCCGTGGGCCTGACCAGACTGTTCGGCAGCGTCGAGCCCGACGGCCTGTCGTCGCTACCGCTCCGCGGCCCGGCCATCGTCGCCGTCAACCACACCACCATCGCCGACGTCCCGCCCGTCCTGGCCACGCTCTACCGTGCCGGGCTACGGCCCAGCGTGCCCTGCCACCGCGACGGCTGCGGCGTCACCCACGGCCACGTCCGCTTCATGGCGTCGTCCCTGGTGTTCGCGAACCCGTTCATCGGACCGCTGGCCCGGCAGGCCGGCATGATCGAGGTCGGCGGCCGGCAGGCCGGCGCGGCGGCGCTCAAGGCCGCGCACGACGCGCTCGACCGCGGCGAGGTCCTCGGCATCTACCCCGAGGGCGACGTCTCCGCCACCCCCGACGGCTCGCCGCGGCGGTTCCGCTTCGGCGTGGGCCGGCTGGCGGCGGACTCGAAGGCTCCGGTCATCCCGGTGGCCCACCACGACGCCCGGCGCATCGGGTCGGGGTCCATCGCGCGCAGCCTGGGCGGCGCGCTCACCTCCATCGTCCGGCGGCCGACCATCAAGCTGCGGGTCGGCAAGCCGATCCTGCCCGACGAGTTCACCGGCCTGCCGCTGCGCGACGTCGTCGAGCTCATCCAGGACCGCGTCACCGACGTGTGGCGCTCGGTCTCGGGCGAGTCGCTGCCGCGACTCGACGTGGACCAGAAGGAAAAACCATTGTGAACGCGGCGGCGTCGATGCACTGTAGAGGCGGGTCCGCGCGCGCGGGCACCGCCAGCGATTGGTCCAGATTTTGCCGTTCCGTTCCCTGCCGAGCGAATAGGCCACACTAGAGTCAGAGCGGCGAGCCCTGACACGGGCTCGGGAAGGAGGCGTGTGCGCTATGAACACACTCGTTCTCAACGCCTCCTATGAACCGCTGGCCGTGGTCTCGGTGCGCCGGGCCGTCATCCTCATCCTCACCGAGAAGGCGGTCGTCGAGCACGCCGACACCGAGAAGCTCATCCGGTCGGCCACGCGCGAGCTGCCGACTCCGCTGGTGGTCCGGCTGCTCCGGTTCGTCCGGGTGCCGTACCGCCGCAAGGTGCCGTGGTCGCGCAGCGGCGTCCTCGAGCGCGACGGACGGCGCTGCGCCTACTGCGCCGGCCGGGCCAACTCCATCGACCACATCGTGCCCACGTCCCGCGGCGGTGCCCAGCGCAGCTGGCTGAACACCGTCGCGGCCTGTGTGTCCTGCAACCAGCTCAAGGCCGACCGCACGCCGGCCGAGGCGGGCATGACGCTGCTCGTCGAGCCGTTCGAGCCCAAGGCGCACCGCGCGCTGGTCCTGGCGCTCGGCATCACCGCGGCCGAGTCGCTGCCCGAGTGGCTCGTCGCCTCGACGGCCTAGGGTGCGTGTCCCCGCCCCACCCTGCCTCGTCCCGTGTCGCCCCCTCAGCAGCGACGTTCCGGCGATGTCATGGGCGAATGAGCCGTCCGATGATCGCTCTCGCGAGTACTGTCGGCCACTAGGAGGTGTGTCATGGCGAGTCCCGTTCCCGGTCTGCCCACCGGCATCGTCGTCGGCACGTACGACGACTACCCCGCGGCACAGAAGGCGGTCGACTATCTGGCCGACCAGAAGTTCCCCGTCGAGAACCTGGCCATCGTCGGCAGCGACCTCCGTCAGGTCGAACGGGTCACCGGCCGGCTGACCTGGGGCAAGGCGGCCCTCGGCGGCTTGGCGACCGGTGCCTGGCTGGGCCTGTTCGTCGGACTCCTGCTCGGCCTGTTCACCGACGAGGGCTGGCTGGCGATCATCCTGCTCAGCGTGCTGTGGGGCGCCATCTTCATGATGATCTTCGGGCTGGTCGGCTACTGGTTCACCGGTGGCCGCCGCGACTTCACCTCGCAGAGCGTCACCATCGCCAGCCGGTACGAGGTCTACTGCCAGCACCAGCACGCCGACGAAGCGCGCAACCAGCTCGCCCGGCTGTCGCTGCAGACCGGCACGCCCTAGAGCCAGTTGCGGCGCTTGAAGTTGACGTAGAGCGCCCAGCAGATCCCGGCCATCAGCACCATCACCGCCGGGTAGCCGAAGCTCCAGTGCAGCTCCGGCATGTCGCGGAAGTTCATGCCGTAGATGCCGGCGATGGCCGTCGGCACCGCGATGATGGCCGCCCACGAGGTGATCTTGCGCATGTCGTTGTTCTGCGCCACCGACAGCTGCGCCAGGTTCGCCTGCAGCATCGAGCTGATGATCTCGTCGTAGCCGTTCAGTTGGGCCCGCAGCCGTTCGACGTGGTCGCCGACGCCGCGGAAGTAGGTCTGCACCTTCACCGGGATCAGCTCCGGCGCGCGCTCGGTCAGCGACCGGACCGGCAGCCCGAGCGGGCCGACCGACCGCTGTAGCTTCAGCAGCTGCCGCTTGGCGTGGTAGATGCGGCTCGCCTGGTTGCCGCTGACATCGTCGAACACCGCCGCCTCGATCTCGGTGAGGTCGGCCTCGAACGCCTCCGCCGTCTCGGTGTACTCGTCGACGGTGGCGCCGGCGGCCGCGTAGAGCACGGCGGCCGGGCCGTGGCCCAGCAGCTTCGGCTGGTCCTCCAGCCGCGCCGCGATCGACGCGACGGGGTCCGGGTCGCCCTCGCTGACGGTGACGACGACGTCGGGCCCGGCCAGCACCGTCAGCCGGCCCGCGTCGCGCACGCCGCCGTCGTACCGGACCCGGCGCAGCACCAGGTACACCAGCCCGTCGTAGTGGCCGAGCTTGGTGCCCTGTCGTTCGTCCATCGCGTCGTCGACGGCGAGCGGGTGCAGGCCGAAGTCGGCCGCGACGCGCCGCAGGTTGTCGGCGGCCGGTTCGTGCAGGCGGACCCAGACGAACCCCTGCCGCTCCCGGGCCGCGGCGACCGCGCCGTCGTAGTCCTCGCCGGTCTGCCGCCGGCCGCCGCGGTAGAACGCCCAGTCGCTCACCGTCACGGTTGCCTCCTCGCCGAGCGGACTCCACCGCTAGCGTTACCAGCATGGCGACCTTCCGGCACCCGGATGGGCAGGCTCACCGTCCCGAGATCTGGCTGGTCCGTCACGGCCAGACCGAGTGGAGCCGGGACGGCAAGCACACCAGCAGCACCGACCTCCCGCTGACGCCGGACGGCGAACGGGCCGCCCGGTCCCTGGCGCCCAAGCTGGCCGACGCCGCGTTCGACCTCGTGCTGTCCAGCCCGCGCCGGCGTGCCCGGGTGACGGCGCAGCTGGCCGGCTTCGCCCCAGAGATCGACGACGACCTGCGAGAATGGGACTACGGCGAGTACGAGGGCATCACGACCCCGCAGATCCGCGAGACCGACCCCGGCTGGTCGCTGTGGACCGACGGCGCCCCGGGCGGCGAGCGCCCGGAGGACGTCGAGGCGCGGGTCGACCGGCTGATCGAGCGGCTGCGGTCGGCACCGGGGGAGCGGGTCCTGGTGTTCGCGCACGGACACATCCTCCGGGTGGTCGCGGCGCGATGGACCGGCTGGCCGGTCGCGGCCGGCGGGCACCTGCGCCTCGACACCGCGACGGTGTCCGTCCTCGGCTGGGAGCGGGAGACGCCGGCGATCCACCGGTGGAACGCCCCCTGACGCGTTCTGTCCCCTAGCTGCGTTGGGGCCCGTCCCCCTGCTGGGTTGGAGCCCGTCCCCCTGCTGCCCGATTGTCTTGGCCGCGCACGCGCGCCTCAAGTCCGCGGCCTCTGCTGGGTGCTCTTCGCTTCTGGTTGGGGGCCTTGGACTTGACCCGCGCGCACGCGGCTCAGAACGGGCAGCTATCAGGGGGACGGGGGAAGAGCGGCGACGGTCGCCTCGGGCGTCGGCCCCGTCACGGTGTGGCGTTGGTGTCGTTGAGCGTCCACGTGGTGAGATTTCACCGTGATTCGGGGGCCATCACGAGGATCACCCCAGCGTCAATACCCCTACAGTCATGGTGAAGCTCACGTAATCCTCGTGATGTAGGCGATCGCCGATGATCATGGCCGTCTGCAGCCCGACAAACGGTGCGAAACTGTGAGCCGACATCGAAAACGCTGATGACGGCGTGGCCGATCATGAAGACTCGGGCGTCACCAGCGATGCCGTGTGACCGGGCGCGGGCGGCGTCGCCGT
>NZ_QUAL01000349.1 GCF_003579925.1 Jiangella rhizosphaerae | reverse complement strand
GGGCGCGGGCCGCCGTTCGGGCTCGGGATGGTCGCCGGGCCGGGAGCCGCCGGCCGGGGCCGTCACGGCACACCACCGGGCCGCCCGGCGTGCGCGGCGGCGACGACCTGGTCTGCCCCGGACTGCACCAGCGTCATCTCGCTTTCGTGGCCGCTGGTCGTGTCGATGGACGGACGATACCCGACATGGTCCCCCGCGTAACCGGAAGCGCCGGACGGATGCGCCCCATGCCGGCCGCGGGCGCGATGCGGCACACTCTGGGCCATGCGGATCCTGGTTGCACCGGACAAGTTCGCCGGAACGCTCACCGCCGTCGAGGCCGCCGACGCCATCGCCGAGGGCTGGCGGCGCTCGGCGCCCGGCGACGAGGTCGTCGCGGTCCCGATGGCCGACGGCGGGCCCGGCTTCGTCGACGTCCTCCACTCCAGCCTGGGCGGCGAGCTGCTCGCGTCGACGGTCACCGGGCCGCTCGGCGAGCCCGTCCCGGCGACGTTCCTGCTGGCCGGCGATGTCGCGTACATCGAGTCGGCGCAGGCCTGCGGGCTGGCGCTGCTCCCGCTGGGCGACGACGGCCGCACACCGGTCCCGGGCGTCGCGGCACGGGCGTCCACCTACGGCGTCGGCGAGCTGATCGCGCACGCCGTCGACGCCGGGGCGCGCCGGGTGGTGGTCGGGCTCGGCGGGTCGGGGACGAACGACGGCGGCGCCGGCCTGCTCGCCGCCCTCGGCGCGGTGGCGAAGCCCGACGACGCGCTGACCGGCGGGCCCGACGCCCTGGCCGGACTGACCGCGCTGGATCTCGAGCCGGCGAAGGCCCGGCTCGCCGGCGTCGAGCTGGTCGCCGCCTCCGACGTCGACAACCCGTTGCTCGGGCTGCGTGGCGCCACCAACGTGTTCGGGCCGCAGAAGGGCCTGGTCGACGACGCCGACCGGCTGGCCGCCGACGCCGCGTTGACGACGTTCGCCGACCTGGCCGACCGGCGGGTCGCCGACCACCGGGGCGCGGGCGCGGCCGGCGGGCTGGGGTACGGGCTGCTGCTGCTCGGCGGCGTCCGCGAGCCCGGCTTCGACACCGTCGCGCACGCCGTCGGCCTGCCCGACCTGGTCGCCGGCGTCGACCTCGTCATCACGGGGGAGGGGAAGCTGGACTGGCAGTCGATGAGCGGGAAGGTCGTGTCCGGCCTGGCCGCGCTGGCCGGGCCGGCGCTGCGCCCGTGCATCGCCTTCGCCGGCGCCGTGCAGGTCGGCAACCGCGAGCTGCGCGCCAACGGCATCGAGGCCGCGTACGCCATGGTCGACATGGTCGGCGCCGAGGAGTCCTTCGGCCGGCCGCGCGAGAGCCTGGCCGCCGTCGCCGAGCGCGTGGCCAAGACGTGGAGTCGGTGATACTGGTTGACGGAGAAGGAATGTCCTTCTGCCGGGACGCGTTGTAGCGTTGAAGACGTAGTCCGACCTCGGAGCAGGAGAACGAGATGACGGTTCAGGAACAGGTCACCGACGGTGTCGTGCTGACGGACGGCGCGGCCTCCAAGGTGAAGGCGCTGCTCGACCAGGAGGGCCGCGACGACCTGGCGCTGCGCATCGCCGTCCAGCCCGGTGGCTGCTCGGGTCTGCGCTACCAGCTGTTCTTCGACGAGCGCTCCCTCGACGGCGACGTCGTGAAGGACTTCGGCGGCGTCAACGTGGTCGTCGACCGCATGAGCGCTCCGTACCTCGGCGGCGCCACCATCGACTTCGTCGACACCATCGAGAAGCAGGGCTTCACCATCGACAACCCCAACGCCAGCGGCTCCTGCGCCTGCGGCGACTCCTTCCACTGAGCTCACCGCTCCCGCGACGGGGCGCCGGCCCGACGGGCGGCGCCCCGTCGGCGTTCATACTGGCGGCGTGGATGTCACCATCGCGCGATGGCGGTTGCGCACCCAGCGCCTCACCGAGCCGCCCGCACGCACCGCGGCGGAGGCGATCGGCACGCTCCTCGCCGTGCAGGCGGAGAACCCGGCCCAGTCCGCGTGGGCGGTGGCGGCCCGGACCGCAGCCCCGGACGGCAGCGAGCTGGCCGCACTGCTCGACTCCGGCGCGGTCCTCCGTACCCACGTCCTGCGTCCGACGTGGCACTACGTCGCCCGCGACGACCTCGACTGGCTGCTGGCGCTGACGGCGCCTCGCGTGGCCAAGGTCACCGCCACCCAGCTCCACGGCGATCTCGGGCTCACCGTCCCGAACCTCGATCGGCTCACGACGGCGGTGCTCGACACGCTCGCGACGACCCCGGACCGTACCCGCGACGAGCTGGCCGCCGCGGTACGCGACCACGTACCGGCGCTGGCCGAGCGGGTGACGGGACGGCTGATGATGCTGGTCCTCGCGCACCTCGAGCTCGATCGCCTGGTCTGCAGCGGCCGGCCCCGCGACGGGGACCACACGTACGCGTTGTACCGCGACCGCGTCGGCGCGCGTGCCGACGCGGCGACGTTCGACCGCGACGAGGCGCTGGCCACGATCGCCCGGCGCTACTTCACCGGGCACGGCCCGGCGACCGTCAAGGACTTGGCGTACTGGGCCACGCTCACGGTCACCGACGTCCGCCGCGGGCTGGCCGCCGTCGGCGACGAGCTGGAGTCCTTCGACCACGACGGGCGCACGTTCTGGCACGCGCCGGGCGATGCGCCCACCGGGCCGGGCCGGCCGGACGGTCATCTCCTGCAGCTGCTCGACGAGATCTACCGCGGCTACCAGGACTCGCGCTGGGTCCTCGACGCCGAGGGGGTCGTCCCGCGGTCCCGCGAGGCGACCATCGGCATCGCGCTGGTGGACGGCCAGGTGGTGGCCGGGATGAAGCGCACCGTCACGCCGTCGTCGGTCCGCTTCGACCTGACGCCGCACCGGCCGCTGTCGGCCGCCGAACGGCGGGCGCTGACCGACGCCGCCACCCGGTACGGCGACTTCCTGGGGCGGCCGGCCGTGCTCACCGGTGCGGGTTGAGCGACGGAGCGTCGTAGCCGCCGTCCGGAGGGACCATCTCGGCCCGCACCCCGAGCAGCCTGATCGGCCGGTCGTCGTCGAGGCCGTGCAGGAGGTCGAGCGCGGTCCCGGCGATGACCGCCGGGTCGGTGGTCGGCTCCGGCAGCTTGCGGACCCGCGTGAACGTGAAGAACGGCGCGAACCGCACCTTGAGGTGGACCCGGGCACACGCCCGGCCCTCCCTGCCGATGTCGGCCACGACCTGGTCGGCCAGCGCGCGCAGCGCGGCCGCGACCTCCTCCGGCGTGGTGAGGTCGCGCTGGTAGGTCGTCTCCCGCCCGTGAGCCCGGGCGATCCACGGGGTGTCGTCGACGACGGAGGCACTGACGCCGCGGCCGAGCTGCCCGATGTACGGACCGGTCGCGGGCCCGAACTCCTTCACGAGCGGCTCGTCCGGTGTCTCGGCGAGGTCCCGCACCGTGGTGATGCCGAGCGCGGCCAGCCGGGAGCCGATGCGGTTGCCGACGCCCCACAACGCCGTCGTCGGGCGGTCGCCCATGACGTCCATCCAGGTGTCCCGGGTCAGCCGGAAGACGCCGCGCGGCTTGCCGAACGCGGTGGCGGTCTTGGCACGGACCTTCGTGTCACCGATGCCGATGGAGCAGTGCAGCCGGGTGGCGTCGAGGACGGCGGCCTGCAGCGCCCGCGCGGTCGCCTCGGGGTCGTCGGTGTCGATGCCGACGAACGCCTCGTCCCAGCCCAGGACCTCGACCACGGCGCCGGGGAACGCCCGGAGCGTCCGCATCACGTGGGCGGACGCGGCCTCGTAGTGCGGGAAGTCGACCGGCAGGAAGACCGCGTCCGGACAGCGTCGTGCTGCGGTCTTCAGCGGCATCCCGGACCGGACGCCGAACTCCCGTGCCTCGTACGACGCCGTCGAGACGACGGCGCGCTCGGTGGGGTCGCCGCGCCCGCCGACGATCACGGGGCGGCCCGCGAGCTCGGGACGGCGCAGGACCTCGACCGCCGCGAGGAACTGGTCCATGTCGACGTGCAGCACCCAGGCCGTCATGGGCCCATCATGGCGGCCGCGCCAGCCTGGGGACCTTCAGTGCAGGCGGCGGACGGTGTAGGCGTCGCCGTCGGCGCCCACGTACTCGTGCGACCGCATGCGGCACCAGGCCGGCACGTCCGACGCCGCCGCGGGGTCGTCGGCCAGCACCGTCACCGCCGCGCCCACCTCGACGTCGCCGATGTGCCTGGCCAGCTCGATGATCGGCAGCGGGCAGCGCATGCCGCGGCAGTCGAGCACGAGGGCCGGGTCGGTCACAGCGCCTCCAGGCCCGCTCGCAGGCGGGTCACGACCTCCACCACCGCGGCGAGGAAGCGGTCGACGTCCGCGCGCGTGGCGTCGCGGGTCAGCGAGACCCGCACGTTGCCGTGGGTCAGCGCGCCCATCGCCGCCAGCACGTGGCTGGGCCGCAGCGTGCTGGACGTGCAGGACGAGCCGCTGGAGATGGCGAAGCCGGCCCGGTCCAACTCGCTGACCAGCGCCTCGCCGTCGAGATAGAGGCACGAGAACGTCACCAGGTGCGGCAGCCGCAGCGTCGGGTGGCCGACGACGTCGACGTCGTCGAGCAGCTCGGGGATCCGGGCGCGGATGTGGTCGACCAACTCGCGCTGCCGATCGGCGACGGCGTCGGCCTCCTCCCAGCGGGCCCGCAGCGCGGCCGCGGCCGCGAGCGCGCCGGGCACGTTCTCGAACCCCGGCACCCGGCCGCCGCCGCGCTCGTCGTCGGGCAGCGGGGAGCGCCAGCGCACGTCGCGGCGGATCGCCAGCACGCCCACCCCGGCCGGGCCGCCCCACTTGTGCGCGCTGGCCGTCAGCACCGACCAGCCCTGGGGGAGCGGCAGCCGCCCGGCCGCCTGGGCGGCGTCGACCAGCAGCGGGACACCGAGGTCCGCGCAACGCGCAGCGACCTCGTCGACCGGCTGGACCGTGCCCACCTCGTGGTTGGCGGCCTGCAGGCAGGCCAGCACGGTGTCGTCGTCGACGGCGGCCGCGAACTCGGCCGCGTCGACCAGGCCGTCGCGGTCGACGCCGACCTCCGCCGTCGTGGTGCTCTCGTGCCGGGCCAGGTGGGCGGCGGTCTGCAGCACCGCGGAGTGCTCGACGGCGGAGACGGCGACCGCCCGCGGGCCGGCACCCTGACGCCGTCGGGCCGCGACGCTGCCCAGCATGCCCAGCTGGATCGCCTGCGTCCCGCTGGCCGTGAACGTCACCTCGTCCGGTCGGGCCCCGACGACCGCGGCGACGATCTCGCGCGCGTTGTCGAGCAGCATCCGGGCCCGCCGCGCCGAGCCGTAGAGGCGCGCGGGATCGGCCCAGCCCTCGTCGGCGGCGGCCAGCAGAACCTCACGGGCCGCGGGGTGCAGTGGCTCCGTCGACGCCGCGTCGAAGTACCCCGGCGGCGCGGCCCCGGGCGGCGGCGACGCGAGTGCGTCCGACGGCGCCGACACGCCGCGCGTGCTCATCGAGTACCTCCCGGAATGACGGCGAAGGGCAACCGCTAGGGTTGGGCGCGACAGGAGAAGTTTGCTCTCGCCACGGTGCCGGTTGCCAGTCCGCCCGGCCGCGGCGAGCGGGTCGAAAGAGAAGGGCGCCTCGTGAGTCAGTCTGGCAGGGTCCGACCGGCGCGTCGCCGGGCCGCGACCGCCGCCGTTCTCCTCCTCGGCACGATCCTCGTGCTGGGTGGTTGCTCGGCACAGCAGCGCGACGAGTGGTCGCGGCTGGCGCTTCCTGAGGGGGCCACCGAGGAGGCCCCGCTGATCGGCAACCTGTGGCTCGGCGCCTGGATCGCGGCGTTCGCGGTCGGCGCGCTGGTGTGGGGCCTGATCATCTGGGCGATCATCGCGTACCGCCGCCGCGGCGACGAGCTACCGAAGCAGACGCGGTTCAACATCCCGATCGAGTTCCTGTACACGGTCGCGCCGCTGTTCGTGCTGGTCCCGCTCTTCTACTTCACGGCCGACCACCAGGAGCAGCTCACCGACACGTCGGAGGAGCCCGACCTCGTCGTCGGCGTCATCGGCCAGCAGTGGTCGTGGACGTTCAACTACCTCGACGAGGACGTCCACGACGTCGGCACCATCAACGACCGGCCGACGCTGTACCTGCCGGTCGGCCAGACGGTGCGGTTCGAGCTCGAGTCGCCCGACGTCATCCACTCGTTCTGGATCCCGGCGTTCTACATGAAGCAGGACGTCATCCCGGGTCACCCGAACGCCTTCCAGGTGACGCCCGACCGCGAGGGTTCGTACGCCGGCCGCTGCGCCGAGCTGTGCGGCGCCTACCACCAGTCCATGCTGTTCGACGTCGAGGTCGTCTCCGAGCAGGAGTACCAGGACCACATCGACGGCCTCCGCGAGGCCGGCCAGGAGGGCATCATCGAGCCGCCGATCCGGGGCGCCTACGACGACGAAGTGCTGGGCGAGGAGAACACGGGGGGTGACCACGAGTGACGACGTACCTGGAGCGGACCGCCGCGGCCGGTGCCATCGCCCGGCCCAAGCGGAAGGGCAACGTGGTCGT
The DNA here is from genome assembly GCF_003579925.1 of Jiangella rhizosphaerae. Taxonomy (GTDB): domain Bacteria; phylum Actinomycetota; class Actinomycetes; order Jiangellales; family Jiangellaceae; genus Jiangella; species Jiangella rhizosphaerae. The sequence continues at coordinate 20 of NZ_QUAL01000349.1, read as the reverse complement.
CCGGTGGATCACCTCCACCG
>NZ_QUAL01000348.1 GCF_003579925.1 Jiangella rhizosphaerae | reverse complement strand
GGGCAGCGGGCGGCGGGCGATCGCCGACGGCGGCAGGCCGCGCGCGCAGCGGGCGGGCGGCGGGCCGCACACACCGCCGCCGGTGGCGTCGTCGTCAGTGGAAGTCGCGGGAGCGGTGCCGGGCGTGCAGGGCGCGGGCGGCCTCGGGGTGCAGCTCGGCCAGCGAGGCCAGCTTGTCCGCGACCAGGTTGATGACGCCGTCCTTGCGCTCGAGGATGCCCCGCACGATCATGCAGGCGGCGTTGCGGGCGACCCGCCGGTGCCGTTGCCACAGCCCGCCGCCGCAGACGACGTTGACCATGCCGGTCTCGTCCTCGATGTTGAGGAACGTGATGCCGCCCGCGGTGCCCGGCCGCTGCCGGTGTGTGACCACGCCGGCGACGGTGACGCGGCGGTTCGGCTCGGCGGTGGCGAGGTCGTCGACGGCGAGGATGCCCTCGCGGCGCAGCAGCGGCCGCAGGTGCGCGAGCGGGTGACCGTCGGGAGAGATCGAGGTGGCCCACAGGTCGGCCAGGGTCAGCTCGACGTCGCTCATGCCGGGCAGCGGCGGCGGCGCCGGGGTCGCGGTGACGGCCTCCAGCTGGTCGGCGGTCTCGACGTAGCCGGCGTTCCACAGCGCCTCGCGACGGGTGAGGCCGAAACCGTCGAAGGCGCCCGCGGTGGCCAGCGCCTCCAACTGCCGGGCATCGAGGCCGGCCCGGCGGGACAGGTCGGTGGGGTCGCGGAACGGCCGGTCGGCGCGGGCCTCGACGATCGCCTCGGCGACGTCGGTGCTGATGCCGCGGACGGAGTCGAGCCCGAGCCGGACCGCGTAGCCGGTGTCGCGGCGGTGCTCGGGCGTGGGGTCGGGGGTCCCCGGGAGCCAGTCGGTGCGGCCGTGCTCGGGGACCAGGCACTCGGCCCGCCCGGTGGCCCGGGGGTCGCCGCCGGGCTCGAGCTCGAGGCCGGCCGTGGCGCCGGACAGGGCGATGTCGGGCCGCAGCACGGTGACCCCGTGCCGCCGGGCATCGTGGACCAGCGACTGCGGCGAGTAGAACCCCATCGGCTGGGCCCGCAGGAGCGCGGCCAGGAACGCCGCCGGGTAGTGCAGCTTGAGCCAGGAGCTGACGTAGACGAGCTTGGCGAAGGACAGCGCGTGGCTCTCGGCGAACCCGAAGTTCGCGAACGAGAGGATCTTGGTGTAGAGCGCGTCGGCGCCCGCGCCGGTGATGCCGCGCCTGGCCATGCCCTTGTACAGCTTCTCCTTGATGCTCTCGATGCGCTCGATGCCGCGCTTGGAACCCATGGCGCGGCGCAGCAGGTCGGCGTCATCGGGGGTGCAGTCGCCGACGGCCATGGCCATCCCCATGAGCTGCTCCTGGAACAGCGGCACGCCGAGGGTCCGCTCGAGCACCGGCTCGAGATCGGGATGGGCGTACTCGACCTTCTCCTGACCGGTGGCGCGGCGGATGTAGGGGTGGACGGCGCCGCCCTGGATCGGGCCGGGGCGGATCAGCGCGATCTCGATGGCGAGGTCGTAGAACTCCCGCGGCCGCAGCCTCGGCAGCGTCCCGATCTGGGCCCGGCTCTCGACCTGGAACACGCCGATGGAGTCGCCGCGGCAGAGCATGTCGTAGACCGCCGGCTCCTCCTTGGGAACGCTCTGCAGCTCCCACGCCTCGCCGAGATGCCCGGCGACCAGGGTGAACGCGTGGTTGAGCGCGCTGAGCATGCCCAGCCCGAGCAGGTCGAACTTGACCAGCCCCATCGACTCGCAGGCGTCCTTGTCCCACTGCAGGACGGTGCGTTTGTCCATGCGGCCCCGCTCGATGGGACACACCTGCCCGATCGGCCGCTCGGTCAGGATCATGCCGCCGGAGTGGATGCCCAGGTGCCGCGGCGCCCGCATCAGCTGGTTGGCGAGGCCGACCACCTGCACCGGGATGCCGTGACCGTCGGCGTCGGCCTCGGCCACCGCGCTCCAGCTGTCGACCTGCTTGGACCAGGCGTCCTGCTGCCCCGGCGAGTAGCCCAGCGCCTTGGCGGCGTCGCGGACGGCCATCTTGGGGCGGTAGCTGATGACGTTGGCGACCTGGGCGGCGTTGCGCCTGCCGTACCGGTCGTAGACCCACTGGATGACCTCTTCGCGCCGGTCGGAGTCGAAATCGACGTCGATGTCGGGCTCTTCGTCGCGGTTGACGGAGATGAACCGCTCGAACGGCAGCCGGTGGAAGACCGGGTCGATGGCGGTGACGCCGAGCGCGTAGCAGACCGCCGAGCTGGCCGCCGAGCCCCGTCCCTGGCAGAGGATGCCTTCGTCGCGGGCGTACGCGACGATGTCGTGGACGATGACGAAGTAGCCGGCGAAGTCCTTCTTGTCGATGATCGCCAGCTCGTAGTCGACCCGCTCGCGGGCTTCCCGCTCGTGTTTCTTGCCGCGGTAGTGGCGCTGGAAGCCGAGGTCGACCAGGACCCGCAGCCAGCTCATCGCCGTGTGCCCCTCGGGGATGTGCTCCTTCGGCAGCCGCGGACTGGCCTTGTGCAGGTCGAACGCGATGTCGTCGGCCAGCTGGACCGAGCGCGCGACGGCGCCCGGGTAGCCGGCGAACTTCGCGGCCATCTCTCTGCCCGTCCGCAGCGACGCCGCGCCCCACGCCGGCAGCCAGCCGTTCATCTCGGCGAGGCTGCGCCGGGCCCGGATGGCCGCCATGGCCGAGGCCAGCCGGTGCTCGCCGGGGTCGGCGTAGTGGACGTTGTTGGTGGCGACGACGGGCAGCCCGCGGTCGGCGGCCAGCCCGGCCAGCAGCCGGTTGACGTCGTCGTCGCTGGGATGGCCGTGGTCGAACAGCTCGACCACCACGTGGTCGCGGCCGAACATGGACGTCAGCCGGTCCAGCTCCGCGGCGGCCGCGGCCGGTCCGCCGCCGCTGCGGCCGAGTGCGGACCGGACGGTGCCCTTGCGGCAGCCGGTGAGCACCAGCCAGTGCCCGCGTCCGGTGTCGGCCAGCTCGTCGAGGTCGTAGACGGGTTTGCCCTTCTCGTCGCCGCGCAGCTGCGCCTCGGTGATGGCCCCGGCCAGCCGGTGGTAGCCATCGACGCCGCGGGCCAGCACCAGCAGGTGCCGGCCGCGGGGGTCGGGGACGCCGTTCTGCGGCGCGTCGAGGCCGAGCGACAGCTCCGCGCCGTAGACGGTGCGCAGGTTCTCGGCGGCGTACTTCTGGGCGATCTCGGCGAACAGCGGCGCGCCGTAGAAGCCATCGTGATCGGTGAGCGCCAGCCCGTGCAGCCCCAGCTCGATGGCCGCCTCGACCAGGCGGTCGGGCCCGCTGGCGCCGTCGAGGAAGCTGAAGTTGCTGTGCGCGTGCAGCTCCGCGTACGGCGTGACCGGCTCGTCCGGGCGGCGCACCTCGGCCTTGCGCTTGTACGGCTTGCGCTTGCGCGACCCCGGGCCGTCCTCGGGCGGCACCGTCGGCCGGTCGGACAACCGGCGCTCGAGCTCGCCCCAGGGGATCGGCGGGTTGTTCCACCCCACGTCAGGCCCCCTCGTGGTCAGTCATAGCCGGCCTCGACCCACCAGCCGTCGTCGGCGCAGGTCATCAGCCAGGCATGGCCGTCGACGGTGACGATCTGGAAGCGGGCGACCCAGCTGGCGGGGTTCTCCCACCACAGCTCCTCCACCGGCCAGGGCCCGGACCAGGCGCTGACGGGCTGCCAGCCGTCGCCGAGCCCGTCCGGGACGGCGTCGGCCCGGCGCGTCACCCGTCCTGCCGGGACCGGCTGTCTGACCGCCCGGAACCGGGCCGGCGGTGCGCTGACCACGCCGCGCTCGCTGACCCACACCAGCTGGCCGCGGTCGTCGACGACGACCACCGGGCGCGGCTCGGCGAAGACGCGAACCGGCGCCGGCGGCGGGAGGCTGCCCGGCCACGGCAGGTCGACCGGACGGAGCCCGACCGGCCGCTCGCCCCACGGGACCAGCGCCTGCCGGTCGGCCGGCGCGCGGCCGCCCTGCACCGTCGGGACGGTGACCGCGTGCGGGCCGAGCATGCCCTGGACCCGGGCGACCGCCCGCTCGACGCGTTCGTCGGTGCCGCCGCCCCACAGCGCGGCGGCGTGCGCGCCGGCCGGCTCGACGGTGTCGGGGACGAACCTCACCAGCTCGACCGGCTTCGTGACGCCCTGGGTGTGGCGCAGCTGTCCCCGCAGCTGCCAGTGGACGCGGTCGACGAGGTCGGCGGCGCCGAACCAGCGCGAGTGCGCCCACACCCGCGACGACGCGACCTCGTGGTCGCACTCGGCCTCGACGAGGACCTCGGTGCAGACCAGCCCGCGGCCGGCCAGCTGGGCGACGAACCGCTCGGCGGTCTGGCGGACGCTGAAGCTGACGGCCTCGACGGTGTCGAGCGGCGGCTCGAACCGGATCTGGCACTCCAGGTCGGGCGGCGGGGTGCGGGCGCCGAGCAGGGACTCGTCCTCGCCGCGGGCCAGCCGGTGCACCTTGGCGCCGTAGCCGCCGAACCGCGCCTGGACGTCGTCGGCGTCGAGGCGGGCGAAGTCGCCGAGCGTCCGCAGCCCCAGGCGCCGGAGCAGTCCCGCGACATCGTCGTCGTCGATGACGCTCACCGGGAGCTCGCGCAGGTACGCCGCCGACCCGCCGGCCTCGACCACGACGGTCTCCTGCGGCCCGGCCCGCCGGGCGGCCTGCTCGGCGGTGAACAGGTCGTCGGCGACGCCGATGCGGCAGTCCCACACGCCGGCCCGGACCAGCCGCTCGGCGATGAGCGCGCCGGCGGACTCCTCGCCGCCGTAGAACCGGCCCGGCGCGCGCACCGCCAGCAGCCCCGGCCGCAACGGCGCGACGCCCGGCCGCAGCTCCTCGACCGCCGCCAGCACCGGCTCGAACATCCGCGCGTCGCGGTCGGGGTTGTGCTCGACGAGCCTGAGCTCGGGACAGCGCGACTGCGCGTCGCGGCGGCGCATCCCTCGCCGCACGCCCTCGGCCCGGGCCGCCTCGTTGCAGGCGACGACGGCGTTGGCGGCCAGCACGACGGCCGGCTCGGCGCCCTGGATGGAGTCGTCCTCGGCCATGGCCGCGACCACCGGCCAGTCGGGACACCACACGATGAGGACCCGGCGGCGGCTCACAGCGACACCTCGACCTTCGGGCCGGGCAACGGCATCGTGCGCCCTCCTGCCCGCGGGCCTGGACCGACGGGCCACGAGGACCTCCGGCCCCCGATGTCCCGCCGGTGTCGCCCGGCCCTCATCGGGCCACCTCCAGGTGTGCTGCGCGTGTGGTCGCGTGCGGGGGGGCCGCGGGCGCCCCGTCGCTCTCCAGTGCCTCGAGATCGGCGCCGGACACCGTGCCGTCCGGCCCCGGCAGCCACAGCCACGCCGACCGCGGCCGCGCGCCGGCACCCCGTCCGTACGCCTCGACCTTCACCCGCCGCCCGCGCAGGCGACCGCCGCCGTGCTCGGGCCCCACCCACAGCGACGACGCCACCCGCAGGCGGGTCTGCGCGCCCTCCCAGTCGCCGACCGAGACCAGCGCCGTCCCGTGCCGCCGCGCCAGCGCGACGAGCCGCCTGGCCAGCTGCCCGGTGACCTGGCCGGGCGGGCGCACCAGCACCACCTCGACCGACGTGAGCAGCACCGCCACCACCTCGGCCCACTGGTCGCCGGGGTCGTCGACGACCACCACGCGGCCGAGATCGGCGCCCATGTCGGAGGCCGCCAGCACGCCGAACTCGGGCAGCCCCACCACCGCCGACCACGCCCCGGCCGCCGTGGCCCCGGCCAGCAGCGCCAGCGGGAGCACCCCGGCCCCGTCGACCGCGACCACCTGGCCCCGGCGCAACCCGCCGAGCAGCGTGCGCAGGGCGGGCAGCACCGCGACCAGCTCCACCGGCTGGACGGCGAAACCCGCTCTGGCCAGCGCCGCTTCGGCCTGGTCGCGTCCGCGTACCGTCACTCACTCATCGTCGAACACATGTTCGAGAGGTGTCAAGTCGATCGCCCGCCCACCCGGCGCTGGTGCCGGACCACCCGCGCGCGGGTGCCGCACGCGTCGCCGCACCAGCGCTGGTTGCGGCGATCGCGCAGGTAGAGCTGGCCGCAGCCGGGAGCGTCGCACAGCGCGAGCCGGCCGGCGTCGGGCCCGGCGAGCAGCTCCACCACCGCTGCCGCCACCGTAGCGAGCAGCTCCGACAACGGCGGACCGTCCGCGGCCACGCGCAGCTCCACGCCGTCCGCCTCGGGCCGCAGGAGCCGCACCACCGGCCGGCGCACCAGGTGCTCGTTGATCCGCCGCACGGCCGCCGCGGGCCGCGGCTCGCCCCGGGCCGCCGCTCGCAGCACCGCGAGCACGTCGTCGCGCAGCTCGCGCACGGCC
>NZ_QUAL01000347.1 GCF_003579925.1 Jiangella rhizosphaerae | reverse complement strand
GGCCGGCCGGCGCGGCGGCCGGCGCGCGTTCGTCCAGGTCCAGCGACATCAGCGCCAGCCGGTCGGCCGCCCGGTGGGCCGCGGCACCGGCGTCGGCCGTGGCCGGGTCGTCGTCGGGCTGGCCGACGGGGTCGGCGTCGTCGTCGGGCTGGCGGACGGCGTCGGCGTCACCGTCGGCGTGGCCGTCGGTGTCGGTGTCGGTGTCGGCGTGATGTTCGGGTTCGGCACGCCGCGCATGTCGCCGTTGACCCACTTCCGGCCCTCGGGGATGTTCGGGTTCTGCGCGGTGAAGTCGCGCGGATAGAGCGTGAAGCCCTGCCAGTGGATCGGCATCGGGCTCTGGTCCTCGTCCCTCACGATGTGGTGGAAGCCGACGTTCACCCAGGCCACCGGCTTGCGCAGCCGTTCCCGGTCGGCGACGTACTGGGTGACGCTGGCGTTCGGCTTCGACGGCAGCAGGTTGTACGACGCGAAGATCTCGTCGGATTTCGGCTCGGTGAACGCGAGGTCGTAGTCGGTCTCCGGGTTCAGGGCGTACGCCTGCGCCCGGTCCATGACGATCTCGTACGAGCGCGGGTGGCCGTCGGCGTTGAGGCTGTCGGGGTTGACGACCCGGTAGGCCTCGCGGTTCTCCAGGATGAGCTTCTGCTCCCGGTTCACCGGGCTGATCTCGGTCTCGATGATCGGCGTCTTCCCGGTGTCGCCGGTGGTGCCGTACTCGCCGGTGAAGTCGGAGTCGATCTTCTCCACCCGCTGCCGCGTCGCGCTGTCGATGTCGAACGCGACCCGCCAGAACGCGCTGTGGTAGTGGTTGACGGCGAAGTCCTCCTGGCCCTCCGCGATCGGCCAGCCGAAGTTGACCGCGTCGACGTAGTCGTTCGGCGACAGGTCGCCGGTGGCGCCCAGCCGGACCGTGATCTCGCCGTCGTCGTGGAAGCGGTACTCGGTCTGGTACTCGTACCAGCCGATCCGCGAGACGGTGTGCAGCACCAGGTGCGTGCCCTGGGCGGCGTACAGCGCGTCGTTGGCGACGTTCGAGCGGTAGGCGAGCCCGGCCTCCTGCTCGCTGACGCACAGCACGGGCGCCAGCGGGCGGGTCTCGGTGAGGTAGGAGCTGCGGATCTCACCGGCTGGGCAGTCGATCGCCGTCTGGTCCTGCATCCGGCGGCCGCCCACCTGGTAGGTGGTGACGTCGTTGTACTCCGTCATGCCGGTGTCGTAGGGGACGTTGAGCTGGGCCAGCCCGATCGAGTCCAGCACCATGACCGGCCGGCCCTCGTCGCGGGGCGTGAACGCCACCTTGTCGACGACGAGGCCGCGGTAGCTGTCGATCCGCCAGCACATCTCCCAGCCCGAACCGGACCGGAGGGTCTCCTTCACCAGCGACGGGCCGGAGCAGGACAGCTCGGTCACGGACGCGGCCGACGCCGTCGACGTGAACCCGGCGAGCGAGGACGCCGCGAGGGCGGCGGCGAGCACGAGCTTCGGTACACGCATCTTCAGTCGTCTCCTGGTCACTTGATGGACGTGACGGTCTGCGCCGACAGGTTCACCACGAGCGGCGTCGTCGTGAGGTACCGGCCGTCGGGCGCCTGGGCCATCAGCTGGACGCAGCGCTGGACGCCGCACGACTCCGCGCCGAGGTCGGCCGGTCCGGCGGTGTAGGCGTGCGCCGTGAACGTCGTCTGGGCGGGGTCGGTGAGCTCCTCACCGGTCGCGGCCCGGAACTCGTCCTTGATCCCCTGGCTCAGCGGGTCGGCGAGCAGCAGCTGGAACGCGAGCAGCGTCTCCTGGTCGGTGGGTGCCGGCTGGACGCCCGCGCCCTCGGTCACCGACTCGACCGTCCCGGTGGTGACGTTGACGACGTAGTGCAGCAGCTGGTCGGCCGCGTAGTCGAAGTAGAACAGCGTGTAGCGGCGGCCGCCGTCGGCGCTCAGGCTCGGGTCGGCCAGGTCGGCGGACAGGTACTGCGCGCCGACGCCGCCGCCGACACTGGCGGTGCCGGCATAGGACGGGTCCTGGCTGACCAGGTAGCGCACGTACGCGACCTCGTCGATCGTCGGCGGGTCGTAGGCCGCCGCCGTGGCCGCCGGGGCCGGGACGGGGGTCGCCGGCGGCGCCTGCTCGGGCGCGTCCTCGCTGGTCGACTCGGCGGCGATGGTCGGCACGGTGGTCTCGGGGGCCGGCGCGCCGGGCTCGGCGTGCAGGACGGACGTCTGGGTGGCGACGGCCACGACGGCGGCGACGCCGGCCACCGCGGCGATGCCGGCCGCGGCGACGCGCCGCGAGAGACGTCGTGGGAGTCCGGTGGTGCGGTGCGGTCGATCGTCGTTCAACGGCATCAGGTCACCTTCGGCTCACGCAGGGCAGGCTGCGCGTGCCCGCGACATCGGGGAGGCGACCGCGCAGCGGCGAGGGAGGCTGGTGCGCGAGGTCGGGTCGCGACCCCGGAACCCCGATCCGGCGCGGTACGCCGGGTTCAGGGGATGGTGAGTCGACGATCCCGGTTTGCCGTTTCTGCCCGGTTACGCCGTTCGGCGTCGATCGTTACGTCAGGCGAAGCCGGTCGGCAGCCGCAGTGTGTACGGCTCCTCCAGCATGCGCACCTCGTCGTCGGTGAGCTCGAGGTCGAGCGCCGCCACGGCGTCGGGCAGGTGGTGGGGCTTCGTCGGCCCGACGATCGGCGCGCTCACGACCGGGTTCCGCAGCACCCAGGCGAGCGCGATCTGCGCCATCGGCACGCCGCGCGCCTCGGCCAGCCGCTCGACGGCATCGGCGATCGGCTTGTCGGCCTCCTCGCTGTAGCGCTGCTGCGCGAGCGTGTCGACGTCGCCGCGCTCGGTGCGCTGGTGCCACGGCCGGGTCAGCCGGCCCTTGGCCAGCGGGCTCCACGGGATGCTGCCGACGCCGTGGTCGGCCAGCAGCCCGAACAGCTCGCGCTCGTCCTCGCGCTGCATGAGGCTGTACTGGTTCTGCATCGACACGAACCGGGTCCAGCCGCCGAGGTCGGCGGTGTACTGCAGCTTCGCGAACTGCCACGCCCACATCGACGACGCGCCGAGGTAGCGCGCCTTGCCGGCCTTGACGACGTCGTGCAGCGCCTCCATCGTCTCCTCGGCCGGCGTGTCGGGGTCGAAGCGGTGGATCTGGTAGAGATCGACGTAGTCGGTGCTGAGCCGGCGCAGCGAGGCGTCGACCTGCTCCATGATCGCCCGGCGCGACAGCCCGGAGCCGCCGGGACCGTCGTGCATCGGGAAGAACACCTTCGTCGCCAGCACGACGTCCTCGCGCCGCGTGTAACGCCGGATCGCCCGGCCGACGATCTCCTCAGACGACCCGTAGCCGTACACGTTCGCGGTGTCCCAGAACGTGATGCCGAGCTCCACCGCCTGCCGGAAGATCGGCTCGGCCGCCTCGTCGTCGAGCGCCCACTCGTTGTAGCCGCGGGAACGGTCGCCGAAGCTCATGCAGCCGAGCGCGATGCGGCTGACCTTCAGGCCCGAGCCGCCCAGCCGGGTGTACTCCATGATCCGCTCCCTACGGGTCGACGCCGTCGCCGGGTCCATCCTCCCCCACGGGGCAGCGCCGCCAGCCACATGTCCATGATCATCAAAGAAACGGGGCGTCATGACGCCCCATTTTTTGGATGATCAAGGGTCGACCGAGTCGATGCGCCGGCACTTCATCACCTATGCCGGCACGACGCCCCGTGCGTATCGCGATACCTTCCGCGCCGCGCCGCCGAAGCTCGCGCGGGCGTAGCCTGCCGGTGTGGACGACGAAGATCGCATCGCCCTCTTCCTGGACTACGAGAACCTCGCCATCGGCGCCCGCGAGGACCTGGGCGGCCTGGCCTTCGACGTGCGCCCGATCGCCGACGCGCTGGCCGAGCGCGGCCGCGTCGTCGTGCGCCGGGCCTACGCCGACTGGTCGTACTTCGACGAGGACCGCCGCATGCTCACGCGGTCCCACGTCGAACTGATCGAGATGCCACAGCGGATGGGCGCCTCGCGCAAGAACGCCGCCGACATCAAGATGGCCGTCGACGCCGTCGAGCTGGCGTTCGTGCGCGACTACGTGTCGACGTTCGTCATCTGCACGGGCGACAGCGACTTCACGCCGCTGGTGTACAAGCTGCGCGAGCTGAACAAGCGCGTCATCGGCGTCGGCATCCGCGCCTCGACGTCGGCGCTGCTGCCACCGGCGTGCGACGAGTTCCTGTACTACGACGACCTCGAGGGCGTCGAGCCCGCTCCGGCCGCGGCTGCGGCGCCGGCCGAGGTCATGGCCGACCGCGCCGACCGCGAGCGCGACCTCGACGACCTCGCCGGCGTCGTCGCACAGAGCGTCGCCGGCCTGCAGCGCACCGGCGGCCAGGTGACCGCGTCCACGCTGAAACGGACGCTGCTGCGCAAGGACCCGACGTTCAACGAGGCCGACCACGGGTTCCGCGCCTTCGGCGAGCTGCTGCGCCACCTGGCCGAGCGGCACGTCGTCGAGCTCGCGGACGGGCCGACGAAGGGCGATCCGGAGGTGCTGTTGCCGGCGCTGGACGGCCAGCAGGAGGCGTTCGACCTCCTGCGCGACGTCGTCCAGGACCTGACGGCGAAGCAGGGACGGGCAGCGCTGTCCGGGCTCAAGGATCAGCTGCGCCGCCTCCGGCCCGGCTTCAGCGAGCAGGCGCTCGGCTTCCGCAGCTTCCTGCAGTTCGTCCGCGCCGCCGCCACGACCGGCGCCATCGAGCTGCGCTGGGACGGCGACGCCGACGACTATCTGCTCACCATCTCCGACAACTGAATCCGTCTTGACAACACATTCTGTCGGGCGAACGATGGTCGCATGCACACGACCTCCTCGCCCGACGGCACGACGCTGGCCTTCGACCGGACGGGCGACGGCCCGGCCCTCGTCCTCGTCGCCGGAGCCTTCGGCACCCGCGACCACCCGTCCCTCACCGGGCTGGCCGGGCACCTGTCCGAGCACGCGACCGTCTACCGCTACGACCGGCGCGGCCGCGGCGACTCCACCGACACGCCGCCCTACGCCGTCGAGCGCGAGGTCGAGGATCTCGCGGCCGTCGTCGACGCGGCCGGCGGCCGGGCGCACGTGTACGGCCTGTCCTCCGGCGCGGCGCTCGCCGTCCGCGCGGCCGCGGCCGGCCTGCCCATCGACCGGCTGATCCTGCACGAGCCGCCGTACGACGTGGACGGCGCCCGGCCCGCCCTGCCCGCCGACTTCGCCGAACGGGTCGCGGCGCTCGTCGCCGGCGGCCGGAACGGCGACGCCGTCGAGTACTTCATGACCCGCGGCATGGGACTGCCCGCCGAGATGGTCGCGAGCATGCGACCCTCGCCGATGTGGGCCGGTCTCGAGCGGCTGGCGCCCACGCTCGTCCACGACAACGCCGTCATGGGCGACAACGCCGTTCCCGTCGCCGACCTGGGCGGGCTGGCCCAGCCGGTCCTGGTGCTGTCCGGCGAGCTCAGTCCGGGCTGGTTCCATCGGGCCGCGGCCGCCGTCGCCGCGGCCTGCCCCGACGGCCGGCACCGCGCACTGCCCGGTCAGAGCCATTTCGCCCCCGACGACGCCGCCGTCGCCGCCGCCGTGATCGAGTTCCTGAAGCCTGTCATCTCTGGTTGACAGCTCGACAACCGTCAACCTATGTTGACGGCATGACCGCACGAGTGGACGGCGACGCCCGCCTGGGACTGCGACTGGCCGAGCTGCTCGGCCCGCGCCACCCGGTCGCCGCGGCCGCCGTCGTCACCCCGTCCGCCATCCGCATGGCCGCGCACGGCGCGGACCTCGACTCCGACTTCGAGCTCGCCTCGGTGTCGAAGGCGCTCACCGGGCTGCTCTACGCCGACGCCCTGGAGCGCGACGAGGTCCGGCCGGACACCACGCTCGGTGAGCTGCTCCCACTGGACGGCGCACCGGTCGCCCGCATCCGGCTGGACGCGCTGAGCACCCACCGCGGCGGGCTCCCCCGGCTGCCGTCCGCGGCCCAGCCGTGGCGGCGCACCGTCGAGCTGTGGCGACACGGCACCAACCCGTACCGCGAGAGCGTCGACGACCTGCTGGCGCAGGCGCGCGGCGTGCGGGTCCGCCGGAACGCCCGGCCGCGCTACTCCAACCTCGGCTTCCAGCTGCTGGGCCACGCCGTCGCCGCCGCGGCCGGCACCACCTACGCCGACCTGGTGGAGCGGCGACTGGCCGCGCCGCTCGAGCTCACCGGCCTGTACGTGCCGGCCGACCCGTCCGAGCTGCGCCCGACGGCACTGGCCGGACGGAGCCGGCGTGGCCGGGCCCGCGAGCCGTGGGCCGGCGGCGCG
>NZ_QUAL01000346.1 GCF_003579925.1 Jiangella rhizosphaerae | reverse complement strand
GGCGCCGCGCTGGCAGCGCCGGCCGCCGCCGCACCGGCCGGCCCGCTGCGCCCGGCACTGCCCGGCAGGCTGGCCGGCATCGAGACCGTCACCAGCGTCGAGGACCTCGTCGACGGCGGTGCCGACGGCGCCCAGGTCCACCTGCTCGGCTACTGGCCCGACCTGCCGGGCGTCGGCGGCGGTGTCCTGTACTGGGACGCCGACTCCACCGACCCGGCCAACGGCGGCACCGTCTTCGCCGTCGACGGCGTCGCCACCGGCCGCTGGAAGCGCCCGGCGTCGACGACCATCGACCTCGCCGACTTCGGCTGCCGTGGCGCCGGCGACGTGGACGACTCCGCCCGCGTGCAGGCGGCCGTCGACGCGCTGCCGCTCGGCGGGATCATCGAGCACGGGCCGGGCAAGGTGCGCATCGAGTCGACCATCCGGATCGAGCGGGCGCCGATCACCTTCCGCGGCGTCGGCCCCACCGACTCGCTCGGGACCGCCACGCAGTTCGTCATCGCGACCGGCGACGCGGACGGCTTCGTGCTGTCCGGCTGCCACGGCGGGGGCTTCCGCGACCTGCAGTTCCAGGGCGAGAACCTCACGGGCGGGTACCTGGTCCGCACCGAGCGGATCGGCCCGGAGACCAACGACGGCAACTACATGCTGACGTTCCAGAACGTGCGGTCGCGGCTGGGCTACAACGGCATCCTGCTGCGTGCCTGTAACACCGTCCGGTTCCTCAACTGCGTCTGGAACGAGTTCCACGGCGAGCAGGTCATCCTGCTCAACGGCGAGTCCGACACGTCGCGCGCCGACCCCGTCGAGTTCGTCGAGTGCGCCATCGCGGCCGGCACCGCCAACCGCGGCACCGACAACATCGTCATCGACGGCCAGGGCGGCTCGATCAAGTTCATCGCCTGCGCGGTGCTCTTCGGCCGGCACGGCATCTGGATGCGCAACACGACCGGCACCGGCCTGCCGAAGTTCCTCTACTTCGAGGGCGGCGGCTTCGAGAACGGCCACGGCGTCCCCGTCCTGCTCGAGGTCGGCGCTCAGGCGGTGTTCGCCAACGCCTACATCTCCTCCGACGGCGCCGAGGACAACGTCCGCATCCTCGACGGCTTCACCGGCATGGCGACGTTCACCGGTTGCGTCATCCGCGGCGCGGGCCGGCACGGCATCGACGTCGCCTCCAGCCACGTCACCATCACGGGCAACGTCATCGGCAACAACGCGCGCATGGCGCACCCGAACTTCTCCCGGGCCATCACCGGGCTGGCCGGCAACGGCTCCGGCGGCGTGCGCGTCACCGTCGACGCGGCGCACGGCTGGGAGACCGGGGACCGGATCCGGATCGAGGAGGTCGGCGGCGCCACGGGCGTCAACGGCACCTGGCCGGTGACGGTGGTCGACGACACGCACTTCGACCTCGTGGGCGCGTCGCTGGGCGGCTCGTACAGCGGCGGCGGACGGGCCATCCGCACCGGAACCGGCATCCACGTGCGCGACACGGCCGAGAAGGTGATCATCACCGGCAACCTGCTCGGCCGGCTGCCGGAGGGCCTGCACCGTCAGGACTACGGCCTGATCAACGCGGCGACGGACGTGCTGATCAGCGGGAACGACCTCAACGGCAACCTCGTCGGTCCGTACCTGCTCACCGGGACGCAGAACGCGCAGACCCGCATCGTCGGCAACAAGGGCCTCGAGCAGATCGACGGCCGGCTCAGCGTCCGCATCGCCGGTGCCGTGGCCGACGGCGGCTACGACTTCCCGAGCCAGCTCTACCTGGACGGCCAGCGGATCCGGATCGTCCGGGTCACCCGGGTCCTCGGCGCCGGCACCTGCGACGTCCGGCTGGACGTGGACGGCGCGAGCGCCGGCGGCTCCGCCCTTCCGGTGACGACGACGATGCAGTCGACCCCGCTGGCCGTCCCGCCGGCCGTCGACGGCGTGGGCGCACCGAAGCGCCTGCAGGCCCGCGTGCTCAACGCCAGCGGCGCTCAGGATCTGGAGGTCCAGTTCGGCTACCAGCTGGTCAGCTGATCCCGCAGCAGCAGATGACGCCCGCCCGTGGCGATCGCGGCCGCGGGCGGGTGCTGCCGGCTCACTGGGCGCCGTTCGACGGCGCGGTGCGGAGGACGTCACGGGTGCCGGCCGGCTCCGGCGTCGAGGCCGAGGCCGCCAGCGACGGCGCGTACCACCAGATCAAGATCGACGAGGCCGCGAGCGTCCGCCTCACGGCAATCGACGGCGACGTCGAGGTCGGCCGGCTGGGCGGCCCCGCGGAGATCAGCACCACCAGGGGCGACATCGAGGTCGCCGCGGCCGCCGGCGTCTCGGCCGCGCTGGACGCGGGCACCGGCTACGGCCGCATCCGCAACGCCCTCAAGAACGACGGCACGGCCGAGCTCGACATCCGCGCCACCACCTCGAAGGGCGACATCACCGCTCGAAGCCTCTGACGGCGGCGGTGCGCTTGACGGCGCCGGGCGGGAGGCCGACGACGCGCTTGAAGGCGCGGGCGAACGCGGCCTCGGATCGGTACCCGAGCCGCCGGGCGAGCTGGGCTGCCGTCGCCTGTTCGGTCCGCAGTGCATCGTGCGCGAGGTTCATCCGCCACGTCGTCAGGTACTGCATGACCGGCTCGCCGACGACCTTGGTGAAGCGGTCGGCGAACGCCGAGCGCGACATCGCCAGCTCGGCGGCGAGGCCGGCCACCGACCAGTCGCGGTCGGGCTGCTTGTGGATCAACGAGATCGCCCGGCCGATCTGCTCGTCGTGCAGCGCGCCCAGCCAGCCGGTGCGGGCGGCCGGGTCGGTCTCGATCCAGGCGCGGATCGCCTGGATGACCAGGATGTCGCCGAGCCGGGTGATCACCTCCTCGCCGCCGGGGCGCAGCTGCTGCGCCTCGACGGCCATCAGCCGCAGTGTGCTGTGCAGCCACTCCTGCTGCGGCGAGCCGCCGACCTCGACGTGGACGGTCTCGGGAAGTGCCTCGACGAGCTTGCGCGCGGCGGGGTGGTCGAAGCGGACCGCGCCGCAGATCAGCGTGGTGGGGTCGCCGCCACCGCCGTGGCGGATCAGCTCGTACCGGTCGCTGACGGCCTCACGCTCGAGCTCCATGACGTTCGGCGCCGGCGCTCCGGGTGCGCCGAGGATCAGGTGTCCGCGGCCGTGCGGGACCAGCGCCAGCTCACCGGGGAGCAGCGGCCGCGGCGAGCCGTTCTCGGTCTGCAGCCAGGCCGGCCCCGACGTCACGATGTGGAACCAGATGTGGCCCGGCATCGCCGGCATCGTCATGCCCCATGGGGCGGTCAGCTCAGAACGGCTGTAGAAGGTGCCGTTCATGCGCATCTGGTGCAGCGCCTCGCCCAGCGGGTCGGTGGGTGCCCAGTAGTCCGGCGTCGTCATGGCAACGAGTATCCACCCACCTATGCCCGTACATCCAGGAGTGCTGGACGATCGAGCATGAAGTACGGTTCTGCGATCATAGATCCGCCGACGATGCGCTGTTTGACTGGACGGCAAGTCAACCACCACCAGCGCACCAGGGAGATCGCCATGAATGCCACCACCCTCGTCCTCGGCGGCACCGGCAAGACCGGCGCCCGGATCGTCGAGCGGCTCACCGCTCGCGGCGTCGACGTCCGCGTCGGGTCGCGGTCGGCGGAGGTCCCGTTCGATTGGACCGACCGGTCGACGTGGACGGCCGCGCTCGCCGGGGTCGGCCGGGTCTACGTCTCGTACTACCCGGACCTCGCCATCCCCGGCGCCGTCGACGCGGTCGCCGCCCTCACCGAGGCCGCCCGCGACGCCGGCGTCCAGCGGCTGGTCCTGCTGTCCGGGCGCGGCGAGGAGGAGGCCCAGGCTGCCGAGCAGGTCGTCCAGCGCTCCGGGCTGGAGTGGACGATCGTCCGCTGCGCCTGGTTCAACCAGAACTTCGACGAGAACTACCTGCTCGAGCCGGTCCTCGCCGGCGAGGTCGCGCTGCCGGCCGGCGACGTGCCCGAGCCGTTCGTCGACGCTGACGACATCGCCGACGTCGCGGTCGCCGCGCTGACCGAGGACCGGCACGTCGGCGAGCTGTACGAGCTGACCGGGCCGCGGCTGCTGACGTTCGCCGAGGCGGTCGCCGAGATCGCGAAGGCCACGGGCCGCGAGATCGCCTTCGTCCCCGTCCCGCTCGACGACTACAGCGCGGCGCTGGAGGCCGAGGGCCTGCCGTCCGACCTCGCCTGGCTGATCGGCTACCTGTTCCGCGAGGTCCTCGACGGCCGCAACGCCTCTCTGGCCGACGGCGTCCAGCGCGCCCTCGGTCGCGCACCCAAGGACTTCTCCGACTACGCCCGCGACACCGCCGCGACCGGCGTGTGGAACGCCTGAAGGAGAGCCGGCCATGTCCGACCGCGTCGAGTCCACCGCCACCGTCATCGCGATCACCGGCAGCGCCCTCCTGGCCGGCCTGTGGTTCTTCTGCTCCGTCGTGCTCATGCCCGCCCTGTCGCGCCGCCCCGTCCCCGAGGCGATCGCCGCGATGCAGGAGATCAACGTCGTCATCCTCAACCCGGTCTTCGGGCTGGCCTTCGGCGGGACGGCACTGCTGTCGCTGGGCCTCGCCGTCGGCACGCTGTTCCGGCTGGACCGGCCGGCGTCGGGGCTGCTGCTCGCCGCGGCCGCCGTGATCCTCGTCGGCACGTTCGTCGTGACGATGGCCCTCAACGTCCCGCTCAACGACCAGCTCGCCGCCGTCGACCCGGCCGGCGCCGCCGGCGCCGAGGTGTGGGCGCGCTACCTGTCGCGCTGGACCGCCTGGAATCACGTCCGGCTGGTCAGCTCGACCGCGTCGGTGGTGCTGTTCGCCACCTACCTCATCCGGCGCTGAGCTCGACGTCGAGCTCCCCGTGGCGCGCCAGCCACTCGACCGCCTCGCGGACCGCCGCCTCCGGCGCGTACCGCGGGGCGTAGCCGAGCAGCCGGCGCGCCTTGTCGACGGACGCGAACTGGCTGCGCGACAGGTGGTCCCAGCTCTGCTCGGCGTACTCCGGCGCCGTCCGGGAGCGGAACTCGTCCCAGCTGACGAACTCCAGCGACGGTGTCCGCCCGAACCAGCCGGCCGCGTACTCGGCGAACCCGCGCACCGTCAACGCCGAGGCCGCCGTCACGTGGAACGCCTGGCCGGCCGCCGCGTCGCGGTTCTCGATCGCCAGCTGGAAGCCCTGCGCGACGTCGTCGGCGTGGACGTGGTGCAGCAGCTCCGCGCCGATGCCCGGGACGGCGAGAGGCGCGCCCGACGCGAGCGCCGTCCACACCGACGGATCGAGGTTGCCCAGCGGGTTGATCGGGTGCCAGCCCGGCCCGCTGATGTGCCCCGGGTGCAGCGACGTCGTGACCAGCCCGCCGCGCGCCGTCTCGTCGATCAGCAGCCGTGCGATGGCCGCCTTCTGCACGCCGTACTCGCCGAACGGCACCGTCTCGCTGTCCTCGTGCAGCGGGATCGACCGGCTCGGCCCGTGCATCCAGATCGATCCGCAGTGGACGAGGTGCGCCACCCGGCCCCGCAGCCCGTCGACCAGGTGGCGCGCGGACTCCTCGGTGAAGCAGACCATGTCGACGACGACGTCCGGTGCGAGGCCGGCGACCCGGCCCGCGAACGTCCGGGCGCGGTCCTCCGCCTCGCGGTCGACGACCAGCTGCTCGACCCGCTCCCAGGCGGGATGGTCCGTGTACGGCCGCCGGGCGCCGCGGCTGAGGTTGACGACCTCGTGCCCGGCGGCGACCAGCCGCGGGATCAGGTACGTGCCGACATGACCGGTCCCGCCGACGACCACGATGCGCATGCGCCCATCATGGGCCACCGTGCGCCTCCCAGGCCGATCCGCGCTCTCGTGCTCGTCGAATCGACCTTGTCGGTGGGGGCGGGTAAGATCATTTGCATGTTCGAAGAAGCGCTGCTGACTGCTCCACCGCCGGAGGCTGCTCCGCCCGTGGAGTGGATGGCGGCGTCGCCGTGTGATGACCCGAGCGTCGCCGACATCGACCCGGCCCTGTTGGAACAGT
>NZ_QUAL01000345.1 GCF_003579925.1 Jiangella rhizosphaerae | reverse complement strand
GCCGCCGCCAGCAGCAGCCCGGGGACCAGCAGCCGGGCCTGGCCGTGCCGGTCGCCGAGCCGGCCGGCCACCCACCGGGCCGCGGTGGCCGTGGCCGGCTGGACCAGCAGCGCGGCCGCGGCGACCGACGCCGAGGCGGTGGCCAGCGGGAGGAAGGTCACCAGGATGCCGATCGCGACCGTCGACGCCGCGAACACGGCCGCCGGCCGGACCAGCCCGGCGTCACGCAGTCCGGCGAGCACTCCGTGCGCGTCGTCCGCGGTGTCCTCCGCCCGGCGGGGGAGACCGGACACGGCGGCGAGGCTCAGCAGGGTGGCGACCGCGGTCGCCGCGAACACCGGCCCCGGACCCCACTGGCCGGCGGCCCAGACGCCGAACGGCAGCGCGACCAGCGCGGGCACCCCGCCGACGACGCCGACCAGTGCCAGCCCCTCGCCGCGGCGGTGCTCGGGCAGCAGGGCTGCGGTCAACGCCCCGCCGGCCACGATCGTGATGCCGAAGCCCAGGCCGCGCACCACGTTGACCGCCACGATGACGGCCAGCTCCGTGGAGGCCAGCAGGACCAGGGTGGGTGCGCCGAGCAGCACGAGCCCGGCGGTCAGCGCCAGCCGGTATCCGAACCGGGCCACCAGGCGGGGCGTCGCGACCTCACCGGCGATCGAGGCGGCCAGCAGCGCGCCCGTGGCCAGGCCGGCGGCGCCGGCGGACCCGGCCGCCTCGGCGACCAGCGGGATGACGGACAACGGCAGGTAGAAGCCCAGCGACGAGCCGATGATCGTGACGAACCGGAGCAGCAGCGCCCGGGTGACCAGCGGCGCGTGAACGGTGGCGGGAGCGGTGGCGACGGCGAGCGTGGCGGTGGTCATGCCCCGACGCTACGGACGGATCGGTCCGGCCGTGAGGGCCAATCGGGCCGTGCGCTACCGGACCGATTTCGGCTCAGGCGCCGGTCGAGCGGCCCTTCGACCGGCCGTGGACGGCGTCGATGAGGCGGTCGTCCACCTGGTCGTAGATGACGGTGCCGACCCACACGATGAGCGTGACGAAGACCCACGTGCCCACGCCCTCGAGGAAGAAGTTCTCGCGGGGGGTGAACAGATCGGTCAGCAGCAACCCGACCCACGTCAGGGCCACGCCGCCGAGGAACGTCGCGCTGGAGGCGTACTTGCGCGCCAGCGACGCCATGACCCCGCGCAGCAACATGGTGAACAGCGTGAACAGGGCGGTGCCGATCAGCCAGCCGGTGAAGGACAGGTTGAACTTGTCGAACAGCACGGCGGCGATCATGAACAGCACGCCGTTCGCCGCGGCGGCGAGCACCAGGCGGATTCCCCACTTCATGGCTCGTACTCTGGCGCAAAGATCGACGCGGCGCCACAGACCTGGGAAGTCTTGTGACGCCGCGTCGTGGGCGATGCGGTGGTACGTCCCGGTTTCGCTAGTCGCCGGAGCGGGCCAGCACCTCGTCCTTCGGAGCCGGCTCCTCGCGGCGGTCGCCGTGGCCGGGCCACCAGGCGGCGTGCCCGATGAGCGCCGTCAACGCCGGCGTGAAGAACATCGCCATGATGAACGCCGCGACGAAGATGCCGAACGAGATGGCGAAGCCCATCGACGTCAGCAGGGCGTTGCCGCCCAGCATCAGCGAGGCGAACGTGCCGGCCAGGATGATGCCGGCGGCGGCGACCGTCGGACCGGCGTGCCGGACCGCCATGGCCGCGGCGTCGCGCGGTTCCATCCCGTTGCGGGCCTCTTCGCGCAGCCGCGCCACCATGAGGATGTTGTAGTCGGTGCCGAGCGCCACGACGAACAGGTAGATGTAGATGGGCAGCATGAAGATCAGCCCGTCGTCGCCCTGGATCGTCTGGAACAGCAGCACCGTCGCACCCAGCGTCGCGCCGAAGCCCAGGCCGACCGACGCCATGAGGTACCAGGGCGCCACGAGGCTGCGCAGCAGCACGGCCAGGATCACCATGATGATCAGCGCGGCCACCGGGAACACGACCGAGTAGTCGCGGTTCATCGCATCCTGGAGGTCGACGAAGACCGACGTCGTGCCGCCGACCAGCGCCTCGGTGCCGTCGGGTGCGGCGTCGTGCGCGGCATCGCGGATGGGCCCCTCGACGTGCTCCATCGACGCGTCCGAGGTGGGATCGGAGTCTAGCACCACGCTGTAGATCACCGTGGTGCCGTCGGGCGACGCGGCCGGCTCGGCCACCTGCGCCACCCCCGTCGCCTCGCCGAGCGCGCTGCCGAACGCCGCCTGGTCGGCCGCGTCGATGGGGTCGCCGTTCGTGCTGTGCAGCAGCACGGTCGTCGGGTCGGTCGCGCCGGGCGGCAGGCCCTTCTGCAGCGTCTCCAGCGCGACGGTGGACTCCGCGTCGGCGGGCACGCCGGTGTCGGACAGGTCGAACGTCGGCCGGAATCCGAACGCCAGTACCGCCAGCGCCGCGAGCACCAGGCCGGACACCAGGGCGAACCGGACCGGGTGCCGGCCCAGGGAGTCGCCGACGGCCCCGAACCGGGCCGCCTTCGGCTCGGTCTTCCACGCCTTCGAGGGCCAGAAGACCTTCGTGCCCAGCAGCGACACGATGGCCGGCACGAGGGTCAGCGCGGCGAGCACCGTGACGGCGACGGCGATGGCCAGCGCCGGGCCGATCGAGCGGAAGATGCTCAACGTCGACAGGACCAGCGCCATGAACGCGACGATGACGGCGCCGCCGGCCGACGCGATGGCCTCGCCGGCCCGCTCGATGGCGTGCGCGACGGAGGTCTTGCTGTCCATGCCCTGCCGCAGCGCCTCGCGGTAGCGGAACAGGAAGAACAGGATGTAGTCGGTGCCGATGCCGTAGAGCACCACGATGAGGATGACCGTGATGGACGAGTCGGCCTGCAGGTCGAACGCCTCGTTGGAGAAGGCGATGAGGCCGGTCGCCACCTGCGAGATGATGCCGACGACGATGATCGGCATGATCGCGATGATCGGGCTGCGGAAGATGATGAGCAGCAGGCCGAGGATCAGCAGGACGGTCACGATGCCGACGATCGCCTCGGCGTTCGTCGCCGCCTCCTGCGCGTCGAGACTCTGGGCGGCCGACCCGGTGACGCCGAGCCGCAGGCCGGTGTCGTCGACGAGGTCCTGACCCTCGTCGCGCAGGTCGCGGACGCTGTCGAGGATCTCTTCGCCGAACGGGTTGGCGTCCTGGCCCAGGCTGACGATGGCCGTCTGCACCAGCCGGTTCTCCGACGGCGGGCTCGGCGTGACCGGGCCGAACTCGGGCAGGCCCAGCTCGCCGAGCTCGCCGGAGACCCGCTCGACGGTGGCGACGTCGTCGTCGGTCAGTTCACCGCCGTCCTCGCGGTCGAACACGAGGATGGCGGCGATCTCGGTACGGTCGGGGAACGCCTCGGACTGCAGCTCCGCGGCCTGGATGGACTCGTAGTGGTCGGGCAGGAACTCGGCCTCGTCGGTGGTGGACGTGAGGGCGGGCGCGGTGGCGATGACCGCGGCCGCCAGCACGACCCACGCGACGATGACCTGCCACGGGTGTCGGGCCACGTAACGGCCCAGCGACGCAAACATGCGATCAGTATCGATGTCCGGGCTGACATCCGCCTGACACTCTTCTGACACGGCGTTTCGGCGGGGTCCGCGGATTGTGGCGAAACCGGAGATGGAGGGAAGGGGTGTGGTGCGCGTCACGTTCTTCGCGGCGTCCCGCGATGCGTGACTTCGCCCATTTCTGGGCGTCGTGCGGACGGTGAATCCTGGGTGGGCCGAGAGCGGTGGGAAGGCGGGTGGCCGGCCTCAGCGGCGCGACCAGCCCCGCTCCGCCTCGGTCAGCCCGCCCCAGATGCCGTACCGCTCCGGGAGGGCCGATGCGGCCTCCCGGCACTGCTGCGCGACCGGGCAGGACGTGCAGATGTTCTTGGCGATCTGCTCCCTGGCCCGCAGCGTGCTGCCGCGGCCCTCGGGATAGAAGAGGTCGGTGTCCATGCCCCGGCAGGCGGCGTACGCCCGCCATGCGTCCCGCAGCTCGAACCAGTCCTCTGCGTACGTGTTCATGTGATCGGCCAGTGCGGTCATGCGGCCAGTTCCCCCTTCGCCGTCGTGTCGAGTGGATCAGGGCCTTTGATCGACAAGACAGAGATCGGGTCCGGCTATGACGCGGCTGACGAAGAATTTCTCGGGGAATTTGTCCGGCCGGGACGAACCGGATGAATGGGTGCGGAAACGCCACCGCCCGGCGAGCCGTGAGGGCTCACCGGGCGGTGTGGAGCGTCAGCGGACGGCTACGGCTGGATGTAGCGGAACTGCTGGTTGACGCCACCGTGCCAGTTGAACAGGATCAGCCTGCCATCGGCGGCGACCTGCTCGATGTCGAGCACGAACGCGGGGTACTTGCCGCTGTAGATGTTCTGGGCTGCCGACGTGCTCGGGTCGAACTCCCACTGCTGGCTGGCGCTGCCGTCGCACGGTGCCAGGATGACCGCGCCGAGCGGGTGGGTGGCGTCCAGGCACTGCTCCGGATCGCCGCGCCAGACGATGGTGCCGTCGCCCGGTGCCTCCCAGCCTCGACTCGGAGCGTTGGCGCAGTCGCCGGCGCGAACGTCGGTGCTCTCGACCACGAGGCAGCGGGTGCCCGCCTCGCCGAGGTCGACCTCGAACCGGCCGGCCCGGACGACCTCGAGCGTGGCGGCGTCGGTGGTGACCGAGCCCAGCTCGTTGGTGAAGACGGCGCGGTACCGCGTGTGGTCGTCGTCGAGCGTGACGCCGGTACGGGTCAGCGCGGCGTCGGGTCCGGTGCCGGTGGCGTCGGGGATGGCGGTCCACGGGCCGTCGGCGGACGGCGCGCTCTCCCAGGCCCAGGTCGCCTCCGGGTTGGCCGAAGCGCTGGCGGTGAACTCGACGTCGTCGCCGGGGCCGGCCTCGACGGACTCGGGCTGTTCGGTGACCTTCGGCTGCCAGTGCACCGTGAGCGTCGCCGGCTCGGACGTCGCCTCGCCGACCTCGTTGGTGAAGACGGCGCGGTACTGGTAGCCGTCGCGGTCGGGGCCGACGCCGGTGAGCTCGAGCGTCGACGTGACGCCCTCCTGGCGGGGCGTGGCGACGGCGATGTCGGGCTGGCTCCACTCGCCGCCGGGCTCTCGCACCTGCCAGGTGATGGTCATGGCGTCGGGGTTGGCGACGGCGGTCGCCTCGAACACCGCGGTGCCGCCCTCGACGACGGTGACGCTCTGCGGCTGCGTCTCGATCTCGGGCGGGTACTGCACGGTGATGACGGCCGGCTCGGTGGTGATGGTGCCGAGCGGGTTGGTCGCCTTGACGCGGTAGAGGCGGCCGTCGAGGGCGCGGTCGGGCTCCTCGATGACCAGCGTGTCGGTGGTGGCGCCGGCGACGTCGACCCAGTCCTCCTCGGACGGCACGTCCTGGCTGTCGCCGGGTGTCTCGTCGGCCGGGACGTCACCGGTGCGGTACTCGGCGGACCGGACGTACGGCGTGCCGGACGTCGTCGGCGCGAACAGGAAGCGGGGGCCGGACGTCTCGGCGGCCGCCGGCGTCTGCTCGTCGCCCCCGGTGTCCTCGGGCGGGTCGGCGTACTGCCACTGCAGCTCCGGCGGCGGGTTGCCGGACACCGCCACCGTCAGCGTGACGGTCTCGCCGGCCACGACGACGGGGTTCGGCGGCGGCTGCTGGTCGATGGTGGGCGGCTGCTCCGCCGGCGGCTGGGTGGGCTCGGCCGTCGGCTCCTCGGTCGGCTCCTGCGTGGGCTCGCTCGTCGGCGTCTCGGACGGCTGCGACGGCTCGACCTCGGGCTGGTCGACCGGCGGCTCGTCGTCCTCGACCGGCTCGTCCGGCTCTTGCACGGGCGCGTCGGCCACCGGCTGGTCGTCCGGCTCGTCCGCGGGCGGCTCGGCCGGCGGCTGCTCCTCCTCCTGCTCCGGCGGCGCCGGCGGCGGGTCGGCCGGCTCGTCCGGCGGGTTCTCGGCGGGCGGCTCCGGCTCGGCGCTGACCGACGGCGCGGCGGCGGGCGGGTCGCTGG
>NZ_QUAL01000343.1 GCF_003579925.1 Jiangella rhizosphaerae | reverse complement strand
CTCGGCCCGCGACCGGTCCCCGGCCCGGAGCGCCCGGACGGCGGCACCGAGCAGCGCCTCGTCGGGCGTCGACAGCTCGGCCGGCGCGGGCCGCGGCGCGAACCGGGTCGTCGCGCGGCGCGGCTCTGCGCGGCCGATGACGATGGACCCGTCGGCGGCCTCCGGCACCGGGCTGAACCCGAGCTGGCGCAACCGATCGACCAGCGTGTTCGCCGCGATCGACGACGCCAGGACGGTGGGCGCGAGCCGGCGCAGCCCGAGGCTGGACGAGCGCGGATCGGCCATGATGGCGGCCAGGACGGTCTCGTCGTCGCAGCGGACGAACGCCGACGCGGCGCCGACCCGCAGCTGCCCGTGCGTGCGCGCGACGTCGTCGACGAGGTACGTCAGCGGCTGCGGCACCGGCGTGCGCGAGATGGCGGCCAGGAACGCGTGCACGTCGGAGGCGGTGCGGCCGGCGTCGAGCGCCCGGCGCAGCGAGCCGGCGGTGAACCGGTGCACCGACGCGCCGCCGCGGCTCTCGACGTCGGACAGCAGTCCGAGCTCGCGTTCGAGGTCGGCCCGCAGCGGACCCGGCGCGATCGCCGTCAGGTCGGCCTGCAGCAGCACGTGATCCAGCGGCTGCGGGAGGCTGGCCCGCACCGCCTCGGTCGCCGCCGTCACGGCCCGCTCGCCGCTGCGGCCCTCGAGCAGCGGCCGGGCGAACGAGGCGAGCGCACCCATGCCCGTGAGCCCGAGCTGCTCGGCCTCGCGCAGCGTCCAGCGGACGAGGTCGTCGCGGAACCGGCCGGCCCGGCGCGGCCGCCGCCACTGCAGGGCGGCCAGCACGCCGACGAGGTCGGGCGCCCAGCCGGCAGGCAGCGCGGCCAGCTCGTCCAGCGCGAGCCGGCGCACCTCAGGCGCGGCGGGACGTTCGAGGTCGCGGCCGAGCGGCGGGATCGGGCGGTCCTTCTCGTCGCGCGACCCGGCCAGCCCAGCGACCCGGCTGGTCGTGAGCCACGCCTGTACGAGGACGGCCCAGCGGCGGGCCGGGTCCTCGCGCCGCCACACGTCGAACTCCGGCGTCGGCAGCCACACCTCGTCGGCGTCGTCGCCGACGGCCACCAGCCCGGCGGCGTAGGCGACCTCGGCGATGAGCGCGGCGCCGGCCTCGTCGGTGTCGAGCAGCTCCGGCAGCCGGCGCAGGTCGCGCACCCCCAGCCCGCCGGTGCGCAGGACCGGCGGCGGCTCGGCCGCCCAGGTGTCGAGCAGCAGCTCGACCTTGCGGGTGAGGTCGAACGCTCCGGCGCCGGCGGTGCGGTCGACGGTGTCGGGGGAGCGCTCGGTGACCGACGGGGCCGGCGGTGCCGTCTGGACGTCGGGGTGCACGCGGCCGCCGCGCAGGTGCAGGGCGACCTCGCGGGGCAGCACCACCGTCGTGGAGTCGACCGGCACGAGCAGGCCCACGGCCAGCAACAGGTCGATCGGCGTCCGCGCGGTCTCGCGGTGCACCTCGCGCAGCGCGTCGTCGATGCGGCCGGTCGGCGGGCCGGGGGTCAGGGCGGCCAGCGCCGAGCGGGCGTCGTCGGTGAGCTCGTCGAGCAGCGCCGCCAGCGTGCCGGGGTCGGTGAGCACCCCCGCGACGGCGTCGACGTTGCCGGCGTGGTCGCCGGCCGACGGGCTCAGCCCGAGCCCGTCCAGGATCGACGCGAGCCGCGACGGCGACAGCGCCAGCAGTGCCTGCCGGGCGGGCGGGCCCAGCCCGGCCGGATGCGGTCCGACGATCTCATGAACGATGCGCGGCAGCCGCAGGTCGTCGTCGGGACCCCACAGCAGCGCCTGCGTCCGCAGGGTCGCCAGCGCGCCGTCGACGGCGGCCGCCGGAGCCCCGAGCGCGTCCTGCACGTCGGGCCGGCCGACCGGCGCCGGTAAGATCACCAACGCGTCGAGGACCTGAAGCGTGAAGCGGTCGAGGCGGTCGAGCGCTCTGACGGCCGACGCCCGCGTGGTCGCCCGCGAGGCCAGTTGCGAGACGTCGGCGGGCACCGGGACCAGCAGATCGGGCCGGGCACGCAGCAGCGCCGCCAGCTCGTCGTCGGCGCGGCCGCGCAGGTCATCGGCAAGACTGCGCGGAGCCGAGTCGTTCCCGGTCATCCGCTCTACGGTACGGCGTGCATCTGGCCTGCTGCGAATCAGAGCTTGCGAAGACGCTCCAGGAGCTCCGCACTGCGCTCGGCGGCCTCGACCCGGGCTTCGATGTCGGCCGCCTTCAGCTCCGCGGTGATGTCGGGATCTACGGGAACCTCGAGGGGCTTGCGTCGTTCGACAGTCACATGCGGGACATTACCGGCCGTGCCGGGCGCGGCCCAAGCCCCGTCCCATGGTTCGGGTGCGTCATGATGCATGGCCATGACCCAGCTCGATCCGCGGCAGGCGCGGACGCGATACCTGATCCTGCTGGCCCTGCGGTGGATGCCGTCGGGCCTGCTGCTGCCCGTTCTGACGCTGCTCCCGCTGGACCGCGGCCTCACGCTCTCCGAGCTGGGTCTGGCGGCGGCCGTGCAGGGGCTGGTCGTGTTCGTGCTCGAGCTGCCGACGGGCGGGATCTCCGACGCGCTCGGCCGCCGGCCGGTGCTCGTGGCGTCCGGTGTGATCAGCCTGGTGGGCATCGGCCTGATCTTCGTCGCCGACTCCTTCGCCCTGTTCGCCGTGGCATTCGCGGTGCAGGGACTCTACAAGGCGCTGGACAGCGGTCCGCTCGAGGCGTGGTACGTCGACACGGTCCAGGCGCACGACCCGGACGCCGACATCGCCGCAGGGCTGTCGCGCGGCGGCACAGTCGCCGGCATCGCGATCGGCGGGAGCGCACTGCTCGCCGGTGGACTGGTGGCGCTCGACCCGCTGCCGTCGGTCGACGCGCTGGCGGTGCCGGTGCTGCTGGCCGCGGTGCTGCGCGCCGTCTCCGTCCTGGCCACCATGAGCCTGCTCGTCGAGGCGCGCCAGCGGTCCGGCTGGCAGGCCACGGTGACGGCGGTGCGCGAGGTCCCGGGCGTCATCGCCGGCAGCCTCCGGCTGGTGCGCGGCTCGCGGATCCTCCAGTGCCTGATCCTCGTCGAGTTGTGCTGGGGGTTCGGGGCGACGGCGTACGAGTCGCTCACGCCGGTACGGCTCGCGGAGGTGGTCGAGGACGCCGAGCGGGCCGGCGCGATCATGGGCCCGGCCGCGGCGGCTGCCTGGTTCGTCTCGGCCGGCGGTGCGGCGCTGGCGCCCAGGCTCGCGGAGCGCGTCGGCATCACCCTCACCGCGGCGGCGACTCGCCTGGCGCAGGGACTGTTCGTGGCCGCGATGGGGCTGTCGTTGGGCGCCGCGGGCGTGGTGATGGCCTTCCTCGCCTGCTACGTCGTCCAGGGCGCGTCGAGCCCGATGCACATGACGCTGGTGCACCGCGAGGTCACCGAGGCGCACCGGGCGACCGTCGTGTCGCTGAGCTCGATGGTGTTCCAGCCCGCGGCCGCCGTCGGCCTGGTCGCGCTGACGGCGGTGGGGGAGTCCGCCTCGCTGGCGGCGGCCATGCTGGTGGGCGGGCTGATCGTCGCGGCGGCCACACCCCTCTACGTGCCCGCGTACCGCGCGGAGCGGCGGCGCGAGCCGGCCGGAGACCCGGAGGGCCCGCCGGCCGGCTCGATCGCCTGATCGACCTGCGCGACGTCAGACGATCAGCCGCGGGCCGGTGTGCGGCAGGGCGCCGATGGCCGCCTCCTGCAGCACGATGTGCCGCGCGACCGGCGCGGAGACCTCGCGCTCGACCATGCGGCGGGCGATCAGCCCGGCCACGACCGGCGCGGCGAACGACGTGCCCGACCACAGTGCGTGCCCGTTGCTGAAGCGGGCCGACGTCTGGTCGATGTAGTCGTAGCGGCCGTTCGGGTAGGGGATGACGGTGCTCTCGCCCGGCGTGTAGGCGTCGACCCAGTAACCGAAGTTGCTCCATGGGGCGCGGTAGTCGCCGCCTTGGGTGAGCGCGCCGACGGCCGTCACCCAGCTGTACGCCGCCGGCCAGAACGGCACGTCGGTGCCGTGGTTGCCCGCCGCAGCCACGATCACGGTGTCGGGGTGCTTGCTCAGGACCCGGCGGTACAACATGTCGAACGACTTCGGCGTCGTGCCGTGACGGGCGTAGAGGCCCGCCTGCACGCTGACGATGTCGACACCCGCACGGACGACCTTCTCGAGGTCCTCGACGATGCCGAGCTCGTCGACGGCGCCACCGAGCAGGCAGTCGCGCACCTCGACCTTGACCGAGTCCGCGCCCGACACCGCGAGCAGCCGGGCCGTCGTCGCCGTGCCGTGACCCCCGTACGGCCGGATCTCGTCGGTGCCCTGGACGTACACGTCGTCGTCCGGCTCGAACTTCGTGACGGCCGAGAACTTGTCGAACCCGGAGTCCTTCGCGACGTCCGGCAGGTAGCCGGTGTCGACCACGGCGATCGTCGGCCGTCCGGCCCCGACCGGCTCCCCGAGCACCGGGATCGGGCCGTAGGACGGGACCGGCTCCGTCGCCGGGCACATGGCCATGTGCACCTGCGCGTCCAGCACGTGGTTCGGAGCGACGATGCGCTCGTCGCCGAGGACGTCGGCCAGCCTGGAGGCGATCTCGGCGGCGTCGGCGTCCGGGACGTGGAGGACCGCGAGCCCGACTGGTCCCTCCGTCACCTCGGGACGGTCGATCCGCAGCTGGTCGAACGCCTCGAGCACGGCGTCGAGGTCGCGCTCGTCACAGATCAGCTGACCCTGCCGGTACATGTACTCGATCGCCGTCTCGTCGCGGTTCCAGCGAGCGGCGAGCTCGAACCCCCGATCCTTCGTGCGTCGAGCGCTGTTCTCGCGTAACCGCTCGAACTCCTGGTGTAGCCGTTCGCGATCCGGTTGCATCGGATTCCCCCAGACGTGATTCGGGCAAACGACTACATGTCTAGCATCAGGGCGTGACCTCGGGAAGCACGTCGACGGCGGTAGCTGCGGATCAGTTGCCGACGCTGGCGATGTCGAGCCCCGACGAGGCGGACCGGGCCGCGCGCGCCGTGCTGTCCGGTGCGGCGACACCGTTGGACCAGACGTACGCGCTGCAGGCGCTGGGCATCGTCCAGCGAGAGCGCGGCGAGGTCGGCCTCGCCCTGCGGACCGTGCGCCGTGGCATCCGCGTCGGGACCAAGCACGGGCTCACCGCCCGGATCACCGACCTCGAGGCCAGCCTCGGCACGGTGCTCGCACTGGCCGGCCGGCGGCGCTCCGCGTTCGCCGCGTTCGACAGTGCTCTGGACGGGGCGGAGCCGGCCGCGCGTGCCCGGATCCTGGTGCGCCGGGCCGCGGCGTCCTTCTTCTTCCAGGATCTCGACGGTGCGCGGCATGACGGTGACGAGGCCGCCGCGATCCTCGCGCGCCTCGGCGACACGAGCTGGGAGGCGACGGCGCGGACGAACCTCGCCTCAGCGCTTCTGGGCCTCGGCCGATTCGCCGACGCCGACGTGGAGTACGGGCGCGCCCAGGAACTGGCTGAGCGCGCCGGCCAGCGCTACCTCGCGACCATCGTCGTGCAGAACCGGGGCGATTGCGCGCACCGGATGGGGGACCTCCCGCGGGCGCTGCGCCTGCTGTACGACGCGCGCCGCCGGTACGAGGAGCTGGGCGTCGTCCCGCCGGAGGTGCTGCGCGACCTCGCGGTCGTCCAGTTGGCGGCCGGGCTGACCGAGGACGCGGCGACGACGGCGGACGAGCTGGTGACGGTGCTCGACGGGGCGCGGGACTCGGCGCTGCGCCGGTCTGACGGGTTCATCGCGGCCGCCATCGTGCATCTGGCCGCCGGGAACGCCGGCCGGTCCGCCGATCTCGCCCGCCGGGCGGCGCGGTCCAGCCGCCGGCAGGGGCACGACGACGCCGAGCGGCATGCCCGCGTCGTGCTGCTGCGCGCGCAGGCCGCCGCCGGCGCCGTCACGAAGCGGCATGCCCGGGCGGCGG
>NZ_QUAL01000342.1 GCF_003579925.1 Jiangella rhizosphaerae | reverse complement strand
GGGGCCGTCCGCGTGGGACCGGCCGGGCGGGGAGCCTGCGGCCGCGGCGGCGGGGCCGACGGGCCGATCGGCGACGGGGTGAGCAGGGCGTCGCGCGCGGCGACCAGCCGCCGGAAGGCCTGTGCGTCGCCGCCGGTGTCCGGGTGCCCGCCCCGGAGGACCTCGCGGCGGAACGCCTGGGTCACCTGTCGTGGGGTCGCGCCCCGCCGCACGCCGAGCACCTCGTGCGGGTCTGTGCCGACATCAACGGTCATATCCCTACGACGCCTGGCGGCGGCGATCTGTGACATCGAGTGTTCACCCGCCATGCGCCCGGAGACGGGCGCGCCGGCGAAACGCGCCGTCTACCCTCCTGCCCATGAGGCGAGCGGTGCCCACGGTCGTGTGGCTGATCGCCGCGGTGCACCTGGCCGTCGCGCTCGCGCAGACCGCGGTGTTCCCGAACGCGCGCTCGCCCGACGAGCGCCAGCAGGTCGATCTCGTGCTGCAGGTGGCCCAGGGTGCGGCGTGGCCGTGGCCGGACCCCGGCACGGCGTTCGTCACCGAGGGCGTCGAGGCCGGCTACTTCGTGCCGACGGACCGGCTCCCGGGCCGGCAGCACCTCGCCGACCGCGACGACGTCGCCCCGCGCGGTGAGCGCCCGTCGTACGCCGACGCCGGTGGCGGCACGCCGATGGGCGAGCCCGCGTACAACCAGCTCATCCAGCACCCGCCGCTCTACTACCTGCTCGGCTCAGCCGTCGTCAGTGCGAACCCGGGCTGGGCGGACCAGCCCCTCGACGCCGTGTGGATGGCGCTGCGCTGGGGCAACGCGATGCTGACCGCCGTCGTCCCGGTCCTGCTGTTCCTGACGGCGCGGCGGCTCGGGCTGCCGCCGCCGCTGCCGGTCGTGGCGGCCGCGACGCCGCTCGTCGTGCCGGAGCTGACCCACATCGAGTCGTCGGTCAACAACGACACCCTGCTGATCGTGCTGTTCGCCGCGGCCACGTACCTGGTGGCCCGGGTGCTCACCGGCGACCTGCGGTGGCGGACCGGCGCCGCGCTCGGCGCCGTCACCAGCCTGGCGCTGCTCACCAAGGGCCTCGCGCTGCTGATGCCCGCCTGGATCGTCCTGGCCTACGCGGTCGGGGGCGTGCGGGAGCGGCGGGGCGCCGACGCCGTCCGCGGCCTGCTGGTCGCGGGTGCGGCCAGCGTGCCGGGGTCCCTGTGGTGGCTGCGGAACACGCTCGTGTACGGCACGATCCAGCCGCACGGCACGCACGCCGAGCCGCCCGACCTCACCGCCGTCCACGGCTGGTCCGACGGCGGCTGGGACTGGCTGTCCCGCTTCGCCGAGCGGATGGTGACGCTGTTCTTCGTCAACGACCACGACTCCGACCGCGCCATGGACGCCTCCTGGTGGATGGCCCGGGTCGCGCTGATCGTGGTCCTGGCCGGCGTCGGCACCGCGCTCGTGCGCCGCGGCCTGCCCCGACCGGCCGCGCTCGTCCTGCTGTTCCCGATCCCCGCGCTCGCCGGGATCGTCGCGCGCGGCTCCTGGGAGCAGTTCGCGGCCTTCGGCAGCACCGGGGCGGCGCAGCAGGGCCGCTACCTGTTCCCCGGCCTCGTCGGGCTGATGGTCGTGGCCGTCGCCGGGGCGGCGGCGCTCGCGCCCCCCTGGCGGCGCTGGGTGCTGCCGGCTCTGCTGACGCTCGCCCTGGCGATGCACGCGGCGTTCTGGCACGACGTGTGGACGCTCTACTGGCTGCCCGCGGATCCGGCGGGCGGTCTCGGCCGGGCCGTCTCGGCGATCGCGTTCTGGTATCCGTTCCCGCCGGCGGTACTCGCGGTCACGCTGGCGGGCGGGCTGGTCGCCGCGGTCCTCCTGGTGCGCTGGACGGTCCGCGCGGCGGCCGCGCCGGTGGAGCCGTCGGAGCCGGCCGTCCCGCAGCGGCCGAAGGAGGCCGTGGCGTGACGTCGCCGGCCCGCGCGCTGCTCCCGCTCGCCGTCCTCGCCGCGATGCTGCTCTCCGCCGCGGCGGCGCTGGTTCAGGCGCCCTACGCGACCGGCGATGAGGCGCCGCACATCGACTACGCCTACCAGGTGTGGCAGGGCGAGCTGCCGGTGTTCGAGGACGGACTCGAGCACCGGCCGGACGGCGCCTGGCTCGCGCCGGTGCAGTGGACGGCGCAGCACCCACCGCTGTACTACCTGCTCGTGGCGCCGGTCGTGGGGCCCCTCGCCGAGGCCGGCCACCCGGTCGCCGCCGTGTACGCGGCCCGGGCGGTCAACGTGCTGCTCTCCGGGCTCCTCGTGGTGGTCGCGCACGGCGCGGCGCGGCGGATCTGCCGGCCCGGCAGCATCGTCCCGGCGGTGGTCGCGTTCGTCGTCGCGGCGATGGCGGCGAAGTCCCTCGTCGGCGGCTCCGGCTACAACGACCTGCTGGCGGCGCTCTTCGTGACGGCGATGTTCGGCGTCGCGGCGACGATGGTGAAGCGCGGTCTCGACGCCGGCCTGGTGCTGGCGCTCTCGCTGCTCGCCGCCGGCGCCGCGCTGACTCGGCTGTCGGCGGGCGTCGTCGCCGTGGTCGTCGCCGGCGTGGCCGGGCTCGCGGGGATCGTCCGGGCCTGGCAGGGACGGGGACGGTGGGCGCCGGTCCTCGGCCTGGTGCTCGGCGGCCCCGCGGTCGTCCTCGCCGTGGCCGGGTGGTTCTACGTCCGCAACGTCGAGCTGACGGGCACCGTGACGGGCTCGCACTTCGACTGGTCCATCGAGCACCAGGGCCGGTCGCCGAAGCCGCTGTGGCAGGTGCTGGTCGAGTACGTCACGTGGCTGCGGCTGCCGAACCTGTTCTGGTGGGCCGGACAGCAGCCGCCGCGGACCACGTACGTCCTGTGGACGATGATCGTCACCGGCCTGGTGCTGGTCTGGGTGCCGAGCGCGATCGCCGTGGCCCGAGCCGTCCGCCGCCGTGCCGCCGCGGGGGACGCCGACCGGATGCTGCTGCACGTCCTGCTGGTCCTGCCGGTCGTCGTGCTGGTGGCGATGCAGGTGGTCTTCGCCTCGAACAGCGGCGGCGTGTATCCCCGCTATCTGCTGCCGGTGTCGCTGCCGCTGTGCCTGGCCGTCGCCGCCGGGCTCGCCGTCCGCCCCCGCCTGCTGGTCCCGGTGTGGACGGCGGTGACGCTCGCCGACCTGGCCGGCTGGGTCGCGCGAGAGTTGAGCACGTCGCCGGCCGAGCCCTGGTACTACACGGAGGCGCCGGTCCCGTCCGTCGTGCTGGCCGCGCTGGCCGGCGCCGCCGTCATCGTGACGGCGCGGCTGGTGCTCACGACGACGGCGAACCGCACGCAGGCGCCGCCGGCGGCCGCGCCGGCCACGCAGGTCAGCGCGCCGACGGCGACCAGCTGACCCGACGACAGCGGGCTCCACCCGGCCAGCCGCGCCGCCGCGTCGAACGCGCTCTCCTGCGAGGCCCAGTACATCCCGCGGAACGCGAACAGCAGCGCCGCCGCCGCGACGGCACCGGCCCCTGCGACGATCCACGGCACCGTCGCCGCGCGCGGCCGGATCCCGAGCGCGGCCACCGCGGCCAGCGCCGCGAGACCCGCGAACAGGTAGCGTCCCTGGACCGCGGTGATCCAGCCGGTCTCGACGTAGTGCCGCCACGCGTTGGCGACGACGCTGCACCAGAGCGCCGCCGGCAGGAGCAGCAGCACCCCTGCGGGCCGGCGGCTGTCGCGCCGGACCAACGCCGCCACGCTGACCGCCGCCACGACGGCGGCGCCGCTCCAGTAGACGGCGGGCGGGACCCGCAGCTCGAGCCAGCCGAAGTCGCCGACGAACGACCGCGTGACCGCGGTGACGACCGTGGTGACGAAGTGGCCGAGCCCCGCGTTCGGCACCGGCTCCCACCGCTCCGGGATCCCGACCGGCTGCACGACGCCGAGCACCAGCAGGTTCCGCAGCCACCACCACCCTCCGGCGGCGAACGCGACCGTGCCGACGACGAGCAGCCGGGACACCCGCGGCCACCATGGGCGGCGCAGGCCCGCGGCCAGGACGTACGCCACGACCACCATCGGCACCGCGAACGCCGCCATCACCTTGGTGAGCAGCCCGATGCCGAGGGCGACGCCCAGCCCGGCCGCCGTCCGCCACCGCAGGTCACCGGTCAGCACCCGCGCCACGAGCCACGTGACGACGGCGCCCGACACCGTGACCAGAGCGTCGTTCGTGACCGCCGAGAGGATGTGCGCCGACATCGGGACGAACAGCACGGCCGCGGCGGCGACGAGCCCGGCCGGGCGGGCCTCGGCCCGGTCCCCCAGGAGGGTGCGCGCGGCCGCGGCCGCCAGCAGCGGCAGCGGCACGAACAGCAGCACGTCGAACAGCCGAAGCGACAGCAGCACGTGGTCCCAGCGGGCGTCCGCGGTCCCGGTGACGCGCAGCCAGGCCGCCGCGGCGGCGTAGTAGAGCGGCGGGTGCTGGGTCATCTGGTCGACGGTGTCGAGGCTCGCGCCGGTCCCGGGCGCCGGGAGTGCGTTGTCCGCGTTCACCACGAGGCGCTCGTCGTCCGGGACCGGCGCGACGTCGGTGTACTGGACGACGTCGCGGCGGTTCCCATGGGGCCAGGGGAGGTCCGACTCCAGCGCCGCCTGCCGGCGGGCGCCGTCGATCGCCGGGCTCATCAGCGCCTCTCCGGGCGCGGGCCAGCCGCCGCCGTAGGCGAGGCGGAGCACGCTGTTGACATGCTGCGGCTCGTCGGGAGCCCGGAACGCGGGCGTGAGCACGGCCCAGCAGTCGGCCACCGTCACGACCAGCAGCGTGATGGCCGCCAGCGCGATGCGGTAGCCGGCGGCCTCACGCACTGGTCACTCGCCTCCGGCCGGCGGCCGCGAGCCCGAGCGTGAGGTCGGCGACGGTCATCAGCACCCGCGAGGCGAGCACGGCCAGGACGACGGCGCCGCCGGAGAGCTGGTCGGCCAGCACGAGAGCGAGCACGGCCTCGCGCACCCCCACCCCGGCCGGGACCACTACGACGAGGAAGCCCATCGTCCAGGCGAGGGCGTACGCCCCGGTCACCAGCGCAGCGGTCGCGGGCGTGGCCTCGGCCCCGAGCGCGGTGACGAGAAGGAACAGGTGCAGGCCGGCCAGCAGCCAGGCCAGCAGCGCCCAGGCCGCCGCGCGGGCGATGCCGGCGGCGCTCGGCGGCTGCTCGAGCGGCGGGCGGCGCAGGCGGCGTAGCAGAAACCCGAGCAGCCGGTTCAGCACGGACGGCACCAGGAGGACGACCAGCAGGGGCAGCGCGAGCAGCGCCACCCCGTACCGGTCGCGGACGCCGGACGGCCCGGCGGCCACCGCGACGACGGCGACCAGCAGCCCGGTGACGATCGAGACCAGCAGGGCGACCGCCATCACCGTCACCGACCGGCGCCTCGGGATCCGCCGGTCCGCCCCGATCTCGGCCGCGGCGACCAGGTTCCATACCCCGCCGGGCAGGTACTTGCCCAGCTGCGAGACAAGGAACATCCGGGCCGCCGGACCGAGCGGTACCGCCGAGCCCAGGTCGGTGAGTGCCGCGCGCCAGGAGGCCATGGTGGCGAGCACGTACGCGAGCGCCGTCACGAATGCCGCGACCGCCGTCGCGAGCGGCAGCGCCGACCACGCCTGCAGGACCTCGTCCCACCGGCTCGCGATCGCCCAGCCAGCTGCGGCGAGCGCCAGCACGAGGAACGCCCGCCGCGCCCACGGGTGGCGCGTGACCGCGAGCAGCCGGCTCATCGCGCGGGCGTCGCCGGCGCCGTGTCCAGGGCCTCGACGAGGGGTGCGACGACGGCGCGGGCGGTGAACCGCTGCGCCGCCGCGCGGCCGGCCGCCCTGAGTCGGGCGAGCGCCCGGCGGTCGGTGAGCGCCTCGAGCGCGCC
>NZ_QUAL01000344.1 GCF_003579925.1 Jiangella rhizosphaerae | reverse complement strand
GGAGAGCGACGCGACCGCCGCGTCGCCGGCGGCCGACCGGGCCGCCTGGGCACCGTGCCGCAGCGCGGCGTTCAGCCCCGCGTCGGGCGCGTCGGCGACGACGTCGGCGCCCAGCGTCCGGGCCTCGTCGGCCGCGGCGTCGTCGTCTGTCACCACGATGACCCGCGCCACCGAGCCGCCGTCCAGGGCGGCTCGCACGGTGTCGGCGGCGAACGCGCGCGCGAACCGCGGGCGCAGCTCGCCGACGGCGTCGGCCAGGCGGGTCTTGGCGTGCTCGGGTCGCTTGACGGGAATCACGACCGTCCAGAGCTGGGGTGTCGTCATCGAGACCCAGTCTCGCGCATCGCCCCCCGCGACGCGCGGGCGGCCGGTTCGACGTGCGCGGCCCGGGGGAGCGAGACTGTGTCCGGGCATTCACACGGGCGGAGGGAGAGGTACGTGGCGGGTCCGAGTGCTGATGCGCGGGCGGGGGTGGGGTTCGCGTTCCGGTTCATCGCGTTCCTGCTCCGTCCCTTCCTCATGGCGTTCACCCGGCAGAACTGGCGCGGCGGCGAGCACATTCCGCCGGCCGGCACCGGCGTGGTCGTCGCGGGCAACCACATCTCGCACTTCGACCCGCTGACCTTCGCGCACTTCCTCTGGGACAACGGCCGCGCCACCCGGTACCTCGCCAAGTCGGGAGTGTTCCGCGTCCCGGTCTTCGGCCGGCTCATCACGGCCGCCGGGCAGATCCCCGTCTACCGCGAGTCGCGCGACGCCTCGCAGGCCTACCGGGCCGCCGTGGCCGCCGTCCGGGCCGGCGAGCTGGTTGCCATCTACCCCGAGGGCACCATCTCCCGCGACCCCGGCCTGTGGCCGATGGTCGGCAAGACGGGGGCCGCCCGGGTCGCGCTCGAGACCGGTTGCGACGTCATCCCCGTCGCGCAGTGGGGCGCCAACCACGTGCTGGCGCCGTACTCCAAACGGCTGCGGCTGTTGCCGCGCAAGACGATGCACGTCGTCGCCGGCCCGCCGGTGCCGCTCGACGACCTGCGCGGCAAGCCGGTCGACGGCGTCACGTTGCGGGTCGCCACCGACCGCATCATGGCCGCCATCACCGCGCAGTTGGCCGAGATCCGCGGCGAGATCGCGCCGGCCGAGCGGTTCGACCCCAAGGCGGTCGGTCTCCCGCCGGTCGGTGACCCGAAGCAGCGGCGCGACGAGCAGCAGCAGCCGGAGGAGCAGCCGTGACCCGCGCCGCGGTCTTCGGTGCCGGCTCGTGGGGGACGGCGTTCGCGCTCGTGCTCGCCGACGCCGGCGCCGACGTCACCATCTGGGGCCGCCGGCCGGAGCTGTGCGACGCCATCAACGCCACGCACACCAACCCCGACTACCTGCCCGGCGTCGCGCTGCCGCCGGTCATCCGCGCCACCCACGACCCCGAGGAGGCGGCCGCGCGCGCCGACCTCGTCGTGCTGGCCGTGCCGTCGCAGTCGCTGCGTGACAACCTCTCCGAGTGGGCGCCGGCGCTGCCGTCGTCGTCAGCGCTGGTCAGCCTGATGAAGGGGGTCGAGCTCGGCACGGCGAAGCGGATGAGCGAGGTCATCGACGACGTCACCGGCGCCGGCCCCGCGCGCATCGCCGCCGTCTCGGGGCCGAACCTCGCCGGCGAGATCGCCCAGCGGCAGCCCGCCGCGAGCGTCGTCGCAGCGGCCGACGACGACCTCGCCAAGCGCATCCAGCAGGCCTGCCACTCGCCGCACTTCCGCCCGTACACCAACCACGACCTCGTCGGCGCGGAGCTCGGCGGCGCGGTGAAGAACGTCATCGCGCTGGCCGTCGGCATCGCCGCCGGGCTCGGGTTCGGCGACAACGCGCGCGCCAGCGTCATCACCCGCGGGCTGGCCGAGACCGCCCGGCTGGGCTCGGCGCTCGGCGCCGACGCCTACACGTTCTCCGGGCTGGCCGGGCTCGGCGACCTCGTGGCGACCTGCATGTCACCGCTGTCGCGGAACCGCTCGTTCGGCGAGAAGCTGGGCCGCGGCATGAGCGTCGCCGAGATCGTCGCCGGCACCCGGCAGGTGGCCGAGGGCGTCAAGTCGTGCGAGTCGATCCTCGACCTCGCCGGCCGTCATGGCGTCGACATGCCGATCGTGCAGCACGTCACATCGGTGGTCCGCGGCGAGCTCACACCGGCGGAGATGGTGGGGTCGCTGCTGTCCCGATCGGCCAAGCCCGAGCGTCACGGGCACTGAGGACGGGTATGGTCGGCGCCATGTGGAGGGCCATGCAAACCGGCGACGACTGGGGGCCGGAGGCTCCCACGAGTTGCCGGTCCGGGGGCGGGAGTGGATTGGAGCCAGTGAGTTAAGGTGCATGGCCCGACACGTAAGAGTGGAGCAATGTTCACGTCGCAGGACCGCCGCATCAGGGTCGCCGTCGTGTTCGGCGGCCGTAGCTCCGAGCACGAGATTTCGTGCGTCACCGCCGGGGGAGTGCTCGCCGCACTCGACCCACGCCGCTACGAGGTGCTGCCCATCGGCATCACGACGTCCGGCCGCTGGGTGCTGACCACCGCCGACCCCGAGCAGCTGGCCATCACCGAGGGCCGCATGCCGCACGTCGACGACGAGGGCGGCACCGTCGTGCTGCCCGGCCGCGGCGAGCTGGCCGTCCAGACGCCCGGCGAGGTGCCGCGCGCGCTCGGCGAGGTCGACGTCGTGTTCCCGCTGCTGCACGGCCCGTACGGCGAGGACGGCACCATCCAGGGGCTGCTCGAACTGGCCGACGTCCGCTACGTCGGGTCCGGCGTGCTGGCCTCGGCCGTCGGCATGGACAAGCACGTCATGAAGCTGCTGCTGGCCGGCGCCGGGCTGCCGGTCGCCCGGCACGTGCTGGTGCGCCCGTCGGCGTGGGAGCCGCAGCGCGACCGCGTCGTCACCGAGGTCGAGCGGACGCTCGGCTGGCCGGTCTTCGTCAAGCCGGCCCGCGCCGGGTCGAGCATGGGCGTCAGCAAGGCGCGCGACGCCGCCGAGCTCGAGGCGGCCGTCCTGGCCGCCCGCGAGCACGACCCCAAGGTGCTGGTCGAGGAGGCCGTCGCCGGCCGCGAGGTCGAGTGCGGCGTGCTCGAGGGGCAGGGCGGCGGCGAGCCGGAGGCCAGCGTCGTCGGTGAGATCCGGCTCGGCGCCGGCCACGAGCTGTACGACTTCCAGGCCAAGTACCTCCCCGGCGACGACGTCGCCCTCGACATCCCCGCCGACCTGCCGGCCGA
This sequence comes from Jiangella rhizosphaerae, assembly GCF_003579925.1. Lineage (GTDB taxonomy): Bacteria > Actinomycetota > Actinomycetes > Jiangellales > Jiangellaceae > Jiangella > Jiangella rhizosphaerae. The sequence continues at coordinate 2,652 of NZ_QUAL01000344.1, read as the reverse complement.
CGTCGCCGAGCGGGTGCGCCGGATGTCGATCGAGGCGTTCCTCGCGCTGTCGTGCGAGAGCCTCGCGCGCGTCGACTTCTTCCTCCGCGACGACGGCTCGCTGGTGGTCAACGAGCTGAACACCATGCCGGGCTTCACCCCGACGTCGATGTTCCCGCAGCTGTGGGCCAAGACCGGCATCGACTACCCGTCGCTGGTCGACCGCCTCGTCGACACCGCGCTGCGGCGGCCGGCGGGGCTGCGCTGAGCGGCGGCGCTTCAGGCGGCGTCGCGCGCGTAGACCACCAGGTCGAGGTCTTCGTGCCTCGCCTTCTCCCAGAGCGTGAAGCCGAGCCGGCGCATGACGGCGATCGACCGCAGGTTCTCGGGGACGGTGATCGAGATGAGCCGCGGCAGGCGCAGCTGCGTGAACGCGTGCTCGAGCCAGGCCGTCGCGGCCTCGGTGGCGTAGCCCTGGCCCCAGGCGTGCGCCGCCAGCCGCCAGCCGATCTCGACGTCGTCGGGGTAGTAGCGGTGGTAGTGGATGCCGGTGAAGCCGAGCATCGCGCCGTCGGCCTTCCGCTCCACGGCGCTGAGCCCGAACCCGTGGCGCAGGTGGTCCGCACGCAGCGTGGCGAGCATGCGGTCGGAGGCCTCGCGGTCCAGCGGGCCCGTGGTGAAGTGCTCCATGACGGCCGGGTCGGCGTTCATGGCGGCGAAGGCGTCGGCGTCGCGCGGTTCGAGCGGACGCAGCACGAGACGGTCGGTGGTCAGGGTGATCGGTGGCGTCGTGGGCACCGCATGACGTTAACGCAGTTCCCGCTCCGGGACGGTGTCGAGGATCGCCGTGGCGAGGTCGGCGAGCACGTTCGCCTCGGGCGCGTAGTCGTCCGGGACGGCGACCTCGACGAGGATCTCGCGGTCGACGGCGGTGAAGAACAGCCCGCCCTCGCCCTCGTCGGCCAGCCAGCCGACACCGTCGACGTCGAACAGCTGGGTGTCGGGACGGTACGAGGCGGGCATCGGCACGCCGCAGCGCAGCACGATGGGCGGCTGGCCCCAGGCGGCCACGTACTCCGAGGACGGCTCGACGTCGCGCCGCACGGCGTCGTCGACGGTGTCGGGGAGTGCGTCCTGCAGGTCGGCGCAGACGTCGGCGCTGCCGGGCTCGGGCTCGTGCGGCCTGACGTCGACCGCGCCGTACCCGCAGCCCGCGAGCGCGAGCGGGATGAGGACGGCGACGGTCAGATGTGGACGACGGGGCACGTGAGGGTGCGGGTGATGCCGTCGACCGTCTGCACCTTGGCGACCACGAGCTTCCCCAGGTCGTCGACGTTCCCGGCCTCGGCCCGGACGATGACGTCGTATGGCCCGGTGACGTCTTCGGCGAGCGTGACGCCGTCGATCTCGGAGATCTTCCGGGCGACCTCGGCGGCCTTGCCCACCTCGGTCTGGATCAGGATGTAAGCCTGGACGACCACGGGTTTGCCCTCCCACGCGTGCGTGAAGTGTGCGAACGGTCAACCTACCTGGTCGAGGATTGGTGCGGGAGAAGAGGGAGCGCAGAGAATGCCCGACAGCGTTGGCGACCTGGGAGAGTTCGGCCTCATCGGCGCCGTGACCGCGCGGCTGCCGCAGGGTCCGGTCGTCCTCCTCGGCCCCGGCGACGACTCCGCCGTGGTCGCGGCGCCCGACGGCCGGGTGGTGGTGACGACCGACCTGCTGGTCGAGAACCGGCACTTCCGCCGCGACTGGTCCGATGCCGCCGACGTCGGCCACAAGGCGGCCGCGCAGAACCTCTCCGACATCGAGGCCATGGGCGCCCGCCCGACGTCGCTGGTGGTCGGACTGGGCGTGCCTGCCGAGCTGCCGGCGTCGTGGGCAGTGGAGTTGTCGGCCGGCCTGGGTGAGGAGGCCGCGCTGGTCGGTGCGTCGGTGGTGGGCGGCGACGTCGTGCGCTCGCCGCTGGTGGTGGTGTCGGTGACGGCGCTAGGCACGCTCGCCGGTGGCGCACCGGTGACGCGCTCGGGCGCGCGGCCGGGGGACGTGGTCGCCGTGTGCGGGCGGCTTGGCTGGGCCGAGGCCGGTTACCAGGTGCTCAGCCGCGGCTTCCGCACCCCTCGGGCGGTCGTCGAGGCGCACCGGCGGCCGCAGGTCCCGTACGGGGCGGGCGTCGAGGCCGCGAGCCTGGGAGCCACGGCGATGTGCGACGTGAGCGACGGCCTGCTGGGCGACCTCGGCCACGTGGCGGCGGCGAGCGGCGTGGCGATCGACGTCGACCCGTCCCACCTGACCGTGGCCGGTCCGCTGCGCGAGGTCGCCTCCGCGCTGGGCGCCGATCCGCTCGCCTGGGTGCTCACCGGCGGCGACGACAACGCCCTGGTGGCGACGTTTCCCGCGGGGCTGGAGCTGCCGGAGCGATGGACCGTGATCGGCTCGGTCTCGGCCGGCTCGGGGGTCACCGTCGGCGGTGCCGAGTACGACGGCCCGGCCGGCCACGATCATTTCGCCGGGTCGTGACGTCGGCTGCGGGTTGTGGCGTTGGTTGGGGCTCCCCGTCCCCCTGCTGCCCCATTCTCTTGCCGCGCAACCGCGCCTCAAGTCCGCCATGGAGTCGCTTCGCGACGAGGGGCGGACTTGACCCGCGGCTTCGCGGCCAAGAACGGGCAGCTA
>NZ_QUAL01000339.1 GCF_003579925.1 Jiangella rhizosphaerae | reverse complement strand
GGCCGGCCCGCCAGCATCACCGGCCGGCCCAGCCGCCCCACCAGCCGGCCCAACCGGCCCAGCCGCCCCACCAGCCGGCCCGCCGGACGCGCCGCCCAGCTGGACCGGTCCGCCCAGCCCGCACACGCCAGCTGCCAGCGCCCGCTCGACCCCAGCTCCGTCGGGGACGTCCGGGCGCCGCGAGCGCATCGGCGCGCGGTAGACGGGCGGATGGGCCGGACCGGCTGCCGACGCCACGGTCAGGCGACGGCGTGGGCGGCGACCCAGGCGTCGTACTCGGAGTCGTCCTCGGGGGTGCGGTCGATCAGGGCGGTGAGCAGCTCGCGGGCCGCCGTGAGCTCCTCGATCGCCGCGGTGAGGCGGTCGCGTTCGGCCTCCAGCGGCTCCAGCATGGACCGGCAGCCGGGCATCAGGCCGTCGCCGGTGTCGACCATGCAGGGCAGCAGCTCGGCGATCAGGTGACTCGGCAGCCCGGCCGCCAGCAGCGACCGTATGTGCCGCACAGCCTCGGCGTCGGACGGGGCGTAGTCGCGGTAGCCGCTGGGCAGCCGGGCCGGCTTCAGCAGGTTCTGCTCCTCGTAGTAGCGCAACGCCCGCTCCGTCACGCCGGTCCGCCGGGCCAGTTCGCCGATCCGCATGTCACCCTCCGAAGTCCGCCGCCGACCGACTTGACCCTCACGTCGACGTCAAGGTTTAGCGTACCCGGCATGACGACATCCGCGCAGGTCACCGTCCTAGGACTCGGCAACATGGGGCAGGCCCTCGCCCGCGCCTTCCTCGCCCACGGCCATCCCACCACCGTCTGGAACCGATCCCCACAGAAGGCCGACGCACTCGTCGCGGCCGGCGCGACGCGGGCGGCGACCGTCGCCGAGGCGGTCGCGCACGCCGACCTCGTCGTCGTGTGCGTGGTCGACTACGCGGCCGCCCGGCAGCTGCTCGAGCCGGCCGCCGCCGCGCTCAGCGGCCGCACCGTCGTGAACCTCACCGCCGACTCCCCCGACGCCGCCCGCGACCTGGCCGGCTGGGCCGCCGGCCACGGGATCGACTACCTCGACGGGTCGATCATGACGCCGACGGTGACCATCGACACGCCCGACGCGGTGCTGATCTACAGCGGACCGGCCGGCCTCTACCGGCGGCACGAGGCGACGCTGGCCGCGCTCGGCGGCACGCAGCACCACCTCGGCACCGACCCCGGCCGCGCCGCCGCCTTCGACGTCGCGCTGCTGGACCTGTTCTGGACCGCGGTCTCCGGCCTGACGCACGCGTTCGCCCTGGCCAAGGCCGAGGGCATCGACGGCGCCGACCTGGCACCGTTCGCGGAGGGGCTGGCCGCCCTGCTGCGCGACTCCGTCGCCGACCACGCGGACCGCGTCGACACCGGCCGCTACGAGGCCGACATCGCAGCGCTGGATACGGTCGCCGCCGGGTTGGAGCACGTCGTCGACGCGTCGGAGCGGCGCGGGCTCGACACCGGCGTCCAGCGCGCCGCGCTCGCGCAGATGCGGCGGGCGATCGACGCGGGGCACGGAAAGGACGATGTCGCGGTGGTGACCGCCGCCCTGCTCGCCGACCGGGAGGCCACCGCCAGCAACGTCTGACCAGCGGCATCTTTGCGCCATTGACGTCTACCGGCCACACATAGTCCTTCCGCCCCGGGCGGCGGCGATGCCATCTTGTCCGGACCGGACATCCGGCACATCTGGTACCGACCACGTCTCGCCCTGCAGGAGGAGCCGTGCGACCTCGCCGCCCGCGCCGCCCAGTCGTGACCGGAACCGCCGTCGCCGCGGTGGTCGCCGCCCTGCTGCCGGCGGCGGCCACCGCCCCGGCGACCAGCGCTGCCGCCGCGAACGAGCCCGCCGCGAACGAACCGGCCGTCGCCGCCGCCGAGCCGGTCACCCTCACGCTCCTCACCGGCGACGTCGTCACCGTCACGACGGCGCCGACGGGCGAGCGCACCTTCGGCGTCGAGCCCGCGCCCCGGCAGAGCGGCGCACCGATCACGTTCACCAGCTACTCCGACGGCGAGAGCTACTACGTGCTGCCGTCCGACGCGTTCGGCCCCGTGGCCGCCGGCACCGTGGACCAGCGACTGTTCGACGTCGCGGCGCTCGCCGGCCAGGCCGCCGCCGCCGACGACGGTCCGCCGCCGGTCATCGTCCGCTACGCCGGCGCCCGTGCCGCCCGGACCGCCGCCGCGAGTCTGCCCGAAGCACCGGACCGGACGCTGGAGAGCATCGACGCCGTCGCGCTCGACCCCGCCGACCCGGCCGACGGCGCCGCGCTCTGGGCCGCCCTCACCGAGCAGGGCCCGGCGGACGCCACCGCGCGGCTGAGCGCGGGCGTCGCGCAGGTCTGGCTGGACGCCGCGACTACGGCAAGCCTCGACGTGAGCGTTCCGCACATCGGCGCGCCCGATGCGTGGGCGGCGGGGTACGACGGCGACGGCGTCACGGTGGCGGTCCTGGACACCGGGGTCGACGCCGCCCATCCTGACCTCACCGGGCAGGTCACCGCGGGCCGGAACTTCACCACCGACCTCGACGCGGCCGACGTCACGGACGGCCACGGCCACGGCACGCACGTCGCGGCGACGGTCGCCGGCACGGGCGCCGCTCCCGGCGGGCATCCGGGGGTCGCTCCGGGCGCCGACCTGATGATCGGCAAGGTGCTCGCCGACAACGGCGAGGGCCTGCTGTCGTGGGCGATCGACGGCATGGAGTGGGCCGCGCAGAACGGCGCGGACGTCGTCAACCTCAGTCTCAGCGCGGCCGCGACCGACGGCACCGACCCCGGCAGCCTCGCCGTCGACGCGCTGTCGGAGCAGACCGGCACGCTGTTCGTGATCGCCGCCGGCAACAACGGGCGCAACCTCGCCGTGGGGACGCCCGGCGCCGCCACCAGCGCGCTCACCGTCGGTGCGGTCGACGACGGCGACCTCCTCGCCGACTTCTCCAGCCGAGGCCCGCGCCGCGGCGACGCCGCGATCAAGCCGAACCTCACCGCGCCCGGCGTCGGGATCGTCGCCGCCCGCGCGGCCGGGACCAGCATGGGCACGCCGGTCAGCGACCTGCACACCAGCGCCAACGGCACGTCGATGGCGACACCGCACGTCGCCGGCGCGGCCGCGCTGCTGGCACAGGCCCATCCCGACTGGGGTCAGCGCGAACTCCGGGACGCCCTGGCCTCGACCGCCACGCCCGGCGAGCACACCCCGTTCCAGCAGGGCGCCGGCCGCCTCGACGTGAGCCGCGCCATCGGCCAGGGGGTGTACGGCCCGGCCGTCGTGGACTTCGGCCGCATCCCGAACCCGGCCACGGAGCCGGCGACGACGGCGCTCACCTACCGCAACGAGACCGAGGCCGACGTCACGCTCCAGCTCGGCGTCACGGGCACCGGCTGGGACGGCCGCAGCGTGCCGGCCGCGGCCGCCGCGCTCGACGCCGCAACCCTCACCGTCCCGGCGCACGGCATCGCGTCCGCGCGGCTCACCGTCGACCCGACCGCCCTCGACGCCGGCGTCTACAGCGGCATCGTGACGGCGACCGCCGACGGCGTCGCCGTCCGCACCCCGTGGAGCCTGTACGAGGGCGACGTCACGCACACCATCGACGTGCAGGCGACCGACCGCCGCGGCGAGCCGGCCGACCTGGGCCTGCCGGTCTGGGTGGTCAAGGCCGACCCGGGCTTCGACGAGAACGACCCATTCCGCACCTGGAGCCACTTCGCCTGGACCGACGCGGACGGCCGCGCCTCGTTCGAGGTCGCCGCCGGCGTGTACGACGTCTACGCCCAGATCACCACCTGGGACCTGCGGGCGACCGAGTCGACCATCGCGATCGCCGGCGAGGTGGAGGTCGGCGCCGACACCGCCGTCAGCCTCGACGCGCGGGACGCGGTGTTGCGCAATCCCGACGTCGGCGAGCCGGTGGACCTGCTGTTCGGCGAGGTGGGCGTGATCCGGAAGACGCCGGACGGGCGCACGTTCGTCCTCGGGCCGCTGTTCGACCAGTCCAGCGAGTGGCGGCTCTACACGACGCCGACGCCCGAGCCGCGGCTGGGCGAGGTGGAGTCGTTCACCAAGTGGATCTACGGCTCGGCGCTGGTCGACGTGCGGGCCGAGGGCATCCGGGTGCGGCCGGAGTACTGGCCGCACCTGGCCGGCCCCGGGCTGGCCGGACGCCGCACGCTGCCGCTGGTCTTCGCCGGCGACGGCACCGAGGCCGAGCTGCGTCCGGCGAGCGGCAAGCTCGCGCTGGTCCGCATCCGCATCCCCGACGACGAGCCGTTCGACTACGCGTACGCGCTCAACGCGATCCAGCGCGCCACCGATGCCGCCGTCGCCACCGGCGTGGCCGGGCTGCTGTTCTACGCCGACAAGCCGGGGTCGCTGGGCATCCAGGTCCGCGCCGACCAGCTGTTCCAGCTCGGCCTGAGCCACGACGAGGGCGAGGCGCTGCGCCAGGCCCTGGAGGCCCGGCCGCACCTGCGGCTCGACATCGACGGCCGCCGCGCGCCCGAGCGCGTCTACCACCTGCGGGCCGGCCACGACGGCGGCTTCCCGGCGACCGGCGAACCGCGCTTCAGCCGTGAGGACCTGGCCACCGTCCCGTCGCGCTACCACACCGACACCGCCGGGCACGAGGGCACGCTGGCCTGGTTCGCGTTCAGCGAGAACATGGCCGACAGCGCCCAGATCGCGATCGGCCTCTACGGCGGCACCGAGCGGACCGAGCTGGTCGCCAGCACCGGACCCGAGGTCCGCTGGTTGCGCGAGGTCGACATGGAGGGCGTCAAGCTGCGCGCCTGGAACCAGTTCGACGCCGGCGACCGGCTGCCGGCCGAGCGCTGGTTCGAGGCGCCGGTGCACTACGGCGCCGTCGACGTCGCCGGACCGTACCCGACCACGCTGCGCTGCACGTTCTGCCGTCAGGGCGACCGGTTCGTCACGGGCCAGTACCGTCTCGACGCTCAGGGCGCGCACTACGAGCACGCGTGGTTCGCCCAGCCGGTGACGCGGCTGTTCCGCGGCACCGAGGAGGTCCCGGTTCGCGGCTCGGTCAACCAGTGGTTCCAGCTCCCGCCCGGCACCGCGGACTACCGGCTGACCATGGACTACGTCCAGCCCGGCCCGCCCGACGGTCTCGCCACCCGGGTCGCGACGGAGTGGGAGTTCACCTCCGCGCCGCCACAGGCCGGCCGGCTGCCCGAGGCCTACGCGTGCCCGGTCGCCGCGCTCACCGACCCGTGCGCGTTCCAGCCGGTGCCGCAGCTGCGCTGGGACCTCGGCCTGGACCTGCTCAACACCGCACCGGCCGGCCGGCGGCACACCGCCGAGGTGCACGCCGCGGCACCCGGCGGCGGCCCCGTCGCCGAGCGGCTGCGGGTCTGGTTCTCCGTCGACGACGGGGTCAGCTGGCGGCCCGCGCAGGTGCGGGCCGGCGGCCGGCCCGGTGACTTCCGCGTCACCGTCCCGCACCCCGAGCTCGACGCCACGACCGGCCACGTCTGGCTGCGCACCGAGGCGTGGACGGCCGCCGGCGACTCCGTCACCCAGACGATCGAGCGCGCCTACCGCCTCGACGGCTGATCCCGCCGCACCACCGCCCATCCCGCCGAGAGAGGACGACGCGATGCCCCCGACCGCGCCCCGGTCCCGATCCCGCCGACGACTGGCCGGCTGGTCCGCCACCGTGCTGGCCGTCGCGCTGACCGCCACCGCCGGCGCCGCCGCCCCGGCCACGTCGGCGCCGGCCGCCCCTGCCGCCGC
>NZ_QUAL01000340.1 GCF_003579925.1 Jiangella rhizosphaerae | reverse complement strand
CTGCCCGGGCGTCACCCTCGCCTGGGTGAACAGCATGCGGTACGCCGTCAGCCAGGCGGTCGGCAGGCAGGCGGCCTCCTCGAACGACAACGCCGGCGGCTTCGGGACCAGGTTGCGCGACGGCACCGCGACGCGCTCGGCGAACGTGCCGGGGTGCCGCTCGGACAGCAGCGTGCGCTTCGGGTCCAGCGTCTCGTCGTCGCGCCAGTCGGGGTCGGAGACGACGGCGTGCACGAGCACCTCGCGGCCGTCGTCGGTGACGCCCGCCGCGTCGCAGCCCAGGATCATCGGCAGCCGGCTCTCGTCGAGGCCGACGCCGCGCAGCGACCACAGGTCGTGGTGGTTGAGCGCCGTCGCCCGCACCGTCACCGTCGTCCAGCCGTCGGGGACCGAGGGCTCAGGCCGCTCCCCCAGAGCCAGCCCGGCGAGGGGGTCGTCGGCGTCGAGCGTCGAGGCGTAGGCGGCGAACATTCCCCGAGCCTACTGACCATCCGACCGGCCCAAGCAGTGGCAGGATGCGAACAGGACAGGTGTCGCGTGCAAGGGGGGATGCCATGTCCAGGCGACACACCATGGCCGGATTGAGCCGGCTCGCCGCCGCGGCCGCCGTCACGACGATGCTGCTGGCCGCGTGTGGCGGCGACGACGAGGGAGGTACCACCGCCACGGGCGGCGCCGGCACCCAGGCGGCCGACCTCGGCCTCGTCCAGAACGGCACGTTGACGGTCTGCTCCGACGTCCCGTACCCGCCGTTCGAGATCGAGAGCCCGGACGCACCCAGCGGCTACAGCGGCTTCGACATGGACCTCATGCAGGCCATCGCCGACGGCCTGGGTCTGCGGATGACGGTCCAGGACGTCGGGTTCGACCCGCTCCAGAGCGGCGCCGTGCTGGCGGCCGGGCAGTGCGACCTGGGCGCGTCGGCCATGACCATCACCGACGAGCGGAAGCAGCACCTTGACTTCTCGATGCCGTACTACGACTCGCTCCAGTCGCTGCTGGTACCCGCCGACTCCGGCATCACGTCGATCGACGACCTCGTCGGCAAGACCGTCGGCGTCCAGCAGGGCACCACGGGCGAGATCTACGCCAAGGAGCACCTGCCGAAGGGGGCGAACCCGCCGCAGGCCTTCCCCAGCGACGGCGAGCTGTGGCCGGCGCTGCAGGCCGGCAACATCGCCGCCATCCTGCAGGACCTGCCCGTCAACCTCGAGCATGCGCGCTCGGACCCGGCGTACGAGGTGGTCGAGCAGTACGAGACCGACGAGCAGTACGGCTTCGCCTTCGCCAAGGGCGAGAAGACGGCCCTGCTCAACGCCGTGAACGAGCAGCTGCAGGCGCTGCGCGACGACGGCACCTACGACGAGATCTACGCGCGCTACTTCGCGATGGACTCGACGGGCACCGAGAGCCCGACGGGTCCCAGCCCGAGCACGAGCTGACCGCCGTGCGCCGGACCACGCGGCGACGCATCCGCCGCGGCGTTCTCTACCTGGTGTTCGCCGCGGCGGTCGCCGCCGTGGTGCTGGCGGCGGACTGGGATCGCATCAGGGCGAACTTCCTGCAGCCCGACGTCGCCCGCGCGCAGCTCCCGGAGATCATCACGATCGCGGCGAAGAACACCATCCTCTTCACCGTCATCTCGTTCAGCGGCGGCCTCGTGCTGGGCATCGTCCTCGCCCTGATGAAGCTGTCGACCGTCGCGCCCTACCGATGGCTGGCCATCGCCTACATCGAACTGTTCCGCGGCCTGCCGGCGCTGCTGACCATCTTCGCGATGGCCTACGTGCTGCCGATCGCGTTCCAGGTCCACGTGCCCGGCGGGACGATCGGGGCCGGGCTGCTGGCGCTGATCCTGGTGGCGGCCGCGTACATGGCCGAGAGCATCCGGGCGGGCATCCAGGGCGTGCCGAAGGGACAGACGGAGGCGGCCCGCTCGCTGGGGATGTCGGCGGGACGGACGATGCTCTCCATCGTGCTGCCGCAAGCGTTCCGCATCGTCATCCCGCCGCTCACCAACGAGTTCGTCCTGCTCATCAAGGACACGTCGCTGCTGTTCATCGCGGGATCGACGCTGCAGAACAAGGAGATCACGACGTTCGCGCGCGACGGCGTCATCAACTCCAACAACAGCACGCCGCTCGTGATGGCGGCCATGCTGTACCTGCTGATCACCATCCCGCTCACCCGCCTGGTTGCGGTGCTGGAACGGCGGCTGGGGCGGTCGAGGTGAGCGCCGTTCCGGTGCCCCTGACGGGCGTCGCCGCCATCGAGGTGGCGGGACTGCACAAGAGTTTCGGAGACCTCGAGGTGCTCCGGGGCGTCGACCTCACGGTCGAGCCCGGTCAGGTGGTGTGTGTCATCGGGCCGAGCGGGTCGGGCAAGTCCACCCTGTTGCGCTGCGTCAACCGGCTGGAGGAGCCGACGTCCGGGGAGATCCGGGTCGAGGGCATCGACATCCTCGACCCGGAGATCGACGTCGACCGCGTCCGCGCCCGCATCGGCATGGTGTTCCAGCAGTTCAACCTGTTCCCTCATCTGACCGTGCTGAGCAACCTCACGATCGCGCAGCGGCGGGTACTCGGGCGCAGCAAGCGCGACGCCGTCGAGGTGGCCCGGCACAACCTCGCCCGGGTGGGCCTCATGGACAAGGTCGCCGCCTACCCCGCCCACCTGTCCGGCGGCCAGCAGCAACGGGTCGCGATCGCCCGCGCCCTGTCGATGGACCCGGACATGATGCTGTTCGACGAGCCGACCTCGGCGCTGGACCCCGAACTGGTCGGCGACGTGCTCGACGTGATGCGCGACCTGGCCCGCAGCGGCATGACCATGATGGTCGTCACCCACGAGATGGGCTTCGCCCGAGAGGTGGGGGACCAGATGATCTTCATGGACGACGGTGTCATCGTAGAGTCGGGCCGGCCCAGGGACGTCCTGTCCGACCCGCGGCACGCACGCACCCGGGCCTTCCTCTCGAAGGTGCTCTGACCCCACTCGGCGCACGGCGGCCGACTACGCCTTCGGGCGCACATGTGACACTGTGTCGGGAGCAACACGAGCTCTCTGGCGTTGTGGCCGGCCGAGCAGGCGGGAATCGGTCGGCCGATTCCAGGAGGAGGAGGTTTGGTGAGCGAGTCCGATTCGTCGTTCGGTGACCTGGTGGAGCTGCAGGTACCGTCGTCCAGCGCCTACCTCACCGTGCTGCGGACGACCGCCGCCCGGCTGGCCGCCAGGATCGGGTTCACGCTCGACGAGATCGAGGACCTGCGCATCGCCGTCGACGAAGCCGGCGCCATGCTGCTGCCGCTCGCCGTTCCCGGGTCGAACATGCACTGCAGCTTCCAGCTGCACACCGACATCCTCGACGTCGTGGTGTCCGTCCCCGCCGCGCAGACCGACCTCCCCAGCCGCGACAGCTTCGCCTGGACGGTGCTGTCGGCGCTGGCCGGCGAGGTGCATTCGCGGGCCGAGGACGGCCGGGTGTCCATCATGCTGCGGAAGAAGCGGGGTTGAGTCAGGCGGTGGGAGCGGCCGAGGCGAGGCTGACCAGCGAGGCCACGGAGCCCGCCGGTCCGGTCGTCGACGTCGTCCGGCCGGTGATCACGGTCGGACCGCTGGACGCCGAGCCGGTCGAGCCGGCCGACGGCGAGGCCACCCGCGGCACCGTCGACCGCGCCAAGAGCCGCGCACTGCTCGAGCTGCTCGCGAGCCTCGAGGCCGACGACCCCGCGCGGGCCGAGGTCCGCAACCGGCTGACGACGCTGCACCTGCCGCTCGCCGAGCACCTGGCCCGCCGCTTCGCCGGCCGCGGCGAGCCGTACGAAGACCTCGTCCAAGTGGCCACCATCGGCCTGATCAAGGCGATCGACCGGTACGACCCCGGCCGCGGCGCGGAGTTCTCCACCTACGCCACCCCCACCATCCTCGGCGAGATCAAGCGCTGGTTCCGCGACAAGGGCTGGGCCATCCGCGTCCCCCGTCGGCTGCAGGAGCTGCGGCTGTCCATCAGCACGGCGACGACGGAGCTGCTGCAGCAGCTGGGCCGGTCGCCGACCATCGCCGAGCTGGCCCAGGCCACCCGCACCACCGAGGACGAGGTGCTCGAGGCGCTGGAGACGGCCGCCGCTTACAGCACCGTCTCGCTCGACTCCCCGGAGCCGGGCGAGAACGCGCCCAGCACCATCGAGACCATCGGCCACGACGACGAGGCTCTCGAGGGCGTCGAGAACCGCGAGACGCTGGCCCGCATGCTCGACGGCCTGCCCGAACGCGAGCGGCGCATCATCGTCCTGCGGTTCTTCCGCGGCATGACGCAGTCGCAGATCGCCGGCGAGATCGGCATCTCGCAGATGCACGTGTCCCGGCTGCTGGCCCGGACGTTGATCCAACTGCGTGAGGGCATGTTCCGCTGACCGGCGGCGGAATCGCGGATCGTAGGCTGTCACCCATGCGCGCGCTCGTCGTCCTCAACCCCAACGCCACGACGACGTCCGTACGCACCCGCGACGTTCTGCTGTCGGCACTGAGCAACGACCTCGACCTCGAAGTCGCCGAGACCACCCACCGCGGCCACGCCACCGAGCTGGCCCGCAAGGCGCGCGCCGACGGCCTGTCCCTGGTCGTGTCGGTGGGCGGCGACGGCACCGTGAACGAGGTGGTCAACGGCCTGCTCGACCCCGCGCCGACGGAGGGTGAGGCCGTCCCCGACATCGCCATCATCCCCGGCGGCAGCACCAACGTGCTGGCGCGCAACCTCGGCATCCCCGAGAACTCCATCGAGGCCACCGGGCTGCTGCTCGACGCGCTGCGCGCCGGCCGGCGCCAGAGCATCGGGCTGGGCCGGCTCGACGACCGCTACTTCACCTTCACCGCCGGGTTCGGCCTCGACGCCGACGTCATCCACGCCGTCGAGGCCGAGCGCGAACGCGGCCGGGTGTCGACCGTCCAGCTGTACGTCCGCACCGCGATCCGCCGGTTCTTCGCCCAGCCTGAGCGGCGGCACGGCACCATCGAGCTCACCGCCGACGGCGGACTGCCGATCCCCGGGCTGGCGGTCGTCATCGTCACGAACTGCACGCCGTGGACGTACCTCGGCGCCCGGCCGCTGCGGCCCACCCCGTTCGCCGACCTCAACGCCGGCCTCGACGTGTTCGGCCTGACCAGCCTCCGGCTGGCGCCGACGCTGCTGCACCTGGCCCAGATGACGACGCGGCGCGGGCCGCGCGGCCGGGCCGTCGTGTCGCTGCACGACCGCAAGCAAATCGTCCTGCGGGCGCCGGAACCGCTGCCGGTGCAGGTCGACGGCGACTACATCGGCGAGCGGACGGAGATCACGCTGACGTCGGCGCCGCGGGCGCTGCGGATCGCGTACTGAGGCGTCTCGTCGATCCGAAGCCGATCGATGCGCCGAACCTGTCAGATGCAGGTCCGCAGCACCCTTGTCACGGCAAGAGGTGCCGGTTATGGTCGCATCTTGGCTGATTTGAACCGATGTTGTGACCGACGCTACACCGACCTTCATGAGACGGATTACACAAAGCCCTTGTAGATGCATCACGAACTTGTCACCCTGGTAGGGCGACGCGGTTACATGCGCGCCCCGAGCGCGCGGTAGGCCGCCGCAAGACTTCGCGTCATCCCCTCGGCCCCACGGAGCCACAGGGCCGGGCAGGGATTCGTGAACGA
>NZ_QUAL01000336.1 GCF_003579925.1 Jiangella rhizosphaerae | reverse complement strand
GCGCCGCCGGTTCGGCGACCCGCCGCCGCCCGGACCCGTCGCCGACCTCGCCGCCGACCCGGTCGCCGGCCTGCGCGCACTCGCCGACGAGCTGCGCACCACCCACGACCGCCTGGTCGGGCCCCACTGGCCGCGCATCCGCGCCGTCCTCGAGGCCGACGTCGCGCACCGGGCCCGGCGGCTGGCCCGCGGGGGAGCGGCCGCCCTCTTCGCCGACCTGCACCCCGACCTGAGCTGGCGCGACGGCCGGCTGCGGCTCGGCGGCGACCGCTGGCGCGAGGACTCCGCCGTCGACCGCGGGCCGGGCGGGCTGGTCCTGATGCCGGTCGTGCTCGGGTCGGCGTACGTGCTGATCAAGCGGCGCACGTCGACCCAGACCACGGTGCGCTACCCGGCCCGCGGCGTCGGCGCGCTGTGGAGCGTGCGGCTCGGCGCCGGCCCGCCCGGCGCGACGGTGCGGCTGCTCGGCCGGGTCCGCGCCGAGCTGCTCGACGCCCTGCGCTCGCCCGCGTCGACCACCGACCTCGCCCGCGCGCTCGGCGTCACGCCCAGCGCCGTCGGCCAGCACCTGCGCGTCCTGCGCGAGAACGGCCTGGTCGAGGGCGAGCGGCACGGCCGGAGCGTCCTCTACCGCATGACGGCGCTCGGTGCGGCATTGCACGACGCCGGCGGCCCGCCGTTGGCACGAGTTGCCGACGCCGGGCGTCCGGGGCCGCCGGTTGAATCGACCGCATGTCCATGATCCGCATCGGCATCGACACCGGCGGCACCTTCACCGACGTCGTCGCCGTCGACGAGGAGACCGGCCGGCAGGCGAGCACGAAGACGCCGTCGACCCCGGCCGATCCCGCCGAGGGGTTCATGGCCGGCGTGCACAAGATCCTGGACCTCCTGGGCGCGCGAGGCTCCGACGTCGCCGCCGTCGTCCACGGCACCACCGTCGCGACCAACCGGCTGCTGGAGGGGAAGGTCGACCACCTCGGGTTCGTCACGACCGAGGGATACGCGCACGTGCTCGAGATCGCCCGGCAGTCGGTGCCGGACGGCTACGGCAACAGCTACTTCTGGGTGAAGCCGCCGCGCATCGTGCCCGCCGACCTCGTCCGGACCGTCGGCGGCCGGCTCGCCTACGACGGCAGCGAGCTGCGCCCGTTCAGTGAGGACGACGCCGTCGCCGCCGCCCGGTTCTTCCGCGACCGCGGCATCACCACCGTCGGCGTCTGCTTCCTGCACTCCTATGCCAACCCCGAGCACGAGCTGCGCATGCGCGACGTCCTCGCGCGGGAGCACCCGGACGCCGTCGTCTCCGTCTCCGCGGAGGTGCTGCGGGAGTACCGCGAGTACGAACGGAGCGTGACGACGCTGGTCGACGCCGCCGTGAAGCCGAGCATCGCGCGGTACGTCGGCACCATCGCCGAGCGGCTGGCCACGCTGGACCCGGCCGGCGAGCGGCCGCCGTTCTACGTCATGAAGTCCAACGGGGGCGTGCTGTCGGCCGACGAGGTGGTCCGGCAGCCGATCTCGACCGTGCTGTCCGGCCCGGCGGCCGGCGCCCTGGGCGCCGCGGTCGTCGCCGAGGCGGCCGGGTTCGGCAGCGTTCTCACGCTCGACGGCGGCGGCACGTCCACGGACGTCGCGGTCGTGGTCGACGGACACCCGGCGCTGACGACGGAGGGCAGCGTCGGCGCCTACCCGAGCAAGATCCCGATGATCGACGTCGTCACCGTCGGCGCCGGCGGCGGGTCGGTCGCCTGGCTCAGCCCGGAGGGGACGCTGAAGGTCGGCCCGCGGTCGGCCGGCGCCGACCCCGGCCCGCTGTGCTACGGCACCGGCGGCACCGAGCCGACCGTCACCGACGCGCACCTGCTGCTCGGCCGCATCCCGCCGCACCTGCTCGGCGGCGAGATCCCGCTGGACGTCGACGCCGCGCGGGCCGGCATCGCGGCCCTCGCGGCGCGGCTCGGACTGACCGCCGAGCGCTGCGCCGCCGGGATCCTGGAGATCTCCGCGTGGAATCAGGCCAACGCGCTGCGCCAGGTCACCGTCACCCGCGGGCTGGACGTGCGCGACTTCCACCTGGTCAGCTTCGGCGGGTCCGGGTCGCTGCTGGCCTGCCGGCTGGCCGACGTGCTCGGGCTGGCCGGCGTGCTGGTGCCGCCGGACCCCGGCAACCTGTCCGCGTTCGGGCTGCTGACGGTCGACGTGCGCAACGACTACGTGCGGACGGCGGTCGCCCGGCACGCGGTGCTCGACCCGGACGCCGTCGGGAAGACCTTCGACGACCTGACGGCGGAGGCGTCGGCGGCGCTGGCGCGCGAGGGGTTCGCCGCCGACCAGCGCAGGTTCCTGCGCACCGCCGACCTGCGCTACTTCGGCCAGGCGTCGGAGGTGCGGGTCGACGTCCCGGACGGCACCGTCACGACGGCGCTCGCGGACGCGGTCGCCGACGCGTTCCACGCCGCCCACCGCCGGCTCTACGGCTACGACTTCGCCGGCGACCCGCGGCAGGAGGTCGAGTGGGTGAACCTGCGGGTCACCGGCGTCGGCCCGATCGCGCGCCCGGCGCTGCGGACGGCACCGCGAGGGACGGGCGCCGTGGCGCGCACCACCCGCCGCGTCGACTTCGGCGACGGCTGGACCGACGCCGCCGTCTACGACCGCGCCGCCCTGGGCGCCGGTGACACCGTCACCGGACCGGCCGTCGTCGAGGAGTTCGGCTCCACCGTCCCGGTCCACCCGGGCTTCCGCGCCGTCGTCGACGCGCACGGCAACCTGCTCATCGCCCGGGAGGCCACCTCATGAGCGCCGACCCGATCCTGGTCGAGATCGTCGAGGGCTACCTGACGTCGGTCGAGAAGGAGGTCGAGACCGCCATCGGGCGCACGTCGCGCTCGCCGATGATCCGCGACGCCCACGACTACCGCGCCGGCATCCACGACCGCAAGCTGCGCAAGCTGACCGGCCGCTCGTACTCCGCGCTCGTCCACCCCATCGTCCGCGACTACCCGATCGAGACGATGCGGCCCGGCGACGTGTTCTTCCACAACGACGTCTACCTGTCCGAGGGCGGCATCGGGCACCTGCCGGACCTGTGCGTCACCGCGCCCGTCTTCCACGAGGGTGAGGTCGTCGCGTTCGTGCAGGCCTTCGGGCATCACGACGACATCGGCGGCACCGTGCCCGGCTCGATGCCGTCGCACGCCACCAGCGTGTTCGAGGAGGGCCTCATGGTCCCGCCGATCCGGCTGTGGGACCAGGGCGTGCCGAACGAGGCCGCGCTGAAGATCATGACCCGCAACTCGCGGATGCCGGAGTCGCTGGCCGCCGACCTCGACGCCGAGTGCGCCGCCTGCCTCATGGGCGCGCGCCGGCTGGCCGAGCTGTTCCAGCGGTACGGCCGCGCCGACGTCGAGGCGTGCTTCGACGCGATCCTCGACAAGACCACCGAGACGTTCCGCCGGGAGATCCTGGCGAAGATCCCCGCGGGCACGTACGTCTGGGAGGACTACGCCGAGCACGACGGCGTCGACCCGCCGAAGCTGCACACGCAGCGGATCACGCTGACCAAGCTCGACGACCGGCTGGTCATCGACTTCGCCGGCACCGGGCCGCAGGCGAAGGGGCCGATCAACCACTGCGGGAACTATGCCGACGGCGCGTTCCTGAAGAAGTGGCTGGCGCCGATCCTGCGCAACCTCGCCGGCTCGCCGGAGCGGATGGCCGAGCTGGAGGTCAACGAGGGCGTCGTTCCGCTGCTCGAGCTGCGCTTCCCGCCGCCCGGCACGCTGCTGACGCCGGTGTTCCCGGCGCCCACGAACGCGCGGACGTTCGTGATCCTGCGGCTGCTCGGCGTGCTGGCCGGAGTCCTGGCCAAGGCCGTCGACGGGCGGATGCCGGCGGACCAGGAGACGATCCGCTACACCGGCGTCTACGGCGACGACCTCGACGGGCGGCCGTACCTCATGCGCGAGGTGCTGGGCGGCGGGTCGGGCGGGCGCTACTACGCCGACGGCGAGGACACCATCCACGTGGTGCCCGACTCGCGGAACCTGCCGACGGAGTTCAGCGAGTCGCGGTTCCCGTTCGTGGTCGAGCGGCTGGGGCTGGCGGTCGACTCCGGCGGGCCGGGCCGGTACCGCGGCGGTCTCGGCTACGAGAAGCACATCCGGATGCTGCGCGACGCGCACTTCATGTCGATCGCGGACCGGTCGATCCTGTCCTGCTGGGGCGTGCGGGGCGGGCGGGCCGGGCGGCCGTTCTCGGTGACGATCGACCCGGGCGGTCCGCACGAGCGCGAGGTCGACGCGCTCGCCGACGCCGAGCCGGTGCGGGCCGGTGAGGTGATCCGCATCCGCACCACCGGCGGCGGTGGCTGGGGCGACCCGCTGGATCGCCCGGTCGACGAGGTGCTGCGCGACGTGCGCTCGCGGAAGGTGTCCGTCGACGGCGCGCGCGACGACTACGGCGTGGTGGTTCTCGGGCCGGTGGACGACCCGGTCGCGGACGAGGCGGCGACGGCCGCGCTGCGGGCCGGATGGCGGGCGGCTCGAACCGGTGACGAGCCGTTCTTCGACCGCGGCCCGGGCTACGCACGACTGGCCGGCGGCGCCTCGTCGGCCGCTGTCGATCACCTCTGATGCGGCTTTAGCGGCAAACCGGACAAAGCCGGTATTGACGACATAGCGTTCGGTAACACATGCTCCCGGTGGTGGCTACCGCGAGATGCCACTACGTCGCTATTCAACCGGGGGGCTGAATGCTGTCGGCAACAAGCGAAGTGGATCATTTCACCCATGGTCTGACGACGCCGGCGATCGGGTACGTGTTCATGGTCATGGCCGCCGTGATCGGGCTCATGTGCACCGTCCGCGCGAGGGAGTCCACCGGCGGCGCAAAGCGCAACTGGTTGATCACCGGTGCGGCGTCGCTGGCCGCGGGGATCTGGACGCTGCACTTCATCGCAATGCTGGGATTCCGGGTTTCCGGTAGCCCGGTGCGCTACAACGTATCGCTCACCTTGATCAGTTTGCTGGTCGCTTTCCTCGTGGTCGGCGGCGGCGTGCTGATGGTCGGTTACGGGAAAGATCGAAATCGCGCCCTGCTGTTCGGCGGGCTCGGCACCGGTATCGGCGTGGCGGCCATGCACTACAGCGGAATGGCCGCGGTGCGGATCGACGGCTCCATCCACTACCGGGCCGACCTCGTCACCGCCTCGCTGGCCATCGCCGTCGCCGCGGCGACCGCGGCGCTCTGGCTGGTGTTCACCATCCGCACCCTCGCCGGCGCGGTCGCCGCGGCGCTGGTCATGGGCATCGCGGTGAGCAGCATGCACTACACGGCCATGGCGGCGGTGTCGGCCGAGGTCGCCGGCACGAGAGACCTGCTTACGGGAGCGACGGCGACGGAGTTCCTCGTACCGTTCACGATCGGTCTCGGCGCGTTGCTGCTGGCCGGGTTCACGGTGATCGCCGTGTCGCCGGTGGAGCTCGGCCCACGCGACGACGGGGACGACGACGTGCCGGCCGAGGAGGAGCGCGAGAACCTGTTCGTGCGGCCGGCGCGCCCGGCGGTGGAGCGGCTCGCGTCGCCCGCTCCCGCGGCGCATCGGCGCGAGCGGCCGCCGGCCGCGCGGCCGGTGC
>NZ_QUAL01000338.1 GCF_003579925.1 Jiangella rhizosphaerae | reverse complement strand
GGCACGCGTCCGGCCGGCCACGTCCACCCGGGCGCCGTCGCCGCGGCGAAGCGGCACGGCCTCCCGCTGCGGGCGACGCGGCCGCGGCGCCTCGCCGACGTGGCCGGTGACGACGACCTCGTCGTCACCGTCTGCGACCACGCCCACGAGGAGCTGGGCGACGTCGGCGGGCTGCACTGGTCCATCCCCGACCCCGTCCGCGTCGGCACCCCCGACGCCTTCGACGCCACCGTCACGTCCCTCGCCGGCCGCGTCGCCGGCCTCGCCCCGCGGCTCGCCGCGGCCTGAGAGGAGATCGGCATGTCGCCGTCCGTGCTGTTCCTGTGCGTGCACAACGCCGGCCGCTCGCAAATGGCGCTCGGCTTCTTCCGCCACCACGCGGGCGACGGCGCGACGGCGTTCTCCGGCGGGTCCGAGCCCGCGGACCGGGTCAACCCGGTCGCGGTCGCCGCCATGGCCGAGCGCGGCATCGACATCGCCGGCGAGCGGCCCCGGCGCTGGGCCGACGCCGACCTCGAGGCCGCCGACGTCGTCGTGACGATGGGCTGCGGCGACACCTGCCCGTACGTCCCCGGCACGCGGTACGAGGACTGGCCGCTCGACGACCCCGCCGGCCGGGACCTCGACGCCGTCCGGCCGATCCGCGACGACATCGAGCGAAGGGTCCTGAACTTGCTGTACGAGCTCGGCGTGTTGGACTAGCAGCAGTCGCAGCCGGGCCCGCAGCCGTCGGCCTCGGGCTCGCGCAGCAGCGCGCCGGCCGTCATGGCGCAGGCGTCGCCCTGCCACGCCTCGACGCCCTCACGGACGGCGAACCCCGCGATCACCAGCGCCGCCAGCGGGTCGGCCCACCACCAGCCCAGCGTGGAGTTCAGCACCAGCCCGGCCAGCAGCACCGCCGACAGGTAGCTGCAGATCAGCGTCTGCTTCGAGTCGGCGACGACGGCCGCCGAGCCCAGCTCGCGGCCGGTGCGCCGCTCCAGGTACGACAGCCCCGGCATGACGGCCAGGCTCACCGCCGCCAGAACGATGCCGACGGTGCTGTGGCCGGGCTCGCTCGCGCCGGCCAGGGCCCGGACCGCCTCGAACCCGACGTACGCGGCCAGCGCGAAGAACGAGAGTGCGACGATCCGCAGCGCGGTCCGCTCGCGCGCCTCGTGGTCGCGGCCGGCGAACTGCCACGCGATCGCGGCGGCCGACACGACCTCGACGACGGAGTCCAGCCCGAACGCGATGAGCGCGGCCGACGACGCCCCCGCGCCGGCCGCGACGGCGACGACGGCCTCGACCACGTTGTAGCCGATGGTCGTCGCGACGATCAGCCGGACGCGGCGGCGCAGCACGTCGCGCCGGCCCTCGCTCAGGATGCCGCTCATCCGCAGGTGCACCCGTCGGGCCCGCAGCAGCCCGGGTCGACGAACAGCATGACCCGCAGCAGTTCCTCCAGTGCCGGCGCCAGGTGCGGGTCGGCCAGGCGGTACCACGTGCGGCGGCCGTCGCGCGTCGCCTCGACCAGCCCGCAGCCGCGCAGGCAGGCGAGCTGGTTCGACATCACCTGACGCGACACGCCCAGCGCGTCGGCGAGGTCGGACGGGTACGCCGGCGCCTCGCGCAGCGCGAGCAGGACCCGCGCCCGCGTGGGGTCGGACAACGCGTGGCCCAGCCGGGCCACGGCCTCGCTGTGCGACAGCGTGACGGTGCTCATGGCGCCCGACGATACACGGATCGCTGTATTCAGCGAATCATTTACTCAGCGACCGCGGCGCACGCCCAGCTGGATCAGTTCCGGCTCCGCCGCCACCCCGCAGCAGCCGCCGCTGCCGCCGTCGCCGTCGTACCCGCCCGACCCGCCGCAGACGCCGGACTCCGGCAGCACCAGTTCGACCCGCTCGGCGGCGTCGCGGTCGCCGGCGAGCGCGGCGGCGATGCTGCGCACCTGCTCGTACCCGGTGAGCGCGAGGAACGTCGGCGCCCGGCCGTAGCTCTTCATGCCGGCCAGGTACACGCCGGGCTCGGGGTGGGCGAGCTCGCGGACGCCGTGCGGCGGCACGCTGCCGCACGAGTGCACGTTCGGGTCGATCAGCGGCGCCAGCCGCACCGGGGCCTGCAGCGTGGGGTCCAGTTCCAGCCGCAGCTCCGACAGCCAGCCGAGCTCCGGACGCAGACCGGTCAGCGCCACGACCCGATCGACGGCGTCGACGGTGCGGCCGTCCTCGGCGACCAGCCTCAGGCGCCCGTCGCGGCCGGACTCGACGGCCGCGGTCCGGAAGCCGGTGACCACGCGGACGCCACCGGACTCGACGGCGGCGCGGGCCTGCTGCCCGAGCCGGCCGCGGGCCGGCAGCTCGTCGGCGTCGCCGCCGCCGAAGGTGTCACCGATGCCACCGCGCCGCAGCAGCCACGTCACCGCCGCGTCACCGGCGTGCCCGATCAGGGACACCAGGGCGGTCAGGGCGGAATGTCCGCTCCCGGCGACGACGACGTGCCGGCCGGCGTAACGGTCGCGGACCGCCGGCCGGGTGAGGTCGGGCACGCGGTAGTCGATCCGCCCGGCTTGCGCCGCCGCACGCTCGCCCAGCGCCGGCAGGCCGTCGCCGCCCAGCGGGTTCGGCGTGCCCCAGGTGCCGGAGGCGTCGATGAAGCCGCCGGCGCGGATCCGCTCCTCGCGGCCGTCGGCGTGCCGGACGTGGACGGTGAGCGGCTCGGTCTCGCGGCCGTCGTCGACGACCCGGTCGCGGCCGCGGCGGGCGACGCCGACGACCTCCGCCTCGGTGCGCACCCGGTCGCCGAGCGCCGCGGCCAGTGGCGCGAGATAGTCGCGCACCCACTCCGCACCGGTCGGGTACGCGTCGGACGGCGGTGGCGTCCAGCCGGTGCGTTCGAGCAGCCGGCGCGCGGCGGGTGCGATCAGCTCCGGCCAGGCGGAGAAGAGCCGCACGTGGCCCCATGCCGCGACCGCCGCGCCCGCCGTCGCGCCGCGCTCGAACACCACGACCTCGAGGCCGCGCTCGGCCAGTTCGGCCGCGGCCGCGAGCCCGACCGGGCCGCCGCCGGCGATCACCACCGGATCCGTCATGAGCGACTCACTTTCATCGAAGGCTGTCGATAGAACGGTGCTGACTCTATCGACGTATGTCGATCGTCGCAACCATCGACGTCTGTCGATAGACTGCGACCCATGACGACCCTGGCCGCCCCGACGCCGCTGCTCCCAGGCGACGCCGCCGCCGACTACGCCGAATGCTTCGCCGCGCTCTCCGACCCCACGCGGGTCCGGCTGCTGCACGCCGTCGCCACCTCGCACGGCGGCCTCACCGTCGGCGAGCTGACCGACCTGCTGGGCATCAGCCAGTCGACCGCCTCGCACCACGTGCGTAAGCTCGCCGCCGCCCGATTCGTGCACGTGTCGAAGGTCGGCACCAGCACGCGGGTCACCGTCAACGAGGCCTGCTGCACCGGCCTCCCCCACATGGCCGACGTCGTCATGGGCGTCGGCGTCACCGGCCCATGCTGCCCCGACGACGTCCCGGCCGACGTCACCGTCCGGGCCCTGGCCGACGCCGACTGGCCGGCCGTGCGGCGCATCTACCGCCAGGGCATCGACACCGGCATCGCGACGTTCGAGACGTCGGTGCCGCCGAGCACCCAGCTGGCGGCTCGGTGGCTGCCCGCCCACCGCTGGGTCGCGGAGCTCGACGGCGAGGTCGTGGGCTGGACCGCCGTCGCGCCGGTCTCGGCCCGTGAGTGCTACCGAGGCGTCGGCGAGACGTCGGTGTACGTCGCCGCGGAGCACCGCGGCCGCGGGGTCGGGAAGGCGCTGCTGCGGCGGCAGGTGACGGCGGCCGACGCCGACGGGCTGTGGACGCTGCAGACGGCGGTGTTCACCGAGAACCGCGCCAGCCTGTCGCTGCACCACCAGGCCGGCTACCGCACCGTCGGCATCCGCGAGCGCATCGCCCAACGCGACGGCGTGTGGCACGACACCGTCCTGTTGGAGCGCCGGGCATCATGAGGGCATGACGGCTCTCAGCACCGCCGACGGCGACGCGATCCTCGCCGCCAACTTCGCCCCGTGGGTCCGGGACCTCGGCCTCACCGTCGTCGGCACCGGCGAGGCGCATGCCACGTTGCGGCTGCCGTGGAGCGACCGGCTGGCCCGCGAGGGCGGCGCGCTGTCCGGGCAGGCGCTCATGGCGGCCGCCGACACCGCGACGGTCATCGCACTCAGCGCAGCGCGCGGCGGCTACGGGCCGATGACCACCGTCCAGCAGTCGACGACGTTCCAGCAGCCGGTCATGGACGCGGACGTCCTGGTGACGGCGCGGGTCAGCAAGCTCGGCCGCACGCTGGCGTTCGTCGACGTCACCATCACCGCCGACGGCGACGACCGCCCCGTCGCCCACGCCTCGACGGTCTACGCCCTGCTCGGCTAGTACGTCCGAACGCCCGGGGCGCCCCAGGCGAGTGCGACCACGCCGACCACCAGTTCCAGGTCGACGGCGCCGCCGTGCTCGCCGAGCGGATCGGAGCGGGAGTCCCTGGAGTCGGCGCGGTTGTCGCCCAGCACCCAGAGCGCGCCGTCGGGCACCGTGACGTCGAAGGCGACCGCGCCGGCCGCGCCGCCGGACAGGTACGGCTCGGCCAGCGGCTCGCCGTTGACGACCACGGCGCCGCGCGAGCAGCAGCTCACGCGGTCGCCGGCCACTCCGATGACCCGCTTGACGAGGTACGGGCTCGCGCCCGACCGCACCCAGCCGCCCGGGTCGCGGAACACCACGAGGTCGCCGCGGCCGGGCTCGGCCAGCCGGTTCGCCACGACGCGGTCGCCGGGCTCGAGCGTCGGCGTCATCGACGCGCTGTCCAGCGTGAACACGTGCGCCACTCGGCCGGGCACCAGCGCGCCCACGGCCAGCGCCAGGACCAGCGCCGCCACGAGACGGAGACGCCGGGCACCGGTCACCATGCCGCGCCGAGCTCGGCGAGCATCGACTCCATCGCGGCGACCTCGCCCAGCTGGTCCTGGACGACGTGCTTGGCGACGGAGATCGCGAAGACGTTCGAGCCGGCGGCGATCTCGTCGTAGGCCATCTCCACGGCACCCTCGTGGTGCGGGATCATCAACCGCAGGTACAGCAGCTGCGCCGCCGGGCCGTCCGCCGACCGCAGCGCCGCCACCTCGGCGTCGGTCAGCATGCCGGGCATCGGCCCCGCGTGGTCGCAGCCGGGGGCGTCGGCGTCGTGCGCACCGTGCGTCGCGCTCCCCCACGCATCCAGCCAGCGACGCATCGTCTCGACCTCGCGCGCCTGCGCGGCGCGGACGAACTCGGCGTAGCGGCGGCCGCGGTCCCACACGCCGGCCTTCGCCAGCAGCAGGTCGCTCATCGCCACCGCCTGCTCGTGGTGCGGGATCATCATCCGGACGAAGCAGACGTCGGCGTCCGTCGGCACGTCCCCGGCCGGCGACGGCGCCGACGCCACGTGCGCGTCATGGCCGCCGCCGGCCGTCGCCACCCAGGCACCGGGCACGACCAGCGCCGCCGCCACGCCGGCGCCGGCCAGCCAGC
>NZ_QUAL01000341.1 GCF_003579925.1 Jiangella rhizosphaerae | reverse complement strand
CGTCGCCCGCCGCGAGCCCCCCAGGCGGTGGCGACGCCGCCCGGGCCGGCGGCCACGACGCCGCCGGCCCGGTGCCGGCGATCTGGCGCGCGCTGGACGCCGTCGTCGATCCCGAGCTGGACGAGCCGGTGACGGAGCTGGGCTTCGTCTCCGCGGTGAGCGTCGAGGACGGCGTCGCGCACATCCGGCTGCGGCTGCCGACGTACTTCTGCGCGCCGAACTTCGCCTACCTGATGGTCGCCGACGCCTACGAGGCCGCCCGCGCCGTGCCCGGCGTCGACGCCGTCGACGTGCGGCTGGAGGACCACTTCGCCGCGGACGAGATCAACGACGGCGTCGCGGCCGGCGACGGGTTCGCCGCGGCGTTCCCGGGCCTCGCGGTGTCCGAGCTCGACGAGCTGCGGCTCACGTTCTGGCGCAAGGCGCACGCGGCCGAGCAGGAGCGGGTCGCGTCGCGACTGGCCGGCGACGGCGTCGACGTCGCCCGGGCGCGGCTGCGCGACGTGCCGGACGCCGACCGGCTGCGTCGCCGGCGGGAGCGGCTGGGGCTGCCGGCCGGCGACGACGCGCCGCTGCTGGTCGACGACGACGGCGCGCCGATCGCGGCCGAAGCGCTTCCGCTGCGGCTGCGCCTGGCCCGCACCACCCGGATCAGCATCGAGGGCAACGCCGGATTCTGCCGCGGCCTGCTCAGCACGCGGTACGGCGGTTAGGCTGGGGAAATGGGACGGGCAACGGTGCGGTCCTCGGGAACCATCGCCTCGGTGACGAAGGCGCTGCGGGTCATGGAGGTCGTCGCCGCCGACCCGCGCGGCGTCAGCGCCCGCAGCATCGCCGACGAGCTCGGCCTCGCCCTCCCCACCACCTACCACCTGCTCAGCACGCTGATCGACAGCGGCTACGTCGTCCACCTCGCCAGCGAGCACCGCTACGCGCTCGGCTACGGCGTGCGCCGGCTCGACCGCGGGCTGCACCGGCAGCTCGCGGTCGAGGAGGACGTCGCGGCGGCGGTCCGCGCGCTGCACGTCGAGGCCGACGCCGCCGCCTACTACGCGGTGTTCCGCGAGGCCGGCATCGTCATCGCGCACGTCGCCGACTCCGAGCGGCGCCGCCGGGTGCAGCTGCTCGACGTCGGGTTCGACGAGTCCGCTCACGCCACCGCGTTCGGCAAGGTCATGCTGGCGGGCATGGACCGCGACCAGCTGCACGGCTACCTCGACGGCGCCGGCCTCGCGGCGCTGACCGGTGCCACCATCGTCAAACGCGACCTGCTGGAACGGCACCTGTCGCACGTGCGCGAGGCCAGCGTCGCGCTCGAGATCGGCGAGCTGCAGGCCGGGTTGTCGTGCATGGCGGCGCCGGTCCGCTCCCCCGGCGGCGACGTCATCGGCTCGGTCGCGGTGTCGTTGCCGTCGCCTGAGTTCCAGGCCCGGCGCTGGGACATCGAGCGGGCCGTCCGCACCGGGGCTGGCCGCGTCACGAGGGCGCTCCGGGCTGCACACCGGCGGGCGCCGAGCGCTACCGTCGGTTCATGACCACGCGGGCACCGAAGGACGAACACGACGAGGCCGGTCTGCGGGTGAGCCCGCCGCAGGCCAGCGCCGCCGGCGTGCCCGGCGTCGTGCACGGGCTGAAGGACGTGCTCGAACAGGCCGGCGTCCGCCGCGGTGTGAAGACCCTGCGCGTGCTGAACCAGCAGCACGGGTTCGACTGTCCCGGCTGCGCCTGGCCCGAGCCGGGCAAGCCACACCTGGCGGAGTTCTGCGAGAACGGCGCGAAGGCGGTCGCCGAGGAGGCCACCGTCCGCCGGGTCGACGCCGCGTTCTTCGCCGAGCACTCCATCGCCGACCTGGCCGGGCGCTCCGACCACTGGCTGGGCCAGCAGGGCCGGCTCACCGAGCCGATGCTGCGCGAGGCCGGCGACACTCACTACCGGCCGATCGGCTGGGACCGCGCGTTCGACGTCATCGCCGACGCGCTGCACGGGCTGGCCGGTCCCGACAAGGCCGTCTTCTACACGTCCGGGCGCACCAGCAACGAGGCCGCGTTCCTGTACCAGCTGTTCGCCCGCACGCTCGGCACGAACAACCTGCCGGACTGCTCGAACATGTGTCACGAGTCGTCCGGCGCGGCGCTGTCGGAGACCATCGGCGTCGGCAAGGGCAGCGTCTCGCTCACCGACATCACCGACCACGCCGACCTCATCGTCGTCGTCGGCCAGAATCCGGGCACCAACCACCCGCGCATGCTCACCGCGCTCGAGCAGGCCAAGCGGCGCGGCGCGCGCATCGTCGCCGTCAACCCGCTGCCGGAGGCCGGCCTGCACACCTTCAAGAACCCGCAGACCGTGCGCGGTGTCGTCGGACGCGGCACCCTGCTGTCCGACCACTACCTGCAGATCCGGCTCGGCGGCGACCTCGCGTTCTTCCAGGCGGTCAACCGCATGCTGGTCGACGCCGGCGCCGTCGACCACGCATTCGTCGACCAGTACACGACCGGGTTCGACGACGCCGTCGCGGCCTGGCGGAAGCTCGACTGGGACGACGTCGCGACGGCGACCGGCCTGCCGCGGGAGGCGCTGGAGGCGTTCGTCGAGGAGGTCCGCACCGCCGGCAGCGTCATCGTCTGCTGGGCCATGGGCCTCACGCAGCACAAGAAGGCCGTGCCGACCATCCGCGAGATCGTCAACTTCCTGCTGCTGCGCGGCAACATCGGCCGGCCCGGCGCCGGCGCCTGCCCCGTCCGCGGGCACAGCAACGTGCAGGGCGACCGCACCATGGGCATCTGGGAGAAGCCGCCGGCCGCGTTCCTCGACGCGCTGGAGGCGGAGTTCGGCATCACCGCGCCGCGGCGGCCCGGCCACGACACCGTCGACACCATCCGGGCGATGCGCGACGGCCGGGTCGGCGTGTTCATGGCCATGGGCGGCAACTTCGCCGCGGCCACGCCGGACAGCGAGGTGACGGCGGCCGCGCTGCGGGCGGTGCCGCTGACGGTGCACGTGTCGACGAAGCTCAACCGGTCGCATGCGCTGGCCGGGCAACGCTCGATCATCCTGCCGTGCCTCGGCCGGACGGAGCGCGACGTGCAGGCCGGCGGCGAGCAGTTCGTCACCGTCGAGGACTCCATGAGCGTCGTGCACGCCTCGCGCGGCACGCTGCGGCCCGCGTCCGATCAGCTGCGCAGCGAGGTGGCGATCATCTGCGGCCTGGCGCAGCGGGTGTTCGGGCCGTCCGGGCCGGACGGCATCCCGTGGGCGTCGTTCGCGGCCGACTACTCGGCCGTGCGGGCGCGCATCGCCCGGGTGGTGCCCGGCTTCGACGACTACGAGGAGCGCGTCGCCGTGCCCGGCGGCTTCGTGCTGCCGCACCCGCCGCGCGACTCCCGCTCGTTCCCGACCGCCAGCGGGAAGGCGCAGTTCAGCGTCAACGAGCTGGAGGTGCTGCGGGTCCCGCCGGGCCGGCTGATCCTGCAGACCGTCCGGTCGCACGACCAGTTCAACACCACCATCTACGGCCTCGACGACCGCTACCGCGGCATCCGCGACGGCCGCCGCGTCGTGTTCGTGAACCCGGCCGACCTCGAGGCGCTGGGCATCGCCGACGGCGCCATGGTCGACCTCGTGAGCGAGTGGAGCGATGGCGACCGCCGCGCGTCGTCGTTCCGGGTGGTGGCTTACCCGACGGCGCCGGGCTGCGCGGCCGCGTACTTCCCCGAGACGAACGTGCTGGTGCCGCTGGACCACACCGCCGAGGTGAGCAACACGCCGGCGTCGAAGTCGGTGGTCATCCGGCTGGAGCCGGCCGCGGCCTGATCTTCCGCGGCGCGTCGACCAGCCGCCGCAGGGCGTCGAGGTCGCCGGTCAGCGTCAGACGGCCGGCTGCGACGGCGTCGGCGAGCGGCTCGGCGCCGTCGAGCACCGCCTGCCAGGCCGCCTTGGTCGTCCGCACGACGACGTCCGGCGCCGTGGCCGCCGGACCGCGGGCCAGCTCCGCCAGGCGGCCATCCTCGACCACCAGCCGGTAGACGTCGCGGTCGAGGGCGATCTCGTAGCTCGCGGTCCACGGCGCGTGCGGCGGGCCGTCGCCGTCCCCGCCGAAGAAGGTGCGCAGCCCGAGCATGACGGAGTCGGCGCTGACCTCGCCGGTCAGCGGCAGCACGGGTGAGCGCACGCCCCACCGGGCCAGCGCCTGGAAGACCGGCTCCAGGCCGGCGCCCCACTCAGTCAGCTCGTACACCCGGGCAGCGGCCGGTGGCGGCAGCTCGCGGCGGCGCAGCACTCCGTACTCCTCCAGCTCCTTGAGCCGCTTGGAGAGGACGGCCGGCGTGATGCCCGGCAGCGCCTCCTGCAGGTCGCGGTAGCGGCGCGGGCCGAGCCGCAGCTCACGGACGACGAGCAGCGCCCACCGCTCGCCCACGATGTCGAGCGAGAGGGCGATCGGACAGCCCTCGCCGTAGGTCCGGGTCACTTGCGCCTCCCTTCAAGCTATGGGAAGAATAGTACTCGATATGTTTTCCATAGTGAGGAGCGGACGATGACCGAGCGGATGATCCCGGCCGGCGACGCCCAGCTGTGCGCCGAGGCGTTCGGGTCACCGGACGACCCCGCGATCCTGCTGATCGGCGGTGCGGCGGCCTCGATGGACTACTGGGAGGACGAGTTCTGCGAGCGGATCGCGGCGGCCGGGCGGTACGTCATCCGGTACGACTTCCGCGACACCGGGCGGTCCACCGCGTATCCCGCGGGTGCGCCGGGCTACACGGGCGCGGACCTGGTGACCGACGCGCTGGCCGTGCTCGACGGCTACGGCCTGCCGGCAGCCCACCTCTACGGCATCTCGATGGGCGGCGGCATCGCACAGCAGCTCGGCGTCGAGCACCCGTCACGCGTGCTGACGCTGACCCTGCAGTCGACCAGCCCCGCGGGTCCGGGCGGCCCGGACCGCCCCGACCTGCCGCCCATGTCGCCTCAGCTCGCCGAGCTGTTCGCGTCGGAGGCGCCGCAGCCGGACTGGTCCGACCGCGACACCGCCATCGAGGCGATGATCGACGGACTGCGCCCGTTCGACGGCACCATCGCGCCGGACCTCCCGCACGAGCGCGCGGTCGCGACCCGGATGTACGACCGCACGACCGACGTCGCGGCCAGCCAGACCAACCACTGGATCCTCGAGGGCGGCGAACTGGACCGCGGCAAGCTCTCCGAGATCACCGCGCCGACACTGGTGCTGCACGGGACGGCGGATCCCCTGCTCCCACTCCCGCACGGCGAGGCACTGGCCCGCGAGATCCCCGGCGCGCGCCTGGTCGCGCTGCCCGGCATGGGCCACCAGTACCCGCCACGGGCCGTCTGGGACACGGTCGTCACTGAGGTGGTCGCGCATACCTCGTGAAGCGGCGTTGGTGGGCTCCCCGTCCCCCTGCTGCCCCATTCTCTTGCCGCGAACGGGCGCGTCAAGCGGACTAGGGCGCGTCTCCTTATTGGCGTAGCCAGATGGTGACGGCGGCGAGCACGACGCCTCCGCGATAGGTGAGGGCGAGCTTG
>NZ_QUAL01000335.1 GCF_003579925.1 Jiangella rhizosphaerae | reverse complement strand
CGCGCGGGTCGGGACGGGCGGCGGGCCGCGTGGGCGGCAGGTCGACGCGGGTGGCGTCGGCGCGTGTGGTCTCGGGGCCGACCGGCGGCAGGTTGCCGCCGGTGTCGATCGGCCGGGTGACGGACTCGGGCGAGGTCCGCGGACGGGCCGGCCCACCGGGCGAGGGCGCGCCCTCGGCTCGCCGCGTCGCCGGGCGCACACCGTCGGCCGGAGCGTCGGCGTCGCGCGCGATGACCTCGCCGCGGGTCAGCACCTCGCCGCCGGCGGACTCGGCCGCCGCACGGGCCGCCTCGGCCTCTTCGCGCTCGAACTCGATGGCATCGCGCCGCTTGCGGGTGTACTCCAGCCCCAGCAGCCCGAGCCCGACGCCGGCGAGGCAGGTCCAGACCCACCAGCCGCGTCCCTCGGCCTGCAAGTCGTCCATGCGCAGCGCCAGCAGAACGAACGCGACCGCCCACAGCACGGTGACGACGGCGACCGTGCGAACGCCGTCGACGTCGAGCGGCTGAACCTGATCGGGCTCGACCGCCTCGACCTCGGGCTCCCCTGGGGACCGCCGCCGACGCTTCGCCATATCCCCCAGGCTAGCCCGGCCACCGCGGTCGCGGCGAGCCGATCCACGGCCCGCCGTATTCGTCCGGTAACGATCTTCTGGCATCCTCACGCCCGACGCCGGCTGCGTCCGTCCCCCGCCGAGCCGCCCGGAGGCCCCCATGAGCGACACCGACACCACGACCGAGCCCACCGCGCTGCACCGCTACTTCAAGATCACCGAACGCGGTTCGACCATCGGCCGCGAGGTGCGCGGCGGCCTCGTCACGTTCTTCACGATGGCCTACATCATCGTGCTGAACCCGCTGATCATCGGCACGGTCGCCGATGTCGACGGCACCTTCCTCGGCGGCGGCGACGCCCCCGACCTCGCCGCCGTCGCCGCGACGACGGCGCTGGTGGCGGGGGTTCTGACGATCGCCATGGGCGTCGTCGCCAACTTCCCGCTGGCCCTGGCGACCGGCCTCGGCCTCAACGCGTTCGTCGCGTTCGGCCTGGCCTCGCAGATGACGTGGGCCGACGCGATGGGACTCGTGGTGATGGAGGGCCTGGTCATCCTGGTCCTCGTCCTGACGGGGTTCCGGCAGGCCGTGTTCTCGGCGGTGCCGCGTCAGCTGAAGACCGCGATCAGCGTCGGCATCGGCCTGTTCATCGCGCTGGTCGGCTTCGTCAACGCCGGCTTCGTGCGGTCGACCGGTAACCCGTCGCCGCCGATCGGCATGGGTGAGGGCGGCTCGCTGACGACGTGGCCGGTCGCGGTGTTCTGCGCCGGGCTGATCGCCGTCGTCGTGCTGTACGCGCTGAAGGTCCGCGGGGCGATCCTGTGGACGATCATCGCCACCGCCGTGCTCGCGGTCGTCGTCGAGACGATCGCGGACCTCGGCCCGTCGGCGGAGAACCCCGGCGGCTGGAACCTCAACGCGCCGCAGGTGCCCGACCAGATCGTCGACCTCCCGGACTTCTCGCTGATCGGCGACTTCAGCCTGCTCGGGTCGTGGGAGTCCGTCGGCGTCGTGAGCGTGCTGCTGTTCGTGTTCACGCTGATGCTGGCCGACTTCTTCGACACGATGGGGACGATGGTCGCGGTCGGCGCCGAGGGCCACCTGCTCGACGAGAACGGGAACCCGCCGAAGACGACGCAGATCCTGCTGGTCGACTCCGTCGCCGCGGCCGCCGGTGGTGCCGCGTCGGTGTCGAGCAACACGTCGTACATCGAGTCCGCCTCAGGGGTCGGCGAGGGCGCCCGCACCGGGCTGGCCAGCGTGGTGACGGGGCTGTGCTTCCTGCTCGCGACGTTCCTGGCGCCGGTCGTCGCGATGGTGCCGAACGAGGCCGCCGCGCCGGCACTGGTGCTGGTCGGGTTCCTGATGATGGGCCAGGTCCGCGAGATCGCCTGGGACGACGTCGAGATCGCCATCCCCGCGTTCCTGACGCTGGCCCTGATGCCTTTCACGTACTCGATCAGCACCGGCATCGGGGCCGGGTTCCTCTCGTACGTCATCATCAAGCTGGCGAAGGGCAAGGCCCGCGAGCTGCACCCGCTGCTGTGGATCATCGCGGCGCTGTTCGTGGTCTACTTCGCGATCACGCCGATCGAGGACCTGCTCGGCGTGCGCTGACCGCGTCCGGCCGACCTTGTCGGTGCCGTCCGGTAGAACCGACCCATGACCGAGATCGTGCTCTTCCACTCCGTTCTCGGGCTGCGGCCCGGGGTGCTGCAGACCGCCGAGCAGTGGCGCGCGGCCGGTCACGTCGTGCACGTGCCCGACCTCTACGGCGGCGCGGTCTTCGACGACTACGACGAGGCGTTCGAGTTCCTGGAGAAGTACGGCGGACGGGCCGAGCTGCTGAAGCGCACCGACGCCGCGGTCGACGGCGTCCGGCCCGACGTCGTCTACGCGGGGTACTCCAACGGCGTCATCTCGGTCGTGCACCTCGTCGCGTCACGGCAGGGCGCCCGCGGCGCGCTGGCGTTCCACGGTTCGGTGCCCGTCCGGGCGGTCGGCGCCGAGCTGTGGCCGTCCGCCGTGCCGGTCCAGGTGCACGAGGCCGAGCTCGACCCGTTCCGCGACGACGACGCCAACCGCGAGTTCGCCGAGACGGTCGCCGCGTCCGGCGCGTCGTACCACTACTTCTCCTACCCCGGGGTGGCTGCGCACCTGTTCGCCGACCCGTCGCTGACCAGCGAGTACGACGAGGCCGCAGCCGCGCTGATGCACGGTCGTGCGCTGGAGTTCGTCGCGGCATGTGAAGATCGGGGGCGCTGACCCACCCGATCCGGCGAGGAGCACGCATGCGGCTGACTCTCCCGGCGGCCGCCCCATGAGGGCCGGGCAACACCGGCGGGACATCGGGGGCCGGAGGCCCTCGTGGCCCGTCGGTCCAGGCCGACAGGTGTGTAGGAGGGCGTGAGATGCCGTTGCCCGGTCTGAATGTTGGGGTGGCACTGCTCGTGGTCGCAGCAACGACGGTCGCCCCGAGCACGGTGGCGGCCGCGATCACGGCCGCGGCGCCCGACGCGAACGGGCCCGCGCTCGTCGCGAGCGAACCGGCGCCCGGCGGCTTCGCCGGCGAGGTCGCCATGGCGTGGGCGTCCGCGCCCTTATACGTCGACGACACGCAGTCGAGCATCGTGTCCGCGGACGACGCCGAGCGGCTGGCCGGCCGCGTCGACGGCCACTCGCCCGCCGTGCACATCGCGGTCGTCCCGGCGACCGCGCTGTCCGACATGCCGGGCGGCGACGACGACGCCCGCGGCGCGGCGTTCCTCGACGCCGTCCACGAGGCCGGCGGTCCCGACGGCGTCTATCTCGTCGTGTTCGGCGGCGCGGCCACGTACGGCGCCGCGTACGACGTCGACGCGCCGGTGGCGGAGGCGGTCGAGACGGCGGTCGGACGACACACGCGCTCGCAGCAGGTGGCGATCCTCGACGACGCGCTCACCGAGCTGGGGGTGTCCGGCGCGCCCGAGGAGTCCGGCGGCGCCGGCTGGGTGCTGCCGCTGGTCATCGCGCTCGCGGTGCTGGGCGTCGCGGCCGGCGGGCTGTTCTGGTGGCACCGGCGGCGCACGCGCGACGCCGGCGAGGGGCCCGCGCTCTACCGGCCGTCCTTCGACGTGCTCGACGACGAGGCCGACTCGCTGGCCGAGCGGCAGGAGCTGGCACGCGAGGACGTCACCCGGTTGGGCGAGGAGCTCGACGCCGCCGACACCAGCGTCGCCGACCCCGCGGTCGCCGCCGACATCCAGGCCGCCATGGACGCCTACGCCGAGGCCGGAGGGGCCGTCGACGGCACGCCCGACGACCACGTGCTGCGCGCCGTCCGGTCCACCGTCGAGTACGGTCGGTGGCGCCTGGCGTGCGCGCAGGCGCGGCTGGCCGGCCGGCCGTTGCCCGCCCGGCGGGCCGACTGCTTCTTCGACCAGCGCCATGGAGTGTCCGTGACCGACTGGATGTACACCCCGCCCGGCGGCCGTGCCCGCGAGGTCCCGGTCTGCGCCGCGTGCCGCGACCGGCTGGCCGGGGTGACCCGATGACGACGGCCGCACGCGTCGCCGCCACGCTCGCGCTGAGCACCGCCGCCGTCGCCTGGACGGCGGTCGTCCCCGCCGCGGCCGACGAGGCCGACGTCGACCGCTACCTCGACGAGGTCGCCGTCGAACTGGCCGAGCCGGGCGTGTGGGTCGACCCCGACGCCGCCGACGCCATCGGCCGCGACGACGCCGCCGACCTCGACGAGGCCGCCGCGGCCGCGCCGGTCGACCTGCGCATCGCCGTCGTCCCGGCGTGGAAGCTCGACCCCGAGGGCCAGGACCGCCTCGTCGGCCGCGTCCTGCTCTACGAGGGCGAGGAGCTCGCGTCCCAGCTGTACGACCGCGTCGGCGTCGACGGCGTCTATCTCGTCATGTCGGTGGCCGACTCCTCGTACGACGGCCGGGGCATCTGGGGCGTCCAGCACAGCGAGGACGGCCCGACGTACCACGTCGAGGACGCCATCGACCAAGCCGTCGACTGCTGCGCGCCCGACTACGGGCCGATGATCGACCGCTTCATCGAGCGTGCCTCCGACGTCGACCACCCGCTCTACATCGACGCCGCGCCGTGGGCCGGCGGGGCAGCCGGCGTCGCCGGGCTCTGGTGGGGCGCGACGGCGTACAGCGCTCGTCGCCGCCGCCGCGCCGACGAGCAGCGCCACCTCGACGTCGTCCGGCCGATGCTGACCGAGGAGGTCATCGAGCTGTCCGACCGCGTGTCCGACCTGCCGACGACCTCCGACATCGCCCAGGCGGCGCTGACCAAGGAGATCCTCGACACCGTCGAGAAGGCCCGGCACCGCCTCGACGCCGCGCAGACCGACGACGACGTCCAGGCGGTCACGTCGCTGCTCGGCACCGCGCGCTACAAGATCGCCTGCCTCGAGGCGCTGCAGCATGGCAGGCCGGTCCCCGAGCCGACGCCGCCGTGCTTCTTCGACCCCCGGCACGGTCCCAGCACGCGGGAGCGGCAGTGGACGCCCGAGCACGGCGTGAGCCGCGACGTGCCGCTCTGCGACCAGTGCGCCGTCCGCCTCGACGCCGGCGAGAGGCCGCAGGCCCGCCAGGCCGGGCGCGGCAGCTACTGGGAGGGTGGCGAGGACCTCGTCGCCTACATCGAGGGCTACTGGAACGGCACCGCCGGTTCGTGGCGCTTCCCGCACAATGACCACTCGGTGGCGCGCGGCAGGCTGTGGAGCCGCTGGGAGTCGCGGCGGCCACGGGCCCGGCTGGCCAGCTTCGGCCGGTCCCTGAGCAAGGCCGCCAGCTCGGCCATGTCGTCCTCCGGCGACGGCTCCTCGGGCTCCGGCGGCTGGGGCGGCGGCGGCTTCGGCGGCGGGTCCAGCCGCGGCCGCAGCCGGCGGCGCAGCTTCGGCGGCGGCTCCAGCCGGCGGTCGTCCCGGCGCTCCGGCG
>NZ_QUAL01000337.1 GCF_003579925.1 Jiangella rhizosphaerae | reverse complement strand
GCCGGCGGGCGGCGGGCGGGCTCGCCGTTGCCTGCGTGGCAGCGGCCGTCGCGGCCGGGGCGACCTGGCTGCCCGGTCCGGCCCAGGTAGCGGCCCCGGCGGCCTCCTCGACGGCGACGCAGCCACCGGAGACGGTCGAGGAGGAGCTGACCCCGGAGGCGCAGGCGACGCTGGAACGGCTGGCCCCGGCGATGAGGATCCTCACCGAGCAGCAGCGGCCCGAGGACGAGCTGCCTCCAGGGGTGTCGGAGCACAGCAGGCAGAAGGACCCGCACACGCGGTACGCCGGGTCCACGAGCCGGTATCTCGGCCAGTTCGAGGACATGAGCTTCTGGGTCGTCATCAGCCAGGACGGCTTGCTCTGTGCGCTGGAGTCGGACGCCGACGGGATCGTCGGCGCCGTCTGTGACGAGCTGTATGCCGGCTACACCGTCGACCGGCACATGTTCGGCGG
Organism: Jiangella rhizosphaerae; assembly: GCF_003579925.1. Taxonomy (GTDB): domain Bacteria; phylum Actinomycetota; class Actinomycetes; order Jiangellales; family Jiangellaceae; genus Jiangella; species Jiangella rhizosphaerae. Next base: position 5,042 of record NZ_QUAL01000337.1, on the reverse strand, counting down.
TTCGACCGGGCCGGGCGTGGGGCGGGAGTGGATGGCCTGGCTGGTCCCCGACGACTACGTCCTGACCCCCGAGGAGACCGCGGCCTGGACGTTCCCATCGCCGAACCTGGCTGTGACCTACGTGGACGAGATTCCGACGTCCGACCCGCGGTGGGCGGAGCCGTCGCCTTAAGGAACTCCAGGAGTGGGCCGACGCCGCCGGCAGCGGTGACGAACCAGGGGCCCGCCGCCGGGTACCGGCAGGCGGCCCCCTCGTCGGTACTACAGGCCGCCGGCAGCCATCACCGCCCGCTTGGTGAGCACGGACGCCAGGTGCGTGCGGTACTCCGCAGACGCGACGCCGTCGGTGAGCGGCGAGGCGCCGTCCGCCGCCCGCGCGGCGGCGGTCGCCACCGCATCCGCCGTGGCCGGGGCACCCGCCAGGGCCTCCTCGACGCCGTGGGCACGGACCGGCGTGACGCCCATGTTCGTCAACGCCACCCGGGCCTCGGCGATGCTGCCGTTGGACCGGCGCACCGCCGCCGCGACGCCGACCACCGACCACGACTGCGCCATCTGGTGGAACTTCTCGTAGTGGGTGGTCCAGCCGGTCAGCTTCGGCACCCGCACCGACACCAGCACGTCGCCGGGGCCGAGCGCCGTCGTGAAGTAGTCGACGAAGAACTCGCTCGCCCGCACGTCGCGCATGCCGCCCGGCCCGGCCACCGACATCACCGCGTCCAGCGCGAGCGCCACGCCGGGCAGGTCGCCGGCCGGGTCAGCGTGCGCGAGCGATCCGCCGAACGTGCCCAGGTGCCGGATCTGCCGGTCGCCGACGGTCTCGGCGGCCTGCGCGATCAGCGGCGCGTGCTCGCGGACCAGCGGGTGCTTCACGACCTCGTCGTGGGTGGTCATGGCGCCGATGATGAGGGCGTCGCCGTCGTCGCGCACGCCGCGCAGTTCCGCGACGCCGCCGAGGTCGACCAGCATCGTCGGCGCGGCCAGCCGCAGCCGCAGCATCGGCAGCAGGCTCTGCCCGCCGGCCAGCACCTTGCCGTCCTCGCCGGCACCGGCCAGCGCGGCGACGGCGTCCTCGACCGTGGCCACCCGGGTGTAGTCGAACGGCGCGGGGATCATCGCAGCTCACCTCCGTTCGCGGCGCGGGCCGCCTGAATGGTCGACCACACTCGTTCCGGCGTGCACGGCATCCGCACGTCGGCGACGCCGAGCGGCCGCAGCGCGTCGACCACGGCGTTGACCACCGCCGGCGTCGAGGCGATGGTGCCGGCCTCGCCGACGCCCTTGGCGCCGAGCGGGTGCCCGGGCGCCGGGGTCTCGGTGCGGTCGGTGACGAGGTCGGGCAGGTCGGCCGCGCTGGGGATCGTGTACTCGACGAACGTGCCGGTCATGAGGTTGCCGTCCTCGTCGTAGCGGGCCTCCTCGAACAGCGCCTGCGCGATGCCCTGGGCGACGCCGCCGTGCACCTGGCCGTCGACGATCAGCGGGTTGATCACCCGGCCGACGTCGTCGACCGCGACGTAGGAGCGGATCTTCACCATCCCGGTCTCGGTGTCGACCTCGACGGCGCACAGGTGCGTGCCGTGCGGGTAGGAGAAGTTCTCCGGGTCGTACGTGGCGTCGGCGTCCAGCGTGGACTCGACGCCGTCGGGCAGGTCGTGCGACTGGAACACCGCGAACGCGCAGTCGGCCAGCGTCTTCGTCGCCGCGCCCGGCGCGCCCTTCACCCGGAACGCCCCATCGGTGAACTCCAGGTCGGCGGGGTCGGCCTCGAGCAGGTGCGCCGCGACGGGCATGGCCTTCTCGACGACCCGCCGGCAGGCGTTGACCAGCGCGATGCCGCCGACCGCCAGCGAGCGGGACCCGTAGGTGTCCAGTCCCTTGTGCGACGCGCGGGTGTCGCCGTGCAGCACCTCGACGTCCTCGAACGCGACGCCGAGCTGGTCGGCGACGATCTGGCTCCACGCCGTCTCGTGGCCCTGGCCGTGTGGCGACGTGCCGGTGACGACCTCGACCTTGCCGGTGGGCAGCATCCGCACGGACGCCGACTCCCACCCGCCCGCCGCGTAGCGCAGCTGCCCGAGCACCCGCGACGGCGCCAGCCCGCACATCTCGGTGTACGTCGACACGCCGATGCCCAGCTGGACGGTGTCGCCGGCCGCCCGTCGCGCCGCCTGCTCCTGACGCAGCGCGTCGTACCCGAACAGCTCCGTCGCGCGGTCGGTGGCCTTCGCGTAGTCGCCGGAGTCGTAGGTGAGGCCGGCCGCCGTCGTGAACGGGAACTCGTCGCGCTCGATCCAGTTGCGCCGGCGCAGTTCCAGCGGGTCCAGGCCCAGCTCGACGGCGAGCTCGTCCATGATCCGTTCCAGCGCGAACGTCGCCTCCGGCCGGCCGGCGCCGCGGTAGGCGTCGGTCTTCGTCGTGTTCGTGAAGACGCCGGTGCACTCGAAGCGGTAGGCCGGGAACTTGTAGATGCCGCCGAACATGAACGCGCCGAGGATCGGGATGCCCGGCGTGATGATGCCGAGGTAGGCGCCCATGTTGGCCAGCAGCCGGGCGGACATGCCGGTGACCGTGCCGTCGCGGCGGGCGGTGACGGTGATGTCCTGGATCTGGTCGCGTCCGTGGTGGGCCGAGAGCATGGCCTCCGACCGCGACTCGGTGAACTTCACCGGCTTGTTCAGCCGCCGGGCCGCCGCGAACGCGATGAACTCCTCAGGCGTGACCTCCAGCTTGCCGCCGAAGCCGCCGCCGACGTCGGGCGCGATGACCCGGATCTTGTGCTCCGGCACGCCCGTGCCCAGCGACAGCAGGACCCGCAGGATGTGCGGCACCTGCGTGGACGACCACATCGTGATCTGATCGCCGGTGGGGTCGACGACGGTGCTGCGCGGCTCCATGAACGCGGGGACCAGCCGCTGCTGGATGAACCGCCGGCTGACGACGACCTCCGCCTCCGCCTCCATCCGCGCGACGTCGGCGCCGGTGCCGGCCTGCGCGGAGTCGAGGATCCACGTGTAGCACCGGTTCGTGCCCGCGGCATCGTGCACCAGCGGAGCGCCGTCGGCCAGCGCCTCCTCCATGTCGAGCACGACCGGCAGCGGCTCGTAGTCGACCTCGATCAGCTCCAGCGCGTCGAGGGCGCTCGCGCGGTCGCGGGCGGCGACGACGGCGACCGGCTCGCCCGCGTGGCGGACCTCGTCCAGCGCCAGCGGGGGATAGGCCGGCAGCACGGTGTCCTCGGTGACCGGCCAGACGCACGGCATGCTGCCCTGCAGGTCGGCGACGTCGCGGCCGGTGAACACGTCGACGACGCCGGGCGCGCCGCGAGCCGCCGTCACGTCGATGCCGGTGATGCGGGCGTGCGCCATGGGGCTGCGGACGATGGCGAGGTGCAGCATGCCCGGCAGCGACAGGTTGTCGGTCCAGGCGGTCCGGCCGGTGATCAGCCGGGCGTCCTCCTTGCGGCGGCGGTCGCGGCCGACCTCGCCGCCGGGGCGCTGCTCGGTGACCGTCACGTCGTCACCCCCTGGCGGGAGCCGGCCTCGGCCGCCTCGGCGCTCTCCGGCGTCGACGGCACGCTGGTGCGCATCGACTCCGCGGCCGCGCGGACCGCCCGGACGATGTTCTGGTAGCCGGTGCACCGGCACAGGTTGCCCTCGAGCCCCTCGCGGATCTCCGCATCGGTGGGCTCGGAGTTCTCGGTGAGCAGGTCGACCGCGGCCATGATCATGCCGGGCGTGCAGAACCCGCACTGCAGGCCGTGCTGCTCGTGGAAGGCCGCCTGGACGGGGTGCAGCTCGCCGCCGTCGCCGGCCAGGCCCTCGATGGTCGTGACGTCGGCGCCGTCGGCCTGCACGGCCAGGATGGAGCAGGCCTTGACGCTGCGGCCGGACAGCAGCACGGTGCAGGCGCCGCAGTTGCTGGTGTCGCAGCCGACGACGGTGCCGACTTTGCCGAGGCGATCGCGGAGGTGCTGGACGAGCAAGGTGCGTGGCTCGACGTCGTCGTCGTACCTGACGCCGTCCACGGTCATGCTGATTCTGGTCATGGGACTCCCGCCTACGCCAGGGACCGGCGCAGCCTCGACCGGCCCGACCGAGAGCGCAACGGGAGCAACCGCGGCGCGCTGTCACCTCCTCGGGGCCGTGATCTGGAGCCGCCGGCGTCCGGATCCCGATGCGCGCTTGCTGGTTCCAGCAAAGTCGCCGAAAGCTGACACCGCAAGGGTTTCCGGAGAACCCGTGTGACCGAGCCCACATGTGACGCCGTTCACGGCGCTCTGGCGATCAAGCGCGGGCGCTGGGCAGGCTGGAGGGTGCGACTCGCGGCGAGGACGGCGCGAACCCCGTCCACGCCAGGAGTGCGCACGATGCTCTTCGACTGCCCCGAATGCGGGCTGCCGGCCACGGTCACGCCGCGCGGCACGCTGTCCAGCACCGCCGGCCCGGTCGAGCACGTCGCCGTCCACTGCGCCGCCGACCACCGCTTCCTCGGCCCGGCCGACACCCTGCGCGTCCTGGTGCCGCGGCACTGACGCCGGCCCGGCCCGCTCCGGGACAATCGAGGGATGAGCGACGCCTACACCGCCGCCGAGGCGCGCGCCGTGCTCGAGCGGCTGCGTCCCGTCCTGACCGGCCTGATCGAGGTCCGCGCCGACCTCGCCGAGCTCGGCGCCGCGGTCCAGGGCGGCGCGCCGACCCCGCTCGGCGGGTTGCCGGAGCTGAAGGCGGCCCAGGCCCGCCTCGACGAGCTGCTGTCGGCCGTCGTGGCCGCCGGCCCCGAGGTGAAGGGCATCGCGCCGCTGCTGCTCGACTTCCCCTCGGTGCTCGACGGCGAGCCGGTGCTGCTGTGCTGGCTCGAGGGCGACGCCGACCTCTCCTGGTACCACCGCGCCGACCTCGGCTTCGCCGGCCGCCGCCCGCTGCCGCCTGGGTGGTGATCCCGAGGTCGCCTTCGTGGCCGTCCCCCTGCTGCCCGATTGTCTTGGCCGCGCACGCGCGCCTCAAGCGGACTATGGAGGCGCTTCGCGCCGGCGATGACCG
>NZ_QUAL01000332.1 GCF_003579925.1 Jiangella rhizosphaerae | reverse complement strand
GCTGCTGCGCGCGCAGGCCGCCGCCGGCGCCGTCACGAAGCGGCATGCCCGGGCGGCGGCCGAGCTGGCGGCGGAGCTGACCGACCGGTACGCGTCCGAACGCCTCGACGCGCTCGTGCTGGCCGGCCGGCTGGCGCTGGAGACAGGCCTGCCCGAGCTGGCCGAGGAGGCGCTGCGGACGGCGGCGGCCGGGCGTCGCGGTCGCGGGTCGGCACTGCGCCGGGCCACCGGCTGGTACGCGCAGGCGTTGCTGGCCGGGGCCGCCGGCGACCGCCGGGCGATGCTGCGCGCCTGCGGCCGCGGGCTCGACGTCCTGGACACGCACGCGCTGTCGCTCGGCGCGACGGAGCTGCGGGCCCGTGCGACGGTGCACGGCAGCGACCTCGCCGCGCTGGCCACCCGCCGGGTCGCCGTCGACGGGTCGGCGCGCGAGCTGCTGCGCTGGACCGAGCGCTGGCGCGGCACCCTGCACGCGTTGCCGTGGCCGGAGGCTCGTCAGGACCCCGAGCTGGCCGCCGAGCTCGGCCGGCTGCGCGCCGTCGGCAGCCTCATCGGCAGCCACGCCGACGAGGCAGAGCGGCGGCGCATCGAGGAGCGCATCCGCCGGCACGTCCACGGCCGCGACGCGCGGACCGGAGCGGCCGCCACGGGCGCGCCCGCCGCCGCGACGACGACCCGCCGCCGCCTCGACGTCGGCGAGCTGCTCGACGCACTCGGCGACCGCACGCTGGTGAGCATCGTCGGCCTGCGGGGCGGGCGGTTCCACGCCGTCGTCGCACGGAAGGGGCGGCTGAAGCACGTCGTCGCCGGCGACTCCGGCGCCGCGCTCGACGAGGTCGAGTACGCCAAGTTCGCGCTGCGGGGTGCGGCGGTCGCCGCCGACGCCGTCGCCGGGGTGCTGCTCGCGGCCGCGGAGCCCGGCCTGGCCCGGCTGCAGGAGACGATGCTCGGCCCGGCGGTCCGGGAGCTGGGGGACGGGCCGGTCGTGCTGGTGCCGCCGTCGACGATGCAGTCGGTCCCGTGGGGAGCGCTGCCGGCGCTGCGCGACCGGGACGTGACGGTGGCGCCGTCGGCGACCGCCTGGCTGCGCGCCCGCACCAGCACGCCGCCGGCCGACCGGCGGGTCGCGCTGATCGCCGGCGCCGACCTCGCGTCCTCCGGCGCGGAGGTCGGCGTGCTGGCCGGCGTCTACGCCGACGCGACCGTGCTGACCGGCGACGACGCCACCGCCGACGCCGCGCTGGAGGCGTTGGACGGGTCGTGGCTGGCGCACGTCGGCGCGCACGGCCGGTATCGCGGCGACAACCCGATGTTCTCGTCGCTGGAACTGGCCGACGGCCCGCTGACGGTGTTCGACATCGAGCGGCTGCAGTCGCCGCCGTACCGCCTGCTGCTGACGGCGTGCGAGTCCGGCGTCGGGTCCCCGACCGGCGCCGACGAGCTGCTCGGGCTGACGACATCGCTGTCGGCGCTGGGCACCGCCGGGCTGCTGGCCACCGTCGTCCCGGTCAGCGACGCCGCGAGCGTCGACCTCAGCCTGGTCGTGCACGAGCGGCTGCGCGACGGCGACGACCTCGGCGCCGCGCTGCTCGCGGCTCGCCGGGCGGCGGCCGGAGCGCGGGACCGCGCGACCGCGTGGTCGTTCCTGGCCCTCGGCGGCGCCTGAGAGCAGCCCGAGACGGCGTGATCCACGTCACACGGTCAGGCGCGAATGCCGCGTATGGTGATCACCGTGCCCCTTACCATCGGATTCGACCTCGATCTCACCCTCGTCGACTCCGCGGACGGCATCATGGTCTCGATGACCGAGGCCTTCCGGCAGGTGGGCGTCACCATCGAGCCCGAGCAGCTGCTGCCGATGATCGGCCTGCCGCTCGACACGACGATCCGCTCGTTCGTGCCCGAGGACCGCGTCGCCGAGGCCCGGCGCATCTACCGCGACCTCTACCTCACCATGGGCATCCCCGGCACCAAGCCGCTGCCCGGCGCCGTCGAGGCCGTCGACGCCATCCATGCACACCACGGCACCGTCCTGGTGGTCAGCGCCAAGATCGAGTCGGCCGTGCGGGCGGTGCTCACGCACGTCGGCCTGCCGGTCGACGACGTCGTCGGCGAGCGGTACGCCGAGACCAAGGGCGCGGCCCTGCACGAGCGCGGCGCCGACGTCTATGTGGGCGACCATCCCGGCGACATGATCGGCGCGCGGTCGGCCGGCGTCTACGCCATCGGGGTCACCACAGGCACCCACGACGCCGTCGCACTGCGCGAGGCCGGCGCCGACGTCGTCTTCTCCGACCTGCTCGACTTCCCCTACTGGCTCGACGACTTCGTGGGCAACCCCACCTGAGCGTTCGAGCCGCCGAGGTCAGAGCACGAGGCGACGCAACAGCCGGTCCAGCTCGGCCGCGGGGTCGTCGGTGAGCCCGGCGTGCACCGGCCCCGGCTGCACGATGGTGCTGCGCGGCGCCGTCAGCCAGCGGAACCGCTCGCCGATCGCCGTCGCGCCGACCGGCCCGGCCGCCTCCGCGTCGGTGCAGGCGCGCGCGTAGGCCTCGACCGCCGCGGCGATGGCGTCGACGTCGGCGTCCGGGTCCAGCGCGCGCAGCCGGCCGGCGTCGACGTGGGTCGCGGCGGCGAGGTAGTCCGCCTTCTGGCTGTAGACGATGACGCCGGCGTTGACGAACTCGGCCCGCTCGACGCGCGGCACCACGCGCAGGACGGCGTACTCGAAGGCGATCACGCGGCACCGCCGGGCAGCCAGGCCGACGATGCCTCGGCACGGGCGGCCAGGTGGTCGGCGTAGACGGCGCGGACGGCGTCGGGCCCGGCGCCGTCGAGCCCCGGCACCTCGGGCAGCCAGTCGTCCGGGACCAGCGCTAGGATCTCCGCCAGTACGGACGGCGTCACCCGCGGCGCCAGCTCGGCGTCGGCCGACGGCAGCCGGTCGGCGGCGAACGCCAGCACGTGGTCGTCGATGCGGTAGGGCCGCGCGGCGAACGCCTCGACACCGGGCCAGGTGTGCTGGAACAGCAGCGCGGCGCCGTGGTCGATCGCCCACAGCTGCCCGTGCCACGTCAGCAGATTCGGGTTGCGCCAACTGCGGTCGACGTTGACGGTCAGGGCGTCCAGCCACAGCACCTTCGCCGCCTCGTCGGCCTCCGCCGGCCGCCCGTGGCCGTCGTAGCCGAGCGACCGCGGCAGGAAGTCCATGCCGAGGTTCACGCCGACGCTGGCCAGCAGCAGGGCCTGGATCTCCGGGTCGGGCTCGCGCCGGGCGATCGCCTCGTCGAGATCGACGAGCACGAGGTCGGGCACCCGGATGCCCAGCCGCCGGGCCAGTTCACCGACCACGATCTCGGCCACCAGCGTCTTCGGGCCCTGCCCGGCGCCGCGGAACTTGACGACGTACGTGCCCAGGTCGTCGCCCTCGACCAGCCCGGGCAGCGAACCGCCCTCGCGCAACGGCTCGACGTAGCGGACCGCGCGCACCGTCGGCAGCCCCGTGTGCACCGTCACCGCGCAAACCTCGCCATGGGCGATGACGGTACGTCATCGGATTGATCGCCCCCGGAGAGGCCCACAGGGCGTCGTCGGCCTTAGGCTGGAGGCGTCTCCCGCACCCTGCGGGAGGACTGTCCGGTCCCCCCGACACGAAGAGGTCAGCCGTGCCAACGGGCAAGGTCAAGTTTTTCGACACCGAGAAGGGCTTCGGTTTCCTCTCGAAGGACGAAGGCGGCGACGTGTTCGTGCACTCGTCCGCGCTGCCCGCGGGCGTGACCGCCCTCAAGCCGGGACAGCGAGTGGAGTTCGGAGTGGCCGAGGGCCGCCGGGGCGAGCAGGCGCTCTCGGTGCGCGTCCTCGACCCCCTGCCGTCGGTGTCGGCGGCCACCCGCAAGAAGCCCGACGACATGGTGACCATCGTCGAGGACCTCATCAAGCTGCTCGACGGCCTGTCGAACACCTACCGCCGGGGCCGGCACCCCGACCAGCGCACGGCGCGCAAGGTCGCCACCGTGCTGCGCGCCGTGGCCGACGACCTCGAGCTCTGACCGGGTGAGCCCTTCGGGGCTCACTCCTCGGGTCGCTCCGGCGGCGGGACCGGCGACGGCGTGCGCGCGGGCGGGCGGACCCGCAGCGCGAACACCAGGCCGCCGGCCATGACGATGGTCGCCACCGTCATGCCCAGCCACGGGATCAGCGGCAGCACGATGCCCACGCCGCCGCCGACGACCCAGCCCAGCTGCAGCAGCGTCTCGGAGCGGGCGAACGCGTTCGACCGGTTCTTCTCCGGCACGTCACGCTGCACGATCGCGTCCAGCGACAGCCGGCCCAGCTGCTGGGCGAACCCGGCCGCGAGCCCGACCAGGATGACCGTCAGCAGGTTCCAGAAGACGGCCGTCACCAGCGTGCTCGCCGCACCGAACCCGACCAGCACCATGACGGTGCGGTCAGGGCTGCGCGCTTGGACGAGGGCGCCGACGGACGAGCCGGCGGTGCTGCCCAGCCAGGCGGCGGCCGCGACGATGCCCAGCAGGATGAGGTCGTCGAGCCCGGCGACCGGCTCTTCGCGCAGCACGAACGCCATGAACATCGTCATGAACCCGGACAGCCAGCGCAGCGCCGCGTTGGCGCGCAGCGCGCGGACCACCGTCGCGCCGACCCGGAACTTGCGCGGCTTGCCGGGGACGTGTGCGGTGTCGCCGTCGCCCTCGGTGAGCGACGCCGGCTCCTCGCCGACGGACAGGTCGACCCGCTTCGGCAGCAGGATGGCCAGCACCGTCGTGCCGACGTAGGCGAAGAACGCCGCCCGCAGCGGCCAGTCGTCGCCGATCTGCGCCAGCCCGATGCCGACCGGCGCGCCGAGCAGCGTCCCGAACGTCGCCGCCAGCTGCAGCCTGGAGTTCGCGGCCACCAGCGTCCAGCCCTCCGGCAGCAGCCGGGGCACCGCGGCGGCCCGGGCGACGGCGTACGCCTTCTGCCCCACCAGGACACCCAGCGCCGCCGGGTAGAGCCACACCCCGCCGTCGATGACGGCGTCGGCGGCCACCCACGCGAGGAAGCCGCGGCCGGCCGCGGTGAACCCGATGGCCCACCGGCGGCCGTGGCTGAAGCGGTCGAGGAACGGGCCCAGCACCGGTGCGACCACCGCGAACGGCGCCATCGTGAGCAGCAGGTACAGCGCGACGTTGCCGCGCGCCTCCGTCGTGGAGACGGAGAAGAACAGCGTGCCGGCCAGCGCCACCGTCACCAGCGCGTCGGCGAAGGCGCTGGCGGCGTTGAGCTCGATCAGCCGCGACAGGCCGGTCTGCCCGGCGCCCTTCGCCTCGGCGGCGCGGTGCAGCCGGTTGGCGCTGAACCGTGCCGCGCGCGACGTGCCGGCGGCGGCCGACCGGGCGGCCCGGCCGGTCGCG
>NZ_QUAL01000333.1 GCF_003579925.1 Jiangella rhizosphaerae | reverse complement strand
CGGCGGCGGCGCTACTGGGCCTGCCGGCGACGGTGTACGTCCCGGAGACCGTCCCCGCCACGAAGGCGCGCCGGATCGAGGAGACCGGCGCCCGGCTCATCCGGCACGGCGGCACTTACGCCGAGGCGGCCGCGGCGGCGACGGCCGCCGCCGCCACCGACCCCGGTGCGCGGTACCTGCCCGCCTACGACCACCCCGACGTCATCGCCGGCCAGGGCACCGTCGCCGCCGAAGTGGTGGCCGAGGCGCCGGACGTCGACGCGGTGGCGGTCGCGGTGGGCGGGGGCGGGCTGGCGGCCGGCACCGCGCTGGCCGCCGGCGGACGCACCACCGTCGCCGTCGAACCCGAGCACTGCTCCGCCCTGCATCAGGCACTGGCCGCCGGCGAGCCGGTGGACGCGGCGGTCGACTCCGTCGCGGCGTCGGCGCTCGGCGCGACCCGCGTCGGCGAACTGCCGTTCGCCGTCCTGAGCGCGGCGCCGGTGGTGTCGCTGCTGGTCACCGACGACGAGCTACTGGCCGCGCGGGACCGCCTGTGGGACGAGTTCCGGCTGCTGGTCGAGCCGGCCGCCGCGGTGCCGTTCGCCGCGTGGCTGGCCGGCCGGGTGCCGGGCGAGCTGCCGTGTATCGTCCTCTGCGGCGCGAACACCGACCGCTGATCGCAAGGGCGCGCAGGGCGGGTTCCCGGAGCGCCGCCGCGCGGCCATACTGGCCCGATGATCCGGGCCGCGGTTGTGCTTGTCGTCCTGCTGCTCACCGCGTGCGCGGCTGACCACAGCGGTCACGGTGCGACGCCGTCGGCGACCACGCGGGAGCGGAACGAGGAGCTGCGCGCCGAGCTGCTGGAGATGATGGAGCAGGACCAGGCCGAGCGCTCCGGTCAGGTCGCCGGCGAGTGGAACGACCAGGAGCGCACCGACCGGCTGGCCGAGATCGTGGAGGAGCACGGCTGGCCCGGCTCGGACCTCGTCGGCACCGACGGCGCCAGCGCGGCCTGGGTGATCGCCCAGCACTCCGACCTCGACCCCGAGTTCCAGCGGCGGGCGCTGGAGCTGATGCGGCCCGCCGCCGAGGCCGGGCTGGCCGATCGTGGAGAGCTGGCCTACCTCGAGGATCGCGTCGCGCTGAACTCCGGCGGCGAACAGGTCTACGGCACCCAGATCGGCTGCGTCGACGGCGTGCCGCAGCCCGCGCCGCTCGCCGACCCGGAGACGGTCGACGAGCGGCGGGCGGAGGCCGGGCTGGAGCCGTTGGCCGACTACCTGGCCACGCTCGAGGAGGCCTGCGCCGCCGAGGCCGAGGCCGAGGCGAGCGCGAGCGCCAGCCCGACCCCGTTCGGCTGACCCCTCAGCCGAACGCCAGCCAGCCGCGCGGCTCGAGGTCGTCGAGCCCGTTGGCCTGCACGCCGTCCTGCCAGACGGTGTAGAGCGTGTCGCCGACGACGAGGGTGCGGCGCAGCCACGCCCAGCCGTCGCGCGGCGCCTCGGCCCGGGCGATCCGACCCTGCTCGGTGACGGTGTCCTCGCCCAGCCGGACGACCAGCGCGCTGGGCCCCGTCATCGTCTCGATCGGCACGACGACCTGGCCGGTGCCGGGCCAGAACAGGAACGCCTGCGGGTCCCACTCGGTCTGCGACCACGCGTCCGGGACGACGTGGCCGTCGAGCTTCGCCGGGGCCGCGGGGTCGGCGACGTCGAACAGCGAGATCTGGGCGCCGACGGTGCGCCCGTCGGCGGAAGCCTCCTGCCCGACCCCGATGAGCCGGTCGTCGCCGGCGTCGTGCAGGTAGGACGAGTATCCGGTGATCTTCAGCTCGCCGGTGACCGCCGGGTTCGCCGGGTCGGAGAGGTCGAGGACGTAGAGCGGGTCGACCTGCCGGAACGTGACGACGTAGCCGGTGTCGCCGAAGTAGCGGACGGCGTAGATCTGCTCGCCCTTGCCCAGCCCGCCGACCTGCCCGAGCGGGACGAGCGCGTCGTCGCCCTCCTCGAGCGTGTAGAGCCGGCTCTCGCTGGTGTCGGTGGTGCCCGTCCAGTAGTCGATGGTCGTGGCGACCCGGAGCACGCCCTCGTACTCGGACATCGCGTACCGGCCGATGATGCGGCCCTCGACCTCGCCGGAGGCCAGGTACCGCGCGGGGACGTTGCCGGTGATGTCGAAGGCGTGGATGCCGGTGGTCACCTCGCCCGGCGCGGGCATCGGCCGGATGGAGCGGTCGTCCGGCGCGAACGGCTCGCCCCACCGGGTCGTCGCGACGTACAGGCGGTCCTGGCTGGCGTAGACGGTGTCGCCGTCGGTCAGCACGCCCACCGTGCCGTCGGCACTGAGGCCCTCGGCAGGGTCGAACGTCAGCACGCTGATCGTGGAGTAGCCGGCGAACTCGTCGGGGCGGCTCAGCTGCTCGCAGCCGACCAACTGGCCGGTCACCGGCTCGTCGTCGCCGCTGGTGAACGTGTACGACGGCAGCCAGTCGCCGATGGTGGACTCCTCGACGATGGCGCGGTTGCGCTCGGTGAGCTCGTCCTCGGGCCGGTTCGCGTCCTCCTCCGTCATCGGGAACGCGAGGGTGGGGTAGGAGCTGACGACCAGCCGCACGGTCTCGTCGACCATGCGGGCGTCGAGGTAGTCGCCATCGACCTCCAGGCGCGACTCGACGACCGGCGCCGCGGGGTCGGAGATGTCGACCAGCAGCACCGCGGTGGTCGACGGCGGCCCCCCGGGATAGAAGCTGGCCGCGGCGTCGTAGGCGATCATCGTGTTCTGCCTGACCAGCACGACGACGCGGTCGCCGGCCAGGAGCACCGTGGCGTCGGCGTACTGCTGCTCGGCGCCCTCGACCAGTGCGAGCCGGCCGAGCTCGCGCGGCGCCGTGCCGGTGACGTCGATGACGCGGAGCTCGCCGCTGGCCGCGGTGACCAGCACCCGCCCGTCGGTCTTGGCGACGTCGGGCTCATCGACGCCGGCCTCCTGCACGTTCGTGGTGGAGTGCGGGACCGCCGGGGCCTGCGCCGCACCGCCGGAGTCTTCAGTCGCGAGCGACTCCGCGCCGTCGGCGCGTGCCGGTGCGTCCGTCAGGTAGGCGATCAGGTCGTTGCCGCCGAGCCCCCACGGACCGACCCGGTCGCGCGCCTCCGTCTTCAGGTGATCGACGACGTCCTCGCAGGCATCGAAGGACGTCAGCCCCATGACGGCGACCGCACCGTCTTCGTCGTCAGCACCGAACGAGCAACCGGCGAGCATGCCCAAGGAGACAAGGCCGGTAAACCACCGCCTCATGTCCGATTCGACGCCGGCGGTGCGGTCGCGGTTCCGCGCGCGACCTGGTCAGCCGACGAATCGGTCGAGGAAGGCGTTCCCGAACCGGCCGTCGGGGTCGTACTCGCCGCGCAGCCGGCGGAAGTCGGCCAGCCGCGGATACCGCTCGCGCACCTGCTCGGGGGCGACGGTGAACAGCTTGCCCCAGTGCGGCCGGGCGTCGTACGGGGTCAGCGCGCGCTCGATCTCCGCGAGTACCGGGCGGACGCCGTCGGAGTCCTTCTTCCAGGTGAAGTGCAGGCCGACGACGCCGCGGCCATAGGACGAGCTGAGCCACAGGTCGTCGGCGGCCACCGTGCGCAGCTCGGAGATCTGCAGCACCGGTGTGATGCGATCGGCCAGCTTCGCGACCGCGCCGAACGCCTCGACCGCATGCTCGCGCGGGACCAGGAACTCCGACTGCAGCTCCTCGCCGCTGCTCGGGGTGAACCCGAGCCGGAAGTGCGGCAGCCGGTCGTACCACGGGCCGGGCACGCCGAGCTGTTCGGTGCAGTTGACGGCCGGCATGCCGGGGACGGGGTTGCGGGGTCCGTCGGCGAGCCGGGCGCCCATCCAGGCCGGGTCCGGCGTCCAGTCGTCACCGTCGTCGACCCGGTGCTTGACCCAGCTGCGCGTGGTGCCGGCCCAGTCGGTGAAGACGCTGACGCTGTAGGCGGCCGCGAAGATCTCGTCGAACCGTTCCGCGACGGTGTCGAGCGCGAGGTCGTCGTAGACCACCTGACGAACGTCGAACGCGGGCACGACGTCGAGCGTCACCGCCGCCACCACGCCGAGCGCGCCGAGCGACACGACCGCGCCGGCGAAGTCCGGCTCGCCGCGGCGCAGCGTGACCAGCTCGCCGTCGGCGCGCACCAGCTGCAGCCCGGCGACCGCCGTCGCGAGGTTGCCGTTGCCGTCGCCGGAGCCGTGCGTGGCCGTCGCGACCGCCCCCGCCACCGAGATGTGCGGCAGCGAGCCGAGGTTGTGCAGCGCCCAGCCCTGCCGGTGCAGCGCCTCGGCGAGGTCGCCGTAGCGCAGGCCGGCCGCGACGGTCACCGTCCGGGCCGCCGCGTCGACCTCGATCCGCGGCGGCAACCCGGCGACCGACACCAGCTCGCCGGTGGTGTCGGCGACGTCGCTGAACGAGTGCCGGCTGCCCAGCGCCCGGATCCGGCGGGTGCGTGCGACGAGGTCCTGCAGCTCCTCGACCGACGACGGCGCGTGGATGCGCGTCGCGCCGTAGGTGAGGTTGCCCGCCCAGTTCGTCCGTTCCGCGCTCACAGCGAGCAGCGTACGGCCAGGGTCCCGGCGGCGGGGCGCCGGGCGGTCGAGCAAGATGGACCGCATGAGGCCATGGCTGCAGCAGTGGATGGACGACCTCGTCAACGAGCGCTACGTCGAGGCCGACGAGAACGTCCACTTCACCGAGAACCTGGCCGAGACGGTCATCGCGGAGTACTCCCTCCCCGGCCAGCTCGTGCTCGACCCGTTCGCCGGGTTCGGCACCACGCTGGTCGTCGCCGAGCGCATGGGCCGGTCCGGGCTGGGCATCGAGCTGCTGCCCGACCGCGCGGAGATGATCCGCCGCCGGCTCGGCGGCGCCGGCGAGGTCATCACCGGCGACGCCCGCAAGGTGGCGGCGCTGGTGGACCGGCCGGTCGACCTGTGCCTGACGTCGCCGCCGTACATGACGCTGCGCAACCACCCGGAGAACCCGCTCAACGCCTACGAGACCCTCGATGGCGACTACGAGACCTATCTCGGCGAGCTGGACCAGATCTTCGGGCAGGTCGCCGGGCTGCTGCGGCCGTGGGGCCACCTCGTCCTCAACGTCGGCAACATGGTCGACGACGGCGTCGCCACCACCCTCGCGTGGGACGTCGGCCGCATCGTCCGGCGGCACCTGACGTTCCGGCAGGAGACGTTCCTGTGCTGGGACGAGCAGCCCGAGTGGCTCACCGGCGACTACTGCCTGGTGTTCCAGCGCACCGAGGACGACAACCACTAGGGCGCGTCTCCTTATTGGCGTAGCCAGATGGTGACGGCGGCGAGCACGATGCCTCCGCGGTAGGTGAGGGCGAGCTTG
>NZ_QUAL01000334.1 GCF_003579925.1 Jiangella rhizosphaerae | reverse complement strand
CGTGCCGGTGGGAAGGTCGCTGGCGTTCGCGATGGAGCCGGCATCGTGCCGACGGCCACGCGCGCGGCCGTGGCCCCTCACCGGCCGCGAAGGCATCACCTGCCGACCACGACACCGTGACGACGACGCCGCCACCCTGACCACCACACCACGGCACACGCCCCCACGCATTCATCGGCATCTCCAAGGCCGCAGCGTCGGCAATCTCGGCGTCGGCTAACACATCAGGAGGACTGAGGATCAAACGGACTCACTCACTCAGCAAGGTTGACGGCACACGTTTGAAACGATTCGATATGCGGCATGGACATCACGTCGGTGCGGTTCGAGCACCATCGGGAACCCCTCGGAATCGGTGAGCCACGGCCGCGGCTGTCCTGGCTGACCAGCACTGACGTGCCCGGCTGGCGGCAGGCGGCGTACGAGGTCGAGATGGTGGACGGCGACGCCGGCGCGACGTGGTCGTCCGGCCGGGTGGACTCAGCCGAGTCCGTCCTGGTGCCGTGGCCCGGCGCCCCGCTGCGCTCGCGGGAGCGGCGTCGCGTCCGGGTCCGGGTGTGGGGCGACGACGGCGCCGAGCCGTCGGCCTGGAGCGACTGGCACGTCGTCGAGGCCGGGTTGCTCGACGCCGCGGACTGGACGGCGCAGCTGATCGGCCCCGACTGGGACGAGGCGCCGGACCGCTCGCATCCGCCGGCGCTGTTCCGCCACGAGTTCGAGCTGCCCGGGCCGGTCGAGTCGGCCCGCCTGTACGCCACCGCGCACGGCCTCTACGAGGTCGAGCTCAACGGCGCCGTCGTGGGCGACCAGGTGCTCGCGCCGGGCTGGACGAGCTACCACCACCGCCTGCGCTACCAGACCTACGACGTGACCGGCCTGCTGCGCGAGGGCCCGAACGCGCTCGGCGCCACCGTGGCGGAGGGCTGGTTCCGCGGGCGGCTGACCTGGAAGTCCAAGCGCAACGTCTACGGCGACCGCGCCGGTCTGCTGGCCCAGCTCGAGGTCCGGCTGGCCGACGGCCGCACCGTCGTCGTCGGCACCGACGAGACCTGGCGGTGCGCCACCGGGCCGATCCTCGAGGCGAGCCTCTACGACGGCGAGACCTACGACGCACGGCTGGAGCGGCCCGGCTGGTCCGCGCCCGGGTACGACGACACCGGCTGGAGCGGCAGCCGGCGCGCGCCGGTCGACCGGACCCGCCTGGTCGCGCCGACCGGGCCGCCGGTACGCCGCACCCAGGTGCTGCGCCCGGCCGCCATCCTGACCTCTCCATCCGGACGCACCATCGTCGACTTCGGGCAGAACCTGGTCGGCCGGGTCCGGCTGCGGGTCAGCGGGCCGGCCGGCCACGTCGTCACGCTGCGCCACGCCGAGGTGCTGGAGAACGACGAGCTGGGCGTCCGCCCGCTGCGCACCGCGCGCGCCACCGACCGCTACACGCTGGCCGGTCGGCCGGAGGGCGAGGAGTGGGAGCCGCGGTTCACGTTCCACGGCTTCCGCTACGCCGAGGTCGACGGCTGGCCGGGCGAGCTGACGGCGGACGACGTCACCGCGGTCGTCGTCCACACGGATGTCGAGCGCACCGGCTGGTTCGAGGCGTCCGAGCCGCTGCTGGAACGGCTGCACGAGAACGTGGTATGGAGTCTGCGCGGCAACCTCGTCGATGTCCCCACCGACTGCCCGCAGCGCGACGAGCGGCTGGGCTGGACCGGCGACCTCCAGGTCTTCGCACCGGCGGCGAGCTTCCTGTTCGACTGCGCGGGCCCGCTCACGTCCTGGCTGCGCGACCTCGCCGCCGAGCAGCTCGCCTCCCCGGACCGTCTGCCGCCGGTCGTCGTCCCGAACGTGCTCGACGACAAGAACGACGCCGCCGCGTGGGGCGACGCCACCGTCGTCGTGCCGTGGGTGCTGTACCGGCGCTTCGGCGACCTGCAACTGCTGCGCGACCAGTTCCCGAGCATGACGGCCTGGGTCGACGGCATCGCCGAGCGGGCCGGCGAGAGCGGCATCTGGGACGGCGACTGGCAGTACGGCGACTGGCTCGACCCCAGCGCGCCGCCGGACGACCCCGCCGCCGCGCGCACCGACCCGGCCCTCGTGGCCACCGCCTACCTGGCCCGCTCGGCGGCGATCCTCGCCGACGCCGCGGCCCTGATCGGCGAGCACGCGGCGTCGGAACGGTACGCCGACCTGGCGGCGCGCGTCCGCCGCGCCTTCGCCGCCGAGTACGTCACGCCGAACGGCCGGCTGGCCGGCGACACCCAGACCGGGTTCGCGCTGGCGCTGCAGTTCGCCCTGCTGGAGACGCCGGAGCAGCGCGAGCGCGCCGGGCGCCGGCTGGTCGAGCTGGTCCACGACGGCCGCTACCGCATCGGCACCGGCTTCGTCGGCACGCCGCTCATCGCCGACGCCCTGTGCACCGCCGGCGCGACGCAGGTGGCGTACCGGCTGCTGCTGGAGACGTCGTGCCCGTCGTTCCTCTACCCGGTGACCATGGGCGCGACGACCATCTGGGAGCGCTGGGACAGCATGCTGCCCGACGGCACCGTCAACCCCGGCGAGATGACGTCGTTCAACCACTACGCGCTCGGCGCGGTCGCGGACTGGCTGCACCGCGTGGTGGCGGGCCTCGCCCCCGGCGCGCCCGGCTACCGCCACCTCGTCGTCGCACCCCGGCCCGGCGGCGACCTGACCAGCGCCGGAGCGGTGCACCTGACGCCGTACGGCCGGGCCTCGGTGCGCTGGAGCCAGGACGGCGACGCCTTCACCCTCGACGTCGAGGTGCCGCCGAACTGCACCGCCACCGTACGGTTGCCCGGCGGCGCGGCGCACGAGGTGGCCGCCGGCCGGCACCGGTTCGAGGAGCGGCACGAACCGGCGCCCTACCCGCCGGTCGTCGAGCGTCCGCGGAACGCGCACGTCTGAGCGGCCGGCCGTCAGCGGCGGATGAGCTCCGACGGGTTGCGGCCGTCGATCTTCTTGAACAGCCGGCTGAAGTAGTAGATGTCGGCGAACCCGACGCGGGTGGCCGCCTGGGTGACGTTGCACTCGCCGCTGAGCATGAACTCCTTCGCCTTGGCGATCTTGATGCGGTGCTGGTACTCCTTCGCCGTCAGGCCGGTGAACTGCTTGAACAGCGCACGGAAGTGCGACGGGCTGAGCCCGGCGCGGTGCGCGAGGTCGGTGACGGCGTAGGTCTGCCGGTAGTTCGCCCGCATCAGCTCGATGACGGTGATCAGCTCGCGGGCGTGCGGGCTGTCCAGGTGCGGCAGCGTCTGCTGCCGGATGAGCTCGTGCAGGATCGTCATCGTGATGGCGCGGCAACGGATGAGGTAGCCGGGCTTGCGCTGCGTCCAGGCGAGGTGCAGCTCGGCGAAGTGCGCCGAGAGCCGGCTGGCGAACGAGCCGCGGTTGAGGTGGTCGACGACCGAGAGCTGCTCGTCGACGTTCCCGGCGCCGGCCTCCGCGTCGAACGCGACGGACAGGAACGACCACGGCCGCTCCTCGTCGGCGTGCCCCGAGTGCGCCATGCCCTTCGGGAAGAACAGCACGTCGCCCTCGCGGACCAGCAGGTCCTCGTGACCGTCGAAGCGGTAGTGCGCCAGCCCGGAGGTCGCGTACGCGAGGATGTACGAGCTGCTGTTCACCATCGACGTCACGCCCCAGTCCGGGTCCGGCTCGCGCTGGATGACGTAGTCGATGTCGGTGACGACGAAGTCGAAGTAGTCGGCGTAGGTGTCCGTCGCCATGGCCCGCCTCCTCTCGGCACATCACCGCGTGTGATCGGCGCTTCGTACAAGTAGGTCGAGGTCGCAACGATCGACCCGGCTCAGCGTTTCGTGCAAAGGCCTGGCACGCAGTGTATGGCGCGAGCCGACCACGCGCCGACACACTCTCGTCACACCCTGTTCACGTTGGCGCGTCCACCGGTGAGGAGCTGGGATCGATGAGAGTCAGGACCGAACGCCACGGCCGCATCCGGAGGGCACTCGCCGCGGCGGCGGCCACGCTGCTCCCGCTCGCGGTGCTCGCCGCCCCCGAGGCGGCCGCGAACGGCCTCGTCGTCGAGGCGGAGGACGCGGTTGCCACCACCTACACGCCGGGCGTGGTCGACGACGCGCGGATGAGCGGCGGCCGGTTCCTGCAGCTGTGGACCACCACGGCGCCGTCGACCGGCGACTACCGCGCCAGCTACGAGGTGACGGCGCCGGAGGACGGCCTGTACCAGCTCGAGGTCGCCAGCACTCCCCCGTCCGGCGTGACCTGGGCCTCGCCCTACGACCTCAAGGTCAACGACGGCGCGTTCGAGCCGGTGACGCAGGCGGTCAAGGGCGCGACGATCACGTCCGAGATCGCCAAGTACCGCCTGGGCACCGTGAACCTGACCGCCGGCGCGAACACCCTCACGTTCCGGGTCGACGACCGCAGGGCGCTGGACACCAGGTACGTCATGTACGTCGACGCCCTGACGCTCACACCTACCGACCTGAAGGTCCAGACGATCACCGCCGACGGCGCCCCGCTCAACGTCATCGAGGACGGGTCGCCCGCCACGTTCACCGTCGCCCTCAACGGCGCCGCGCCGCAGGCCACGCAGCTGAGCTACGTCGTGCGGGACTACTGGTCGGCCACGGTCGCGCAGGGCACGCTGCCCGTCGCGGCGGGTGCGGAGTCCGTCGCGATCGACGCGGGGACGCTGGACATCGGCCACTACTCGATCAGCGCGCAGGTGACCGGCACGGCCGCCGTCACCACGCAGGCGTCGGTGGTGCTGGCCGGCGCCGACCGCACGAAGCCGGCCGACTCGCCGTTCGCCCTCGACGTCGCCGGCGGCCTGCTGCTGCCGCCGGACAAGTGGGACGCGTTCGCCCGTGCCATGGACCTGTCCGGCGTCACCTGGATCCGCGAGCGCGTCTCGTGGGGCGCGGTCAACCCGGCCGCGGGGCAGTTCGACTTCACCAAGGACGTCCGCGCCGACGGCTGGACCCAGGCGCTCGAGGGCACCGGCATCAAGATCCTGGAGATGATGGGCGGCGCGCCGGCCTGGACCCGGGACAGCGACAAGAAGCTCCCGAACAACCTCAACGCCGTCTACGACTTCGCCAAGGAGTCCGCCGCCTACTTCGCCGACCGCGGCGTGGAGGCGTGGGAGTTCCTCAACGAGGTCAACGCCGGCTCCTGGACCACGCCGACCGAGACCGCCGACCAGTACGCCGCCGTGCTCAAGGCCGCCGCGATCGGCTACGAGGACTCCGGCGCCGACCCGCTGGTGTCCGCGGCCGGCATGGCCGGCGCCCAGCCGTACCCGTGGCTGGAGCTCATGCTGCGCAACGAG
>NZ_QUAL01000330.1 GCF_003579925.1 Jiangella rhizosphaerae | reverse complement strand
GACCCGACGCCGGCGAGGCACGCCTGCCGCCAGGCGCGCCGTCCGCCCGGCGCCGGCCGCCGGACGGACGTGCGCCGCGCGAACGGCCGCGTCGATCAGCGGCGTCCGGCCAGCCAGTCGCGGCCGACCCGCTCCTCTATCTTCGCCGCCTCGGTGAGCCCGTGGTGCAGAGCCTGCTCGATCCTGCCGCCGACCAGCGGCACGGACGCCTTGAGTACACCCTTGATGGTGAGCACGGTCGACGCGCCGCCGTTGGCGGACAGCGTCATGGTGCCGGTGGCCTTGACCGGCGCCCCGGACATCTCCAGTGCGATGCTGCCCTCACGCGACCCGTCGGCGGCTGCCGGACTCCAGACGTCCTTCTGCTTGATGTCGATCGTCTCGCCGACGAACCGGCGCACGAAGTCGGGGACGTCCGGCGGCATCACTCGCAGCAGGTCGATGGTGACGCGGTCGCCGTCGCGCCGGACGCTCACCTCGTGCCGGATCGCGTTGGCGGCCATGGTCTTCTTCCCGATGTAGGCCTCGTCGGTCAGCATCGCGAAGACCGCTGCCGGATCGGCGTCGAAACGCAGCTCGCTGTACAGGTCCATGGCTCCACATCCTGACTCATACGCTGGCGGGGTGACACCCGACCAGGAGATCAGCCCTCCGTCCGCCCAGTTCGGCGAGGACGGTGCCCGGCTCAGC
Source organism: Jiangella rhizosphaerae (assembly GCF_003579925.1). GTDB lineage: Bacteria > Actinomycetota > Actinomycetes > Jiangellales > Jiangellaceae > Jiangella > Jiangella rhizosphaerae. Next base: position 4,590 of record NZ_QUAL01000330.1, on the reverse strand, counting down.
TACGGCACCTACCTGCGTCTCGGGCAGCTGCTCGACCAGCAGCGCCTGGAGACCGATGCTCACGACGAGCTGCTGTTCATCACCATCCACCAGGTCTACGAGCTGTGGTTCAAGCAGCTCCTGCACGAGCTGGAGTCGGCCCGGCAGGCGATGTTCGACGACCGCCTCTGGTGGGCCCGGCACCTGCTGCACCGGGTGCACGAGATCGAGCGCATCCTGATCGAGCAGGTCGGCGTCCTGGAGACGATGACGCCGCAGGACTTCCTCCAGTTCCGCGCCAAGCTGGCGCCGGCCAGCGGCTTCCAGTCGGTGCAGTTCCGCGAGCTGGAGTTCATCTCCGGCGCGAAGGACGAGGCGTTCCTGCGCCGGTTCCGCGCCCTGACGGAGGACGAGGCGGCCCGGTTGCACCGCCGGCTGGACGAGCCGACGCTCTGGGACGCGTTCGTCGCCGTGCTCCGCACCCACGACCTCGCCGCGGGTACCGACGCCGAGATCAGCGCGTCGCTGCGGATCGCGGCGCACGACCGCGGCGGTTACGGCGACGTCTGGGAGCTGGCCGAGGCGCTGATGACGCACGACGAGCTCAGCGCCGGCTGGCGGGCCCGTCACGTCACGATGGTCGAGCGGATGATCGGCACGAAGACCGGCACCGGCGGCTCGTCCGGCGCCTCCTACCTGCGCAGCCGCCTCGACCTCCGCTACTACCCGCTGCTCTGGGAGCTCCGTTCCTGGCTCTGACCGGTTGGCCGCCGTCGACGAGGGCCGATGCCGCCCTGTGAGGCATGCATGCCCGCGGAAGCGGTACGACCCCTGGTGGAGCGCCGGCCGGGCCGCCCCGGAGCCCGTCCGCCGCGAGTGTTCACCGGCCGGCAACAAGGAGTTGATCATGAGATCGGGGTCCGGCGCGCGGCCGCGCCGGGGAGCTACTAAGGTTCTGAGAGGTTCCGCACAACGACGTGCGGAGTCTGGCTCCCGGGGGTTGGTGGATCATGCGTAATCGGCTCGACGAAGCCAAGTCCGAGCTCCTCGCGAAGGCCGCGCTGGTCGGCGACCGCGGAAGCCGCGACCAGGACGAGGCGTTCCTTCGCCGGTACTACCGGCACGTCGCCGCCGAGGACCTGGTCGACCGCGACGTCGTCGACGTGTACGGCGTCGCCGCCTCGCACCGACGCTCGGCCCAGCTCCGGCCGCAGGGCACCGCCGTCGTCAACGTCTACACGCCCACCATCGACGAGCACGGCTGGGCGTCCGGGCACACCATCGTCGAGGTCGTCATCGACGACATGCCGTTCCTCGTCGACTCCGTCACCATGGCGCTGTCCGAGCACGACCACGCGCTGCGCCTCGTCGTCCACCCGCAGCTGGTGGTCCGCCGCGACATCACCGGCCAGCTGGTCGAGGTGCTCGACCTCAACGAGAACGACCCGCGCCGCGACCCCGACACCATCGTCGAGTCGTGGATGCACGTCGAGATCGACCGCACCGACGACCCCGACGACCAAGCCGCCATCGAGCGGCTGCTGCGCGACGTGCTCCGCGACGTCCGCGAGGCGGTCGAGGACTGGCCGCGCATGCGGCAGCGGGCCATCGACATCGCCGACGAGTTGGAGCAGCCGCCGTCGTCGATCAAGGCGCCCGAGGCCGACGAGGCCCGCGAGCTGCTGCGCTGGCTGGCCGACGACCACTTCACCTTCCTCGGCTACCGCGAGTACCAGCTCGACGTCGTCGACGGCGAGGACGTGCTGCGCGCGGTCACCGGCACCGGCCTCGGCATCCTGCGCTCCGACCAGGACCTCTCCGGATCGTTCGGCAAGCTGCCGCGCGAGGTGCGGGCCAAGGCGCGCGAGAAGCAGCTGCTGGTGCTGACGAAGGCCAACTCGAAGGCGACGGTGCACCGCCCCGCCTACCTCGACTACGTCGGGGTCAAGTCGTTCGACGAGGCCGGCGAGGTGGTCGGCGAGCGGCGCTTCCTCGGCCTGTTCACGTCGGCGGCCTACACCGAGAGCGTCCTGCGCATCCCGGTGCTGCGGCGCAAGGTCTCCGAGGTCATCGAGCAGGCCGGCTTCGCGCCGTCCGGGCACTCCGGCAAGGACCTGCTGCAGGTGCTCGAGACCTACCCGCGCGACGAGCTGTTCCAGATCCCGGTCGAGGAGCTGCTGCCCACCGCGCTCGCCGTCGTGCACCTGCAGGAACGCCGGCACCTGCGCATGTTCATCCGCCGCGACGACTACGGCCGCTACCTGTCGATCCTCGTCTACCTGCCGCGCGACCGCTACAACACCGACGTGCGCGAGCGCATCCAGCGTCTGCTGCTGGCGGCCACCGACGGCGACTCCATCGACTTCACCGCGCGGGTCGGCGAGTCGGTGCTGGCCCGGCTGCACTTCGTCATCCGGATGAAGCGCGACCAGGAGCTGCCCGACATCGACATCCCGGCGCTGGAGAAGCAGCTGGTCGGCGCCACCCGGTCGTGGGGCGACGAGCTGTCCGACGCGCTGGCCGAGCAGGTCGGCGAGGAGGGCGCGGCGAAGCTGCTGCGCCGCTACCGTCAGGGCTTCCCCGAGGGCTACAAGGCCGACTTCCCGGCGCGGACGGCGGTGGCCGACGTCCGCCGCCTCGAGGAGCTGCCCGCCGAGAACGGCCTGGGTATGAACCTCTACCAGCCGGTCGGCGGGCTGGCCACCGACCGCCGGTTCAAGATCTACCGCACGGGCACGCCCATCTCGCTGACCCAGGTGCTGCCGATCCTGTCGCGCATGGGCGTCGAGGTGGTCGACGAGCGGCCCTACGAGATCGTCCGGCGGGGCCCCGACGGCGAGTCGACGGCGTACATCTACGACTTCGGGCTGCGCTACCGCGGGCTGCGCGCCACCGAGGCCGACCGCCTCAAGGTGCTGTTCCAGGAGGCGTTCGCCGCGGTGTGGCGGGGCGACGCCGAGAGCGACGGCTTCAACGCGCTGGTGCCGCAGGCCGGGCTCTCGTGGCGCCAGGCCTCCATCCTGCGCGCGTACGCCAAGTACCTGCGCCAGACCGGCACGACGTTCAGCCAGAACTACCTCGAGGAGGCGCTGTCCGGCCACGTCGAGGTGGCGCGCATGCTCGTCGACCTGTTCGAGACCCGGTTCGACCCCGAGCGCTACGGTGCCGACGACACCGGCCGCGCGGCCCGGACGGCAGCCGCCGAGCAGCTCACCGACCGCATCGAGGAGGCCCTCGACCAAGTCGCCAGCCTCGACCAGGACCGCATCCTGCGGTCGTTCCTGCGGCTGGTCAACGCCACCCTGCGGACCAGCTACTACCGCGCCACCGTCGGCGGCCCGCAGACGGTGACCAGCTTCAAGCTGGACTCCCGCTCGCTGCCCGACCTGCCCGACCCGAAGCCGATGTACGAGATCTGGGTCTACTCGCCTCGGGTCGAGGGCGTCCACCTGCGCTTCGGCGCGGTCGCCCGCGGCGGCCTGCGGTGGTCGGACCGGCGCGAGGACTTCCGCACCGAGATCCTCGGCCTGGTCAAGGCGCAGGCGGTGAAGAACGCCGTCATCGTGCCGGTCGGCGCCAAGGGCGGCTTCGTCGGCAAGCTGCTGCCCGACCCCGCCGTCGACCGCGAGGCGTGGCTGGCCGAGGGCGTCGAGTGCTACAAGACGTTCATCCGCGCCATGCTCGACATCACCGACAACCGCGCCGCCGACCGCAGCGTCGTGCCGCCGCCGCAGGTCGTCCGGCACGACGGCGACGACCCCTACCTGGTGGTGGCGGCCGACAAGGGCACGGCGTCGTTCTCCGACATCGCCAACGCCGTGTCCAAGGAGTACGGCTTCTGGCTGGGCGACGCGTTCGCGTCCGGCGGCTCGGCCGGCTACGACCACAAGGCCATGGGCATCACCGCCCGCGGCGCGTGGGAGTCGGTGCGGCGGCACTTCCGCCAGCTCGGCCGTGACATCCAGGCCGAGGACTTCACCGTCGTCGGCATCGGCGACATGTCCGGCGACGTGTTCGGTAACGGCATGCTGCTGTCCGAGCACATCAAGCTGGTGGCCGCGTTCGACCACCGGCACATCTTCCTCGACCCCGACCCCGATCCCGCGGAGTCCTACGCCGAACGCCGCCGGCTGTTCGAGCTGCCGCGGTCCAGCTGGAACGACTACGAGCCGAAGCTGATCAGCGAGGGCGGCGGCGTCTACCCGCGCAGCGCCAAGACGATCACGCTGTCGGCCGAGGCCAAGCAGGCGCTGGGCATCGACCCGTCGGTCGAGACCATGACGCCGCCGGAGCTGATGCACGCCATCCTCGGCGCCCCCGTCGACCTGCTGTGGAACGGCGGCATCGGCACCTACGTCAAGGCGTCGACGGAGTCGCACGCCGAGGTGGGCGACAAGGCCAACGACGCCATCCGCATCGACGCCGCCGCCCTGCGCTGCAAGGTGGTCGGCGAGGGCGGCAACCTCGGCCTCACCCAGCGCGGCCGCGTCGAGTTCGCCCAGGCCGGCGGCCGGGTGAACACCGACGCCATCGACAACTCCGCCGGCGTCGACACCTCCGACCACGAGGTCAACATCAAGATCCTGCTCGACGGCATCGTGCGGGCGGGCG
>NZ_QUAL01000329.1 GCF_003579925.1 Jiangella rhizosphaerae | reverse complement strand
GCAGCCCGGCCAGCCGCCGGCGGGCCTCGTCCAGCCGCCGCCGCGCGGTCTCGGCGATGTCGTCCGGTACGGCCGACGTGGGCACGCCCCGCCCCGTCCGGGTGGGACCCACCCCACGGGCGGGCACCGACAACTCCTCGGACGCGGGGCGCCGTCCCGACGGCTGCGCGGACGCGGGCCGCCGTGCCGGCGCGCCGCGGCCGGCGGGCTTCGCCCGGGTCACGACCAGCGTGATGATCGTCCCGGCGACGAGGACTCCGAACACCGTCGCGAGCACCGCGACCCAGCGGCCGGCGGTCGCGTCGGCCCGGTCCACCGTGGACTCCGCCACGAACGCCCACGGCTGGGCCGCGTACTCGTCGACGACGTCGTCGGGGATCGGCTCGGCCGGCGCGGCCGCCCAGCGCAGCGTCAGCACCGCCTCGAACAGCGCCGACACCCGGGGGTACTCGCCCGGCCCGTTCGACTCCGCCCGTTCGATCGCGTACGTGACCGGCGCCAGGTAGGCGTCGTCGAGCTCGTCGTCGCCCCAGGACTGCGTGTAGGAGATGCCGTCGAGGAACTCGACGTGGTAGAGCCCGTCGCCCAGGGCCTCGCGGAACACCGCGGTCGCCTGCTCCGCGATCGAGTCGGTGCCCACCAGGTCCGTGGGGGTGTCGGCCAGGACGACGTAGACCGGCAGGTCGAGGCCGGCGGCCGCCTCGGTGAGCACGTCGTGTGCGCGCTCGGAGTCGCCCATGCCCATCGACGGCTGGACCAGGATCGGGTCGTCGCGCAGCTGCTCGACCATCTCGTCGACGGTGTCGGCGTGCTCGTCGGCGGCATCGGCCGGTGCCCCCAGGAGCAACGCAGCCGCGGCCAAGGAGGGGAGAAGGGGCACCGGCACAGCCTACTGACCTCGGCACACGCCGGTGTCAGCGGCCGTGTCAGCGGCGTGTCAGCGCCGGCTCACGGCCGTGTCAGCCGGCCCGCCGAGAGTGGTCGCATCACCACCGCGACATCACGAAACGAGGAGCCATGACACTCGACCGACCGACGGCCATCGCCGCGACCGGCCTGCGCAAGTCGTACGGCGAGCAGACCGTCCTCGACGGCATCGACATCACCGTCCCCGAAGGCACCGTCTTCTCGCTGCTCGGCCCGAACGGTGCCGGCAAGACCACCACGGTCCAAATCCTCTCCACGCTCATCCAGGCCGACGGCGGCACGGTCCGCGTCGCGGGCCACGACCTGGCGAGCGACGCCGACGGCATCCGCGGCGCGATCGGCGTCACCGGCCAGTTCTCCGCCGTCGACAACCTGCTGACCGGCGAGGAGAACCTGCTGCTCATGGCCGACCTGCACCACCTGGACAAGCAGGAGGGCCGGCGGCGCGCGACGGAGCTGCTGGAGCGGTTCGACCTGGTGGACGCGGCTGCGAAGGCGCCGTCGACGTACTCCGGCGGTATGCGCCGCAAGCTCGACCTCGCGATGACGCTGGTCGGCGATCCCAAGGTGATCTTCCTGGACGAGCCGACCACGGGCCTGGACCCGCGCACCCGGCGCACGATGTGGGAGGCCATCCGAACCCTCGTCGCCGGCGGCGTCACGATCTTCCTCACCACGCAGTACCTGGAGGAGGCCGACGAGCTCGCCGACCGGATCGCGCTGCTCGACCACGGCAAGATCGTCGCCGAGGGCACGTCCGACGAGCTCAAGCGGCTCATCCCGGGCGGGCACATCCGGCTGCAGTTCGCCGACCCGGCCGAGCTCGACCAGGCCGCGCGCACGTTCGCCGGCTCCACCCGCGACGACGCGGCGCTCGCGCTGCAGGTCCCCAGCGACGGCGACGTCCACTCGCTGCGCGCCGTCCTCGACCACCTCGACGTCGCCTCCATCGAGGTCGCGTCGCTCACCGTCCACACCCCCGACCTCGACGACGTCTTCCTGGCGCTCACCGGCCGCCCGGCCGAGACCGCCGGCGACGCCGCCGACGACGAGCAGAAGGAGACCGTCCGATGAGCACCCTCACCTTCGCCGCCCGCGACTCGCGCACCATGTTGCGCCGCAACATGCGCCGGTGGGCCCGCTACCCGGCGATGACGGTGCAGCTGGTCGCTCTCCCGGTGATCATGCTGCTGATGTTCGCCTACGTCTTCGGCGAGACGCTCGGCGCCGGGCTCGGCGGCCCGGCCGGCGACCGCGCCGACTACATCGAGTACCTCGTCCCGGGCGTCCTCCTGATGACGGTGGCAGCCGCGATCCAGGGCACGGCGATCTCCGTCGCCATGGACATGCACGAGGGCATCATCGCCCGGTTCCGGACCATGGCCATCTCGCGTGGCGCGGTGCTCACCGGGCACGTGATCGGCAGCTTCCTGCAGACGCTGGTCGGCCTGGTCCTCGTCTTCGGCGTGGCGTTGCTGATCGGGTTCCGGCCCGACGCGAACGCGATGGAGTGGCTCGGCGCCATCGGCCTGCTGTGCGTCTTCGCCGTCGCGCTGACCTGGCTCGCCGTCGCGATGGGCCTGGCGGCCAAGAGCGTCGAGACCGCCAGCAACACGCCGACGCTGCTCGTGCTGCTGCCGTTCCTGGGCAGCGGGTTCGTCCCCACCGACTCGATGCCGGCCGGCCTGCGCTGGTTCGCCGAGTACCAGCCGTTCAGCCCGGTCATCGAGACGCTGCGCGGCCTGCTGCTGGGCACCGAGATCGGCGACAACGCCGTCCTCGCCCTGGGCTGGACCGCGGTGATCGGGGTGCTCGGCTACCTCTGGGCGCTCAAGCTGTTCCGCCGCCCGCCGGTCCGCTGAGGGGAGGGCCCAGGACCGACGCGGCCAGCTCGCGCAACCACGAGTGGGCCGCGTCGGCGTCCATGCCGGCGAGCTCCCGCTCGGTCTCCTCCAGCAGTGCCGAGGCCGCCCCGTCGCCCAGTGCGGCGCGGGCGGCCTCGTCGGCGTGGACGCCCCAGGGCGTGGACCGGTTGAGCCCGCCGGCCAGCACCTCCACAGCGGCCAGCAGCCGGACGGCGTCGGCCGGCCGGTCGCGGCGCAGCGCGTGGTCGGCGATCCCGACCAGCACCGCCCCGACGGACTCCTCGTCGCTGTCGTCGCTGTTCAGTACCGCCGCCAGTGCCTCCGTGCGCGCGGCGGCAGCGGCGTCCCACCGGCCGTGCTCGGCGTCCATCCAGGCCTGGAGCTCCAGCATGACCGCCCGGAACACGGGGTGGACCGGGACGTCCCGCAACAGCGCCTGCGCACGGTCCAGCTGCTGCTCCGCGGTCGTGCGGTCGCCGGCCCAGATGGCGAGGCTGGCGCGGTTGAGCGCCATGATGGCCAGGCCGTCGGGCCAGGCGACCTGCTCGGCGTCGCGCTCGGCCTGCGCGACCTCGGCGTCGCTGCCGGCGTGGTCGCCGGCCAGCCACCGCAGCTGGGCGAGCCGGCTGCGCATCATGACGACGTCGTCGATGGTGCCGATCTCGGTGATGGCGACGATGGCCTGCTCGTAGTACTCGATGGCCCGCTCCAGCTCCCCGCGCCGGGCGAACAGGTCCGCCAGCGTGGTGAGGGCGTACGAGATGCCCCACCGCTCGCCGACGAGACGGAACTCGGCGAGCGCCTGGGTGACGTCGGCCTCCCGCTCCGCGGCGGGCAGCATCTGCGCCCGCGTCAGCCGCGCCTGGGCGCGGAACCACGGGTCGGGGTCCTCGAGCAGCGGCGCCAGGGTGTCCGCGAGGCTCGTGAGGGGGTCGTCCTCGGCGCCGAGGATCACGCTCAGCGGGCGCATGAACCGCAGGAACGGCCCGGGATTCTCCACGCCGACGGCCAGCTCGCGGGCCTGCCGGACCCAGTCGGCCGCCTCCCGCAGATCGCCGACCCCGCTGGTGATCAGGAAGGTGACGACGGCGCACGCGGTGGCCCGTGCCTCGCGGTCGGTGGGACCGGGCACGGCCAGCGCCTCGATCCCGAGCTCGATGCCCTCGCTCTTGTGGCCGCTGAACCAGTACCAGCCGCAGGCCGCCACCAGCCGCACGGCGTTCTCGGCGTCACCCGCGGCGATCGCGCCGCGCAACGCCGCCGTGATGTCGTCGTGCTCGGCGCGCATCCGCCGCAGCCAGACCAGCTGCTCCGCGCGGTGCAGGTGCGGCTCGGCGGTCACGGCCAGCTCGATCAGCCAACCGATGTGCGCCCGCCGGACGGCGTCGAGCTCGCCCGCCTCGTCCAGCCGCTCCAGGCCGTACGCCTTGATCGTCTCGAGCAGCCGGTACCGCGGCGCCTCGCCGTCGTCGTCGACCACTACCAGCGACCGGTCGCTGAGCGAGATCAGCTGGTCGAGGACGTCGGCGCCGTCGCCGCAGACCCGCGCCGCGGCCTCCGCCGTCGCGCCCCCGGCGAACACCGCGAGCCGGCGCAGCACGACGCGCTCACGCTCGGACAGCAGCTCCCAGCTCCAGTCGACGACGGCGCGCAGCGTCTGGTGGCGGGGGAGCGCGGTGCGGCTGCCGCCGGTGAGCAGCCGGAACCGGTCGTCCAGGCGGGCGGCCAGCTGCTCGACGGTCATGGTGCGCAGCCGGGCGGCGGCCAGCTCGATGGCCAGCGGCATGCCGTCGAGGGCACGGCAGATGCGGGCGACCGCGGGGGCGTCGTCGTCGGTGACGGTGAAGCCCGGTCGGACGGCGCGGGCGCGGTCGACCAGGAGCCGGACGGCGTCGAAGCGCAGCAGGCCGGCGGCGTCGCCGTCGTGCGCCGGCGGCAGCGCCAGGGGCTCCACCGGCCAGACGGCCTCGCCGGTGATGCCGAGCGGCTCGCGACTGGTCGCGAGGATGCGCAGGTCGGGGCAGTCGCCGAGCAGCCGGTCGGCCAGGGCCGCCGCGGCGTCGATGACGTGCTCGCAGTTGTCCAGCACCAGCAGCGCCGACCGCGTCCGCAGCGCCGCGACGAGTCGTCCCGTGGTGTCCTCGGTGGCCGTGCCGAAGGCCTGGTCGCGCAGGTCCAGCGCGGCGAGCACGGCGGCCGGCACGTCGGCGCCGGCCGCGACCGGCGCCAGCTCCACCAGCCAGACGCCGTCGGGCATCCGGTCGGTCAGCCCGCGCGAGGCCTCGCCGGCGAGTCGCGTCTTGCCCGACCCGCCCGGTCCGGTGAGCGTCGTCAGCCGGTACTCGCCGACGAGGTCGCGCACGCGGGCGACGTCGGCGTCGCGGCCGATGAAGCTGCTCAGGCCGGCACGCAGGTTCGTCCTGGGCGCGGTGGGCCGGGCCGCTGGCTCGGCGACCGGCGCCGCCGGAGCCGG
>NZ_QUAL01000331.1 GCF_003579925.1 Jiangella rhizosphaerae | reverse complement strand
GGCCGCCGAGGCGGCGCTCGGCCGCGGCGAGCCGGACCTCGCCTGGCAGCTCATTCGGGCGGCGATCGACGCGTCACCCGGCCGGCAGTTCGGCTACGAGCTGCCGCTGCTGGCGGCGGCCGGCTGGGCACTGGAGGCGCGTGCCGGCGCCGGCGCGCCGCCGGCGGAGATCGAGGCCGAAGCGGCGTGGCTGCGCGAACGGCTGCAGCCGATCGGCGACTGGGGACCGGCACCGGTATGGACGCCGGTGATCCGTGCGCACCTCGCCGGCCTGGACGGGCCGGCGCCGGACGCCTGGCGCGCGGCCTTGGACGCCGTCGACGCCGCCGAGGGGCCGGCGCACCTACGGCCGTTCGCCGCGTACCGGCTGGGCGAGGCGTACGTGCTGCTGGGCGACCGCGCAGGCGCCGAGGAACCGCTGCGGCGGGCGGCCGCCGACGCGGACGCCCTCGGTGCCGGGCTGATCCGGCGCTGGATCGACGACCTCGTGCGCCGCGCCCGGCTCGGCCTGCCGCCGTCGCCGTCGGGATCCGGCCACGGCGCCGCCGGGGCGTTCCCCGCGCTGACCGACCGCGAGCGCGAGGTGCTCCGGCTGGTCGCCGCGGGGCGGAGCAACCGGCAGATCGGCGAGGAGCTGTTCATCAGCACCAAGACCGCCAGCGTGCACGTGTCGAACATCCTGGCCAAGCTGGGGGTGTCGGGCCGCGGCGAGGCGGCCGCCCTGGCGCATCGCGAGGGACTGCTCGACGACCAGACCCGCGTCAGTTGATCGGGCCGCCCACGCCCAGGTTCTCGGGGTCGTCCATGTCGCCCTGCGGCCGGTGCAGCCGCCGGTTGACCAGCACGGTGACCACCCACAGCACGACGCCGACGGCCAGCAGGATGCCGGCGATGCGGTACTCCTCGCTGGGCCGGCCGGTGAACGGCGTGGCCAGGTACGCGCAGGCGATGGCGCCGATGATCGGGATGATCGTCGGCGACCGGAAGTGCTGGTGCTCGACCGGGTTGCGGCGCAGCACCAGCACCGCGATGTTGACGACGGTGAAGACCGCGAGCAGCAGCAGCGACGTCGTGCCACCGAGCGCCGGAACCTCGGCGACGAACGTGATGAGGCCGACCGCGAGCAGCGTCGTGAAGATGATCGCCACCCAGGGCGTGCGCCGGGCGTGGTGCACGCGGCCCAGCGGCCCGGGCAGCACCCGCTCGCGGCTCATGCCGTAGACGAGCCGGCTGGCCATCAGCATGTTGATCAGCGCGGAGTTGGCGACCGCGAACATCGTGATGAACGCGAAGATCTTCAGCGGGAAGCCGGGCGCGCCGGCCTCGACCACCTGGAGCAGCGGGGTGTCGCCCTCGCCGAGCTGGTCGACCGGCACCAGCGCGACGGAGGAGATCGCGACCAGCACGTAGATGACGCCGGTGATGACCAGGCCGGACAGCATGACCTTGGGGAAGATGCGCGACGGCTCTTTGCACTCCTCGGCCATGTTGACGGAGTCCTCGAACCCGACCATCGCGAAGAACGCCAGCGCCGTCGCCGCGGTGACCGCGCCGAAGACGCCCTGGCCGTGGGTGTCGAACTCGGTGACGCGCGACATGTCGGCCTCGCCGCCGCCGATGGCCCACAGGCCGATCATGATGATGATCAGCAGACCGCTCAGCTCGACGCAGGTGAGCACGACGTTGGCCTTGACGCTCTCGCCGACGCCGCGGAAGTTCACGAGGGCGACCAGCCCCATGAAGAGCAGCGCGACGATGGTGACGCCGGCGGTGCGCAGGTCGAGGTCGAACGCCTCGCCCAGGTTGGCCGCGAACGTCCGCGACGCCGTCGACGCCGACGTGATGCCCGAGCACATGACCGTGAAGGCGACGATGAACGTGAAGAAGTGCACGCCGAACGCCTTGTGCGTGTACAACGCGGCGCCCGCGGCCTGCGGGTACTTCGTCACCAGCTCGAGATAGCTGAACGCGGTGAGGATCGCGACGACGAACGCGATGAGAAACGGCAGCCAGGCCGCGCCGCCCACCTCGGCGGCCACCCGGCCGGTGAGCGCGTAGACCCCGGTGCCGAGGATGTCGCCGACGACGAACAGCAACAGCAGGCTGGGCCCCATGACCCGCTTCAGGCTGGGCTGTTGCGCGGGCGGACGGGGAACCTCGCCGGTCTGCACGGGTGCGTCTGCCATGAGCCGCCTCCAATCGTTGCCTTGGTCTACCTCTTGGAGGGTGTACGGCGCAAGCAGCGACGCGGCGACTCAGTGCCCGGAATGCGGGAATTCCGGCGCTATTCCCGGCCCGCCGCGCGGCGCGCTTCCTCGGCCCTGGCCAGCACCGACATCACTTCGTCGAGGTCGTCGGTGACGGTGAGAAGGTCGATGTCGACAGCCGAGATCTTCTTCTCGACGACCAGCGTGTCACGAAGCCAGTCGACGAGCCCTTTCCAGTACGACTCACCGACCAGGATGATGGGAAATGCGGTCACTTTCTGCGTCTGGACGAGCGTCATCGCCTCGAACAGCTCGTCGAGGGTGCCGTAACCGCCGGGGAACACGACGAAGCCCTGGGCGTACTTGACGAACATCGTCTTGCGGGCGAAGAAGTAGCGGAAGTTGACCGCGAGGTCGACGTAGGCGTTGATGCCCTGCTCGAACGGCAGCTCGATGCCCAGCCCGACGGAGGTGCCGCCGGCGTCGTGGGCACCCTTGTTGGCCGCCTCCATGATGCCCGGGCCACCGCCGGTGATGACGGCGTACCCGGCGGCGGTCAGCCGCTCGCCGAGCTCGACGGCGAGCTGGTAGTACCGGTCGTCGGGCAGCGTGCGGGCCGAGCCGAACACGCTGATGGCCGGGCCGAGCTCGGCCAGCGCGCCGAAGCCCTCGATGAACTCGGACTGGATGCGCAGCACCCGCCACGGGTCGGTGTGCACCCAGTCGGTGGGGCCGGCGGTGTCGAGCAGGCGCTGGTCGGTCGTCGTCACGTCGTACTGTTTCCCTCGCTTGATCACCGGCCCGGCGTGCTTCTCCACCGGCCGGTCGAACTCCTCGTGTCGGGTCACCTGGCCAGGCTAGTGGTCAGGTCGCGAGCCAGGCCCGCAATCGCGTCTCGCAGGTCTCGATCTCGGCGACGTCGACGCGTTCGTCGTCGGCGTGCGCGAGCTGCGGGTCGCCGGGGCCGTAGTTGACCGCCGGGACGCCGAGTGCGTCGAACCGGGCGACGTCGGTCCAGCCCACCTTGGCCCGCGGCTGCCCGCCGACGGCCGCGACGAAGGCGGCCGCGACCGGGCGGTCCAGGCCCGGCCGGGCGCCGGGGGCGGTGTCGAGCAGCCGTACGTCGTAGCCGTCGAACACCTGCCGCACGTGGTCGAGCGCCTGCGCCTCGGACTTGTCGGGCGCGAAGCGGTAGTTGACGGTGACCTCGCAGCGGTCGGGGATGACGTTGCCGGCGATGCCGCCGCTGATGCCGACCGCGTTGAGTCCTTCGCGGTAGTCGAGGCCGTCGACGGTGAGCGTGGCGGGCTGGTACTCGGCCAGCCGCTGCAGCACGGGGCCGGCCGCGTGAATGGCGTTGCGGCCCATCCACCAGCGGGCGCTGTGGGCGGCGGTGCCGGTGAGGTCGACGGCGACCCGGAGGGTGCCGTTGCAGCCGCCTTCGACGGCCGCCGACGACGGCTCCATGAGCACCGCGAAGTCGGCGGCCAGCCAGCCGGGCTGCTGCCGGGCGACCCGGCCGAGGCCGTTGCGGTCGGCCTCGACCTCCTCGTTGTCGTAGAAGACGAAGGTGACGTCGCTGGTCGGCGCCGGAACGTGCGCGGCCAGCCGCAGGCCGACCGCCACGCCGCCCTTCATGTCGACCGTGCCGCGGCCCCAGAGCACGCCGTCGACGAGCCGGGTGGGCAGGTTGCCGGCCACGGGCACGGTGTCGAGGTGCCCGGCCAGCACCACCCGCGACGGCCGGCCCAGCGCCGTGCGGGCGACGACGGTGTCGCCGTCGCGGTCGACGGTGAGGTGCCCGACGGCGCGCAGCGCGGCCTCGACGGCGTCGGCCAGCGGGCCCTCCTCGCCGCTGGGGGACGCGAGGTCGCACAGCTGCGCCGTCAGCGCCGGCGCGGGAAGGTCGAGGTCGAGAACGGTGCCCACAGTCGCCCCAGCCTAATCGGGCGGGGTGAAGGCGCAGAACTCGTTGCCCTCGGGGTCGGCCATGACGTGCCAGCCGATGTCGTCGCCGGGCGCCCGCAGCACGGTGGCGCCGCGCTCGGTGAGCAGGCCGGCGTCGGCGACCCGGACGTCCCAGTGGACGCGGTTCTTCACCGTCTTGGCCTCGGGGACCGGGACGAAGCACAGGTAGTCGAACGGCAGCCGGCCGTCGCTCTCGAGCGCGGCGAAGTGCTCTTTGGGCTCGCGCTCGGGGACCAGGCCGAACAGCTCGCCCCACCACGCGGCCTGCGCGTGGGCGTCGGCGCAGTCGACCACCACCTCGTAGAGCCGGCCGGGCAGGGACGGGCGCCGCGGCCGGAGGAACGCGCAGAACTCGCCGCCCTCGGGGTCGGCCATGACGAACCAGGAGATCTCGTCGTCGGGCTCGCGCAGCACGGTGGCGCCGAGGCCGAGCAGGCCGTCGAGGTGGCCCACCTCGACGTCGAGGTGCACGCGGTTCTTCGCCGTCTTGGCCTCGCGCACGGCGTCGACCCAGATGTGCGCGCCTTCTGCAACACCTCGCAGGTGCGTAGGATCGTCTGCGTCTGGTCGGTGATCGAGTGCCGCCGCCCAGAACTCGGCGAGTCGGGGCTGGTCGCTCGCATCGAGGCAGAGGGCCTGCCACGTGGCGACGGGCGGTGTCCGGCTCATGACGGCAACGCTAGCCGAGCGCACCGACATCCCTGACCGCACGAGAACCAGCCAGGTGACCCGACGACGATGAGCTCCCTGCCGGCCGCTCCCCCCGACGACCAGCGTCTCTGGTCGCGGGCGCGCCGAGGCGACCCGGCGGCGTTCGGGGAGCTGTTCACCCGGCACTCGACGGTGGTCTACAACTACTGCTTCCGCCTCACCGGCAGCTGGAAGACCGCCGAGGACCTCACGTCCGTCGTCTTCCTCGAGGCCTGGCGCAAGCGCGAGGACGCCGCGGCGCTCGCCGGATTCGTGCCGTGGCTGCTCGGCCTGGCCGGCCGCGTCGCCCGCAACAGCACGCGCGCCGTCCGCCGGCACCGCCGCCTGCTGGCCAAGCTGCCGCCCGCGGTCATCGCCGGCGGCGCCGACG
>NZ_QUAL01000327.1 GCF_003579925.1 Jiangella rhizosphaerae | reverse complement strand
GCGAGGACGGCGTCCGGCCCGCGGGCCGCGGCGCCGGCGCCCGCGCGCAGCGCCCGCGAGAGCACCAGCGCCGCCGTCCGCTCCCCCGTCGAGAGGTAGCGGTTGCGGCTGGACAGCGCCAGCCCGTCTGCCTCGCGGACCGTCGGCACGCCGACGATCTCGTACGGCAGCTCGAGGTCGGCCACCATGCGGCGGACCAGGGTGAGCTGCTGGTAGTCCTTCTCGCCGAACAGCGCGTAGCTGGGCACGGTGAGATTGAGCAGCTTCGCGACCACCGTCAGCACGCCGGCGAAGTGGCCCGGCCGCACCGCTCCCTCCAGCTCAGCGCCCAGCGGGCCGGGCGCGACGGTGACCTGCGGCTGCCCGTGCGGGTACAGCTCGTCCGTCGCCGGCGCGAACACGACGTCGACGCCTTCCTCGGCGCAGGCGGCGAGGTCGTCGTCGAACGTGCGCGGATAGCGGTCGAAGTCCTCGCCCGGGCCGAACTGCAGCGGGTTCACGAAGATCGTCACGATCACCGTGCCGCCCGCGCCGACCTCGTCGCGGGCGGCGCGCATGAGGGCGCGGTGGCCCTCGTGCAGCGCACCCATCGTCATGACGACGGCGCTCTCGTTCTCGCCGCGCGACAGCGCCTCGGCGAGCTCGTCCCGGGTGCGGGCGACGATGATCGGGTCGGTCACGCGCGCCACGCTACCGGCCTCAGCGTGTGACGATCGTCTGCACCTCCGCGACCGGCAGGTCGAACGTCGCCGACGTGGTCTGCGGGTCGAGCGGACCCTGCGGCTCGCCGTTGGCGAACCACTCGATGCTCCACCGGCTCTCCGCCAGGACGTTCGCGACGCCGCCCGGCAGGTGCGCGCTGGACCGGGTGAACGTCAGCGCGCAGTCGGACGTGGCGCCGGAGGTCCAGGCCACGCCGTGGCCGTCGCAGGCGACCGGTGCGGCGTTGCTCGCGGAGAAGTTCATCCCGCTCAGCGTCGCGTCGACGCGGGCCTCGTTGTCGCCGGCCGCGGCGTGCACCTCCAGCTCCACGGGGCCGTCGTCGAGCCACAGCCAGGTGGGCAGGTTGACGACGGTGGCGCCGTCGCCGTCGCGGCGCGGGTTCCAGGCGATCTGCGGGTCGGGCAGTTCCAGCTCGTCGTAGGCGACCTGGACGAGGATCTCCGGCGGGATGGGCGGGACGGGCACCGGCTCGCCCGGCCGCACGTAGACGCCCGGGTGCTCGTCGAACCACTCGTTGGCGTACTCGACGAACCCCTCGATGTCGCCGTCGTAGTCGGCGCTGGAGCACATGCCGCCCCACCAGTGGCCCTCGGTGTCGTCCTTGTACAGCTCGTAGTTCGGGTACGGCGGGATCGGGTTGCCGTCGGGGTCGCGGCCGTTGCCGTACTTCTGGATCCACTCGTAGTACTCCTTGCCGGTCATGCTCTGGATGTAGCGGCACGGCGGCAGGACGGTGACGGTCTCGGCCGGGATCTCGTAGCCCTCGTCCCCGGAGGTCGTCCCGGACCCCCAGACGGTGATGCTGATGGCGCCGTCCTCGGCGCCGGGCGTGGAACCGCCGTCCTCGTCGTCGCAGCTGCCGATGCCGCACCGCGGCGCGGGATCGGCGGCCGCCGGCGGCATCGCGGCCGCCGTCAGACCGGTGGCGACGAGCAGGGCGGGCACGGCGCCCAGGGCGACGCGCCGGATGGTCGAATGTCGGTTCAGCATGATGCGTCCTCGTCGAGTGCGTTCTCGTTGACCCGCCAGCCGCTGCCGTCGTTGGCCAGCACGGCACGCATGGGGATGACCGGGTGCTGATCGACGCCGTCGGGGGCCCGCTCCTCGCCGTCGTCGATCAGCACGACCTCGGAGCCGTCGACGCAGCCGCCGAGCACCACCAGGGTGTCGCTGCTCTCCTCGACGACCGGGGTGATGACCATCTGGCCGCCGTAGCGGATGCCGTTGTCGACCTGGTACTCCAGCGAGCGCTCGACCTCGTCCACGACGGGTGCGGCGGCCAGTCCGGTGAGTTCCTCGCTGAGCCGCAGCTCGCCCAGCGACCACCGCCACTCGCGGGCGAACGCGACGAACGTGGTCAGCGCGGCCTCCTCGGCCGGCCCGGACGGCGGCGGGGTGACGATGGTGACGCCCGCCTCGGGGAAGGCGTGCTCGGTGGGTGCCGGCTCGTCGTCCGGCGTCGCCTCCTGCGTCGCTGCGGGGGTGGTCGCGACCGGCGACGAGCGGACGTCGTCGAGTCCGGCAGGCTCCTGGCCGCCGCTCTCGCCGCACGCGGCCAGCGTGAGCGCCAGGGCGCACAACGCCAGGCCGAGGGCTCGCGGACGGGCAAGCACGCGCTGTCACTCCTCGCGGACCGGATACGGACGGATTGCGTGTGCCCGGGCGCAAGGTAACACAAAATCCTGTGACACCGGTACGGGAGCCGAGTACCGTACGGCGACTGTGCGTCTCTTCGCCACCCTCGTCGTCCTCGGTTTCCGCCGGTGGTCGACGTACCGGCTGGCGACCGCCGCCGGGGCGTTCACGAACACCGTCTTCGGCCTGATCAAGGCGTCCATCACCGTCGGCGCCATCGGCGCGGCGGGCGGGACGCTGGCCGGCTACGACGCGCTCGCCGGCGCTACCTACGCATGGGTCGTGCAGGCCCTGGTCGCGCCGGTGAACGTGTTCCACTGGAACGAGCTGGCGCTGCGCATCCGCGACGGCGACATCGCCGTCGACCTCGCCCGCCCGCTCGACCCGCAGTTCGCCCACCTCGCCGGGTTCCTCGGCCGGGCCGTCCACCAGTTCATCCCGCGCGGCGCGCCGCCCCTGTTGGCCGGGGCTCTGATCACCGGGCTCGCGCTGCCCACGTCGCCGCTCCCCTACCTGCTCGGGCTGGTGAGCGTCGTGCTCGCGGTCTCGGTGTCGTTCGCGACCTGGTGGCTGGTGAACCTGGCGGCGTTCTGGCTGATCGAGCTGCGCGGCCTGCTCACGCTGCACATCGTCGGCATGAGCGTGCTGTCCGGCCTGGTGATCCCGGTGCACTGGTTCCCCGACTGGCTGGCCACACTGGCGGCGCTGACGCCGTTCCCGTCGATCCTGCAGGCGCCGGTCGACGTCATCACCGGGCGGGTCGAGGGGACGGCGGCGCTCGGCGTGCTGGCGGTCCAGGCGGCGTGGCTGGCCGGGGTCCTGCTGCTCGGGCGTCTGGTGTTCGCGCGCGGTGCCCGGAAGCTGGTGGTGCAGGGTGGCTGAGGCAGGCCGGTTCCGCCCCTACCGCGTGCTGCTGGGCTCGCGCATGCGGTCGCAGACGGCGTACCGCCGCTCGTTCGTGTCCGACCTGCTGGGCAGCGTCGGCATCGGACTCGTGGAGTTCGCCGAGGTGTACATCCTGTTCGCCAACGTCGAGGTGCTCGGCGAGCTGGACTTCGCCGCCGCCGCGCTGCTGTTCGCGCTGGCCAACCTCGGCTTCAGCGTGGCGGACCTGCTCGTCGGGCACGTCGACAACCTGCCGGTGTACCTCCGGGAGGGGACGTTGGACGCGTACCTGCTGCGGCCGCTGCCGGTGCTGGCGCAGCTGATCACCAGTGACGTGTCGCTGCGCCGGCTCGGCCGGGTCGCCGTCGCCGTCGCGGTGCTCGTGGTCGCGCTGCCGCTCAACGACATCGACTGGACGGCGGACAAGGTCACGCTCCTGCTGCTCACGCCGCTTATCGCGACGGCCGTGTTCGCCGGGCTGTTCGTCTGCGCGGCGGCGATCCAGTTCTGGCTGGTCGAGGGCGCCGAGTTCGCCAACGCCTTCACCTACGGCGGCTCCTATGCGGCCAGCTACCCGGCCAGCATCTTCAGCCTGCCGATGCGGCTGCTGTTCACGTTCGTCGTGCCGGCCGCGTTCACCGCCTACCTGCCGGTGCTGGTGCTCCTGGACCTGCCGGGTCCGGCGGGCACGCCGCAGTGGCTGGGCTGGTGCGCCCCCTTGGCCGCGGTCGTCATCTGGGCCGTCGCCCTGGCCGGCTGGCGGGCCGGTCTCCGCCACTACACCGGGACGGGATCATGACCGAGCCGATCATCCAGGTGCGCGACCTGCGCCGCGAGTTCGTCGTCCGCCGTCCGGCCGGCCGGCTGCGCCGTGAACGCACCGTCGTCGCCGCCGTCGACGGGCTGACGTTCGACCTCGCCGAGGGCGCCGCCGTCGGGTACATCGGCGCGAACGGGGCCGGGAAGTCCACCACCATCAAGATGCTCACCGGGATCCTGGTTCCGACGGCGGGGACGGTGCGCACCTGCGGGCTGGACCCGGTGCGCCGCCGCCGTGACCTGGCCCGGCAGATCGGCGTCGTGTTCGGTCAGCGCAGCCAGCTCTGGTGGGATCTGCCGCTGGCCGAGTCGTTCCGCGCGCTCGCCGCCATCCACCGGCTGCCCGAGGGGGCGTGGCCGGGCCGCCGCGACGAGCTGGTCGACCGGCTGGACCTCGGCGCCTTCCTGGCCACGCCGGTGCGCCAGCTCTCGCTGGGCCAGCGGATCCGCGGCGAGATCGCAGCGGCGCTGCTGCACTCGCCGCGGCTGCTGATCCTCGACGAGCCGACCATCGGGCTGGACGTGCTGAGCAAGGAGCGGCTGCGGGTGTTCCTCGCCGAGCAGCGCACGCTGCACGGCACGACGCTGCTGCTCACGACGCACGACATGGACGACGTGCAACGGCTCACCGACCGCGTCCTCGTGGTCGACCACGGCCGCCTGGTCTACGACGGGACGCTGCCCGGCCTGAGCGCGCAGGTCGGCGCCGAGCGCGTCATGGTGGTCGACCTCGTCGAGCCGGTGCGCGACCTCGGCGCCATCGACGGCACCCGCTGCGTCGCCGTCGAGCCCGACGGGCTGCGGCACCGGCTTGCGTTCACGCCCGAGCACACCACGGCGGGGGCGATCCTGGAGGCGGTGGGCCGCCGCGCCCAGGTGCGCGACCTCGCCATCGAGGAGCCCGACATCGAGGACGTCGTCCGCCGCCTCTACCTGGCCCAGCTCAGCGGCGACGGTCGCGGAGACCGGCCATGAGCAGCGCGCCGACGACGGCCAGCCCGGCGCCGACGGCGAGCATGACGTCGGCGGCCCGCGCCGGGTCCGGGCCCGCGGCGCCCGCCACGGCCACCGCCACCGCGACCCCGACCGCCG
>NZ_QUAL01000326.1 GCF_003579925.1 Jiangella rhizosphaerae | reverse complement strand
GCGACACGCTGCGCCGCCGGCAGGAGCAGCGCGGCCGGCGGCAGCGGCGCCGTCCCGAGGAGCGGGCCGCCGTCGCCGTCCGGGCGCAGCGGCAGGTCGGCCGGTCCGAACCTCGCCCGCAGCTCGGCGGCGACCGGACGCGGCGCCGGTGCGACGCCCACCTCGAGCACGGTCGCGTCGTCGCGGCGCCGCACCGTCCATGTCGCGGCGGCCGCGGCGTCGACCACCCCGGGCGGCACCAGCGACCAGTCGACCACGGCGGATCCGCTCTGCACCACGGTCCCGGACGGCTCCGGCGGCGCACCGGCGGCGAGGGCCAGTTCCGGCGGACGCGGCCCCGCGGCCGGACCGGCGGCGGGCTCCGGGACGGCGATGCCGTACGCGTCGCCGAGCTCAGCCAGTCGAGCCAGGAGCACCGCGCGGTGCTCGGCCAGTGGCGTGTCGGCCGACGACGGCCGGGCCGCCGGCGTAGCACGCACGGCGGCGTGGAGGGCGCGCTCGACCGCCTCGTCGTCGTCGAGCAGGTGCTCGACGGCGTGCGCCGTCAACGCCCGCTCCGCGCTCAGCAGGTACGGGTCCAGCGGCGGCACGTCGGCGACGTACGAAGCCGGCCACCACGCCTCGGCCCAGGTCAGCCACGCCAGCCGGTAGGCGGCGTCGGCGACGTCCGGCGCCGCCGGTGCGACCTCCACCACCGACGTCCCCGGCCCGCCGGCCAGCAGCACCGCGGCCGCCTCGGGACCGTAGACCTCCCACAGCCAGCCGGCCGCGCGCTCGGGATCGTGGACCGTCGCGGACGGCAGCGTCGAGCCGTCGACGACGTCCCAGGTCAGCAGGGCGCCGGCGGCCTCGACCAGCGCCGTGCGCTCGGGGTGTTCCGGCGCCGCGCCGATGCTCGCTCCGCCGCCGGACCACGTGACGCGCATGGTGGTCATCGGGCCTCCTCCGTGGCCCGTCGCGCCAGTGCCGCGCGGAGCCGGTCGCGCTGGTCCAGCACGACCGAGCGCAGCACGCCGTCGAGCAAGTCCCAGACCGCGGCGGCGTCGACGTCCTGACGGCGCAGCTCACGGCCGTGCAGCCGGACCCACAGCCTCCGCAGGTACACCGCGCGGACGTCGCGGATCTCCGCCCGCAGGTCGTCCGGCACCACCGTCGTCCCGGCCGCGGGCAGCCGCAGCACGCGGTGCACGTACGCCTCCCGCCGCCACCGCGACCGCAGCCGCGACCGTGCGTCGCCGCCCGGCCAGACGGGGTCGTCGGCGGTCAGCGCGGGTCCCGCCGCCCGGCACAGCGCCAGGACCACGCGGCCGGGCTCCTCGGCCAGCTGCCACGCCTGGGCGGACCGGCCGATCTCGGCGCGGACCAGCTCGGCGACGTCGCCGTCGATCGGGTGTCCCGTCGCCACCTCGGCGAACAGGCGCTCCAGGATCGAGCGGTCTAACGGTTTGGGCAGCCGCCGCTTCGACGCAGCGTCGCCGAGCTCGGGCGGCCCGACCGACACGCGATCGGTCAGCCCGTGCTCACGGGCGGCCCCGGGCGGCTCCAGGTGGGCGGCGTCCCGCGCCCCGTACCGTCCGCTGACGAGCGCCGTCCAGGCCTCGGTGTCCGGTGTGGTGGCGCAGGAGGCGAGGACGTCGTCGACGTGGCGCGCGCCCTCCGGCGCGGTGATCGTCGCCCGCGCCGCCCAGGCCGCGTCGCGCCGGCGGGTCAGCGCGGCGGCGTGCGCAGGGTCGGTGACGTACGCCCGCACCGCGGCCGCCGTCACCCGCCCGTCCGTCGCGTGGGCCTCGGCGACCGCGCCGGCGGCCAGCGTCGCGGCGTCCGGCACGTCGTCGGGGTGCCCATGGGCGTGGGCCAGCTCGTAGCAGCGCTGGAAGTAGCGTTCCTGCGGGTTGCCCTCGGTGATGCCCGCCTGCCGCCGGGCCCGCTTGGCCAGCAGGAACCACGCGGCGGTCGCTGCCAGGACCGGACCCGCGCCGGTGATCCGGCTGGTGAGGTCGGCGGCGTCCTCGGCCCGGACGGTGGCGCCGGCGAACCGCGGATTCTGCACCGGCCGCAGCACGAGCGGGTCGAGGATGAGCTTGACGGTCCGGGCCAGCGGCCGTCCGGAGGCGTTGCTGAGCGGTGCGACGTCCGGCCCGAGCCGGGCCCAGGCCTGCGCCACCAGCTGCCCGCGCGGGACCCGGACCGCCGCGTCGAGGGTCGTCTCGCCGCGGCTGCTCACAGTGCCGGATTCTACTGACCCGGCATTCGCCGACCTCGGCGTTCACCCGTCCGCATGTGGGTCGGGACACCGGCGCGGCAGGAAGTACTCTTCTCCCCATGGCACGCAACGACGACCAGGGGACGCCCGAGAAGACCGGGCGCATCGCGCAGATCCGGCAGACCTACAAGATGGCTCGGCGGTCCGACCGCTGGGTCGGCTGGATCACCCTGGGCATCCTGCTGGGCGTCATCGCGCTCGCGGTCATCGTCGGCATCGTCCTCGGGCCGCTGTGGCTCTGGATCGTCGTCGGCCTGCCCATCGCGCTGCTCGCCGCCGCCATCGCGTTCGGGCGGCGCGCCGAGCGGGCCGCGTACTCGCAGATCGAGGGGCAGCCCGGTGCGGCCGCGGCCGCGCTCGGCACGCTGCGCCGCGGCTGGGACACCACCCCCATGGTGGGCGCCAACCGCTACCAGGACGTCGTCCACCGCGCCGTCGGCCGGCCCGGCATCGTGCTCATCGGTGAGGGCGCCGTCGCCGGCCGGGTCGCGCAGCTGCTCGCGAACGAGCGCAAGCGGCACGCCCGTGTCTCGCCCGAGACGCCCATCATCGAGGTCATCGTCGGCCGCGAGGAGGGGCAGGTGCCGCTCCCCCGGCTGACCCGCCACCTCAACAAGCTGCCGAAGAACATCCGGCCCGGTGAGGTCACCGAGCTGCGGCAGCGGTTGCGGGCCCTCGGCAGCACGCCCATCGGCATCCCGAAGGGCCCGCTGCCCAAGGGCGCCCGCATCCCGCGCGGCACGCAGCTGCCGGGTCGCTGAGCCGCTCCCCCGCCCGGTTCAGCGGGCGTTGACGACGACCGTGTTGGACGCGAGGTCGTGCAGGCCGCGGCCGTCGCGGGTGAACACCAGCGGCGGGATGACCAGCGCGATCATCAGCGTCCGCACCGCGGCGATCACCGGGCTGATGCGCCGTCCGCCCAGGTGCGCGACCCGCAGCCCGAGCATCAGCTGGCCGAGGCTGCCGCCGGACAGCGTCGTCGACACCACGACGAGCAGGTACCAGCAGATCAGCGGCAGCCAGAACACGCCGCTCTGTGCGTCCCACACGCCGGAGTCGCCGCCGGTGACGATGAACGCGACCAGGTTGCCGGCGATCCAGTCCAGCAGCAGCGCCGCGAAGCGCCGTCCCCAGCCGGCCGGCGAGCCGGGGCCATGGTCGGGCAGCTGGAGGTCGGGACTGGTCGGCCGGTCGGAGCTCACTCTGTGAGCCTAGGCCCTGGCCTCGACCCGCACCCGACCGGATCCGCGAAGGGTCTCACGTCGCACGTAACACTGGTGAAACACTTGGGACACCACCGGGAAATCCCAGGAATCTAGCGTCCGGGCCACGAGGGCAATTCGGTCAACGCCGACCGTCGACGGATGCGGACTGCGCCGTACCGGCGCGAAGGAGAATGCGGATGTTCACCAACGCGGACGAGCTGCTGAAGTTCGTCAAGGACGAGGGCGTCGAGTTCATCGATGTCCGCTTCTGCGACCTGCCGGGCGTGATGCAGCACTTCAACGTGCCGGCCTCGGCCTTCGACGCCGACGCGATCGCCGAGGGCCTGATGTTCGACGGCTCCTCGATCCGCGGCTTCCAGGCCATCCACGAGTCCGACATGAAGCTCGTCGCCGACCCCGCCACGGCGTTCGTCGACCCGTTCCGCAAGGCCAAGACCCTCGCGCTGAACTTCTCCATCGTCGACCCCTTCACCGGTGAGCCCTACAGCCGCGACCCGCGCAACATCGCGGCCAAGGCCGAGGCCTACCTCGCCAGCTCCGGCATCGCCGACACCGTCTACTTCGGGCCCGAGGCGGAGTTCTACGTCTTCGACGACGTCCGCTTCGAGACCAAGCAGAACGCCGGCTACTACTACATCGACTCCATCGAGGGCGCCTGGAACACCGGCCGCGTCGAAGAGGGCGGCAACCGAGGCTACAAGACGCGGTACAAGGGCGGCTACTTCCCCGTCCCGCCGGTCGACCACTACGCCGACCTGCGCGACGACATGGTGAAGTCGCTGACCGGCGTCGGCATCGACATCGAGCGGGCCCACCACGAGGTCGGCACCGCCGGCCAGGCCGAGATCAACTACAAGTTCGACACCCTGCTGCACGCCGGCGACCGCCTGATGCTGTTCAAGTACATCATCAAGAACGTCGCCTGGGCGGCCGGCAAGACCGCCACCTTCATGCCGAAGCCGCTGTTCGGCGACAACGGCTCGGGCATGCACTGCCACCAGTCGCTGTGGAAGAACGGCGACCCGCTGTTCTACGACGAGCTCGGCTACGGCGGCCTGTCCGACCTCGCCCGCTGGTACATCGGCGGCCTCATCAAGCACGCCGACTCCCTGCTGGCCTGGACCAACCCGACGGTGAACTCGTACCACCGCCTGGTGCCGGGCTTCGAGGCCCCGGTCAACCTGGTCTACTCGCAGCGCAACCGCTCGGCGGCCGTCCGCATCCCCGTCACCGGCACGTCGCCGAAGGCCAAGCGCATCGAGTTCCGCGTCCCCGACCCGTCCAGCAACCCCTACCTCGCCTTCTCGGCCATGCTCATGGCCGGCGTCGACGGCATCCGCAACAAGATCGAGCCGCCGGAGCCGGTCGACAAGGACCTCTACGAGCTGCCGCCCGAGGAGCACGCCAACATCGCGACGGTCCCCTCGTCCCTCGGCGAGGCCCTCGACGCCCTCGAGGCCGACCACGACTACCTCCTCGAGGGCGGCGTCTTCACCGACGACCTGGTGGAGACCTGGATCGACTGGAAGCGCACCAACGAGATCGACCCGATCCGCCTGCGCCCCCACCCGCACGAGTTCGAGCTCTACTT
>NZ_QUAL01000325.1 GCF_003579925.1 Jiangella rhizosphaerae | reverse complement strand
GGCGCGGCGCAGGCGGACGAGCCCGCGCCGACCGGCCGGCGCGGCGGGGTCGGCCCGGGTGGCGGCGCCCGTGAAAACGATCATGGAACCAGCATGCACCACAGGTCCGACAGAGTCGGACGAACGGCGGCCGTCACCGTCCAGGCGAGCGGGTCGCCGGGGCCGGCGGCTGGAGCCGCGGGACACCCGACGTCCACGATCAGACTCGGGCGGGCCGGCGTCAGCCGGGATAGGCGGGACTGCGCGCCGGGCCGATCTCCGTCCACGCGTTGCTGGACCGCTGCATGTACAGCACGCCGTCGGACTCGAGCACGACCGGCAGCCCGGCCGCGGCGCCCACGTGCAGCGCGTCACCCGCGGGCAGGCCGCCGCGCGGGAGGGTCTCCTGGCCGGACAGTGCCGCGTCGTACGGCTGCACCGTCGTCGTGCCGTCGGCGCCCGACTCGGTCTCGAGCAGGATCACGACGGTGTCGGCGGCGCTCCAGGACGGGCTGGACGAGCTCCAGGCGACGTCGCGGGCGACGCCGTCGGCGCCGATGGACTGCGGCTGGTCGATGACGATCGTCGCGTCGTTGTCGGGGTCGCGGATGACGTTGGCGACCATGGCCTCGCCGTCGACGATCAGCGCGACCCGGGTGCCGTCGGGAGAGACGGCGAGGCGGCCGACGTCGCCGGTGAGGTCCGGGGCGCTGACGGCGACGGGCTGTCCGTCGGGCCGGACGACGACGATGCCGTGGCCCTCGACGCCGTGGTCGACGGCCCAGACCAGGCCGGTGCGGTCCCAGGCGGGCGAGACGAGGTCGACGCCCTGGTAGAGGGTGTCGATCGGCTCGCCCTCGCCGAACGACGCCGCCTGGATGGTCGTCCCATCGCCGCTGATGACGACGCCGCGGTTGGCGGCCCGGTTCACCGCCACCTCGCGCACGCCGGCCTGCTCGCCCAGCGGCCCGCGGACGGGAGCCAGCTCACCGTCGGACACGGACACGACGCCGGTCTCGCCGATCGCGTACAGCGGCGTCTCGGACCGCAGCACGGCCGGGTCGTACGCGCTCAGCGGCGGGTCGCGCGGCGACAGCGGCTCGTCCTGGACCAGCGGCAGCTTGTCCGCCAGCACCTCGACCTTCTCGACCTCGGGCAGCACGCCCAGCGTCCAGGCCAGCTGGGCGACCATGCGCTCGCGCTCGTCGGGTCCGGCGAGCGCGGCGTCGGCGCTCAGGTCGACCGTCGCGACGCCGTTGCTGACGGGGACGGCGTCGACGGCGAGCTCGGTCTCGGGGCGGAACGCCGTCGCGACGGCGGGCTCGAGCCACTCCGTCGGCCCGCTCAGCACCTGACGGGCCAGCAGCGTCGCCGTCGCGTCGTTGGCCGTGCGCGGCAGGAAGACGACGTCGGGCACCAGCACCTCGAAGCCCGGGTCGAAGAAGTACACGTTGCGCGCCTGGTACTCGCGCTCGAAGTTGAAGTCGGAGATCAGGATGCCCGGCGGCGGGTTGGCGATGCGCCACTCGCCGTCGACCTGCTCCAGCTGCAGGTCGAAGTCGCCCCGCGTGCCCGGCACGGCCTCGCGGAAGGCGCCCCGGGCGCCCACCTGGCCGCGCGGCGTCGTCCGCACGTGGACGGTGTTGGGGCCGACCGGCTCGGTCGGCGGCGTGGCCTCGTAGTACACCGTCACCCCGGCGGACGGGTCCCAGTCGGCGGCCGCCTCCTCGGTGAGGTACTGCCGGGCGGTCTCGTACCCGGGCTGGTACGACGCCATGGCGGCGATGAACCCGTCGACGATCTGCACCGGGGTCATGCCGGGCAGCGGCGGCGCCTCGATGACCTCGACGTAGCGGTTCTGCTCGTCCTGCTGCGACCCGACGGCGCCGGCGTCCAACACCGGTCCGGACGTCGGGATCTCGCTGCACCCGGCGACGACGGCGGCACCGGCGAGCACGGCGACAGCGAGGACGGCGCGGCTACGCATGCCGGCTCACCTCCTCGGCCGACGACGCCGACGTGACGGGCGCGGCCGGCTCGGCCGGCCCGGACGGCGCGGCCGGAACCTCGGCGTCCGGCTCGTCGCCGGACGGCAGGATGCGGCGGTACGGTGCGCCGATCGCGCCGGCGTCGATCAGCCCGCCGTCGCCGGCGTCGTCGGGGACCAGCGCCAGCGGCGACGAGCGCAGGTCGTCGCCGGCCAGCCCCGGCAGGGTGAGCCGGAACTGCGACCCTTCGCCGGGCTCGCCCCAGGCCTGCAGCCAGCCGCCGTGCAGGCGCGCGTCCTCGAGCGCGATGGACAGTCCGAGGCCGGTGCCGCCGGTGGTCCGCGCCCGGGCCGGGTCGGCCCGCCAGAAGCGGTGGAAGACCAGCGACGACTCCCCCGGCTTCAGGCCGACGCCGTGGTCGCGGACGGTGACGGCGACGGCGTGGTCGTCGGCCGCCACGGTGATGCGGACGTCGCGGCCCTCGCCATGCTCGATGGCGTTGACGACGAGGTTGCGGACGATGCGTTCGATGCGCCGGGCGTCGATCTCGGCCATCGCCGGCTCGACCGGCACGTCGACGATCAGCTCGCTGCCCTTCTCGACGGCCAGCGGCGTGGCGGCGTCGACGACCTTGTGGACGACGTCGCGGACGTCGTACCGCTCGGCGTTCAGCGCGGCGGCGCCGGCGTCGAACCGGCTGATCTCCAGCAGGTCGGTGAGCAGCGCCTCGAACCGGTCCAGCTGGGCCTGCAGGAGCTCGACGGAGCGCTCGACGACGGGGTCGAACTGGCCGCGCGACTCGTACAGGACGTCGGCGGCCATGCGGACCGTCGTCAGCGGCGTGCGCAGCTCGTGCGAGACGTCGGAGACGAACTGCTGCTGCATGCGCGACAGGTCCTCGAGCTGCCCGATCTGGTGCTGCAGGCTGGCCGCCATCTGGTTGAAGCTCATGGCCAGCCGGGCGAGGTCGTCGCGGCCGCGGACGGCCATGCGCTCGGCCAGGTTGCCGGCCGAGAACCGCTCCGCGATGCGCGCCGCCAGCCGCACCGGCGTCACGACCTGGCGGGCGACCAGCCAGGCCAGCGCGCAGAGCAGGACGATCAGGAGGACGCCGGCCGTCGCCAGCGCCGTCAGCACGAGGTCGACGGTCTGCTGCTGCTCGGTGAGTGGGAACAGGTAGTACAGCTCGTAGTCGGTGCCGTACGGGTCGGTGATCTGACCGCCGACGGCGAGGCCCGGCACCTCGCGGCCGTCGAGGTAGTGGATCGACGTGTAGGTGCGGAAGACCCGTTCCTCGCCGGCGACCCGTTCGCGCAGCGCGTCGGGAACGCTGTCGGGGTAGGCGCCGGAGCGGTACGTGCGGGCGCCCTCGCCGCCGAGCACGATGATCTCGTAGAGCGGGTCGCTCGCGGCCGACGTGCTGCCGCTGGCGGCGAGCGTGTCGACGATGCTGGTCAGCGTCTGCCGCAGCTCGCCGGGCGGGTCGTCGGAGACGGCGAGCGTGCGCTGGGCGCTGTCGATGCCCGCGGCGGCGTCGGCCACGGCGGCGTCGGCGTGCGCCTGCAGCAGCCCGTCGGTGATCTGCCGCGACAGCGTCACGCCCAGCAGCGAGACCACGACCAGCGACAGCGCGAGCGTCGCCGTGATGACCCGCAGCTGGATGGAGCGCCGCCACGCGCCGCGGACCAGCCGCCACGGGCGCATCGCCCACTGGGCCAAGCGCGGCAGGAAGCGCGACAGCGCGTCGGCGCCGGCGCCCGCCGCTGCCGCCCCCGCGCCGTCCCCGCCGACGGGACCGATCATCGGATCACCCAGGGCCGGCCTTGTACCCCACACCACGGACGGTCACGACGATCTCGGGACGTTCGGGGTCGTGCTCGATCTTGGAGCGAAGCCGCTGGACGTGGACGTTGACCAGCCGGGTGTCGGTGGCGTGGCGGTAGCCCCACACCTTCTCGAGCAGCTCCTCGCGGGTGAACACCTGCCAGGGGCGGCGGGCCAGGCAGGCGAGCAAATCGAACTCGAGGGGCGTCAGCGAGATGGGCTGCCCGTCGCGCTTGACCGAGTGGCCGGCCACGTCGATGACGACGTCGCCGACCTGCAGCGTCTCGGGCTTGGGGTCGTCGGTGCGGCGCAGCCGGGCGCGCACGCGCGCGACCAGCTCCTTGGGCTTGAACGGCTTGACGACGTAGTCGTCGGCGCCGGACTCGAGGCCCACGACGATGTCGACGGTGTCGCTCTTGGCGGTGAGCATGACGATGGGCACGCCGGACTCGGCGCGGATCTCCTTGCACACGTCGATGCCGTCGCGGCCGGGGAGCATGAGGTCGAGCAGCACGAGGTCGGGCTTGAACTCCCGGAACGCCGGCAGCACGTCGTCGCCACGGGTGATGATGGCGTGCTCGTACCCCTCACCACGCAGCACGATCCCGAGCATCTCCGCCAACGCGGTGTCGTCGTCGACGATGAGCACACGTCCCTTCATGTCCATATCGTGACACCGAAGGGGCCTCAGAGTGAAAAAGTCGCTCACCAGCGCGCCGTGGGGGCGCGCTGGTGGCTCGTCCGTGCGATGTCCGCCGGACGTGACAGGATTGAGCTGAGACCGGCGTGTCCGCGGCCCGCGGGCGCGCGACGGCGATCGGCCACAGCGCCCTGGGGGCGTGCGAAGCATGCGCCGCATCGGCCGCAACGGCCGGACGGCGCCGACGAAGGGAGCCCGATGTCCGGGATCGCGGGGTCGCCTCCGCCGGACGACGACGCTGCGCGCGGCGACGACGCGACGCGGCGCGACGACACCGTGCGGCCGAGCCCGTTCGCGGACGGCGGCAGCGGCGGCCAGGCGCCGGACGGCG